>CAZJEA010000077.1:3779-10949 GCA_964544895.1 uncultured Bacteroides sp. | reverse complement strand
CTTTCAAGAATGAAAATCTTGCGTCCTAGCCGATAGACGAATGGGCCATCGTTGCTTCGAGATTTGTGTTTCTCTTTTGCGAGTGCAAAGTTAGTAATAATTTTGTTACTACGCAAGCGACCATCCCTTTTTAAGCCGATTTTACTCCTAATTTAAAGTATTTTAACAGGTTATGCGCCCTATTCCTTTATTCCGTAAGCCAAGTCACCGGCGTCACCGAGCCCTGGCACTATGTAGCTGTGTGCGTTGATTTCAGCATCTATTGCGCCCATCCAAAGCGTGGTCTTTTCGGCCGGAAATACTTTCTTGATATATTCTACGGCTTGCTTTGACGCGATAACCGATGCTACGTGTATGTGTGCCGGATTTCCTTTTGTCAACAGTGCTTTATAGCTTAGTTCCATTGAGGCTCCGGTTGCGAGCATTGGGTCGCAAAGTATTAGTGTCTTTCCATCGAGGTTGGGTGATGCAAGATATTCTATGCATACTTCAAAATTCTCTTTTTCTTTATATTTACGATATGCTGAGACAAATGCATTTTCGGCATAATCGAAATATGAGAGAAATCCTTGGTGAAATGGAACACCTGCGCGGAATATTGTTGCAAGTACAACTCGGTCGCTAACTATTGGGCTTTCGGTATCTGCTAACGGTGTTGTGATAGCCTTGCTACTATAGTTTAGTGTCTTCGATATTTCATATGCCATAATTTGTCCGATGCGCTCAAGATTGCGGCGAAATCGAAGTGGGTCGCTTTGCACATTGGTGTCTCGCATCTCTGTAAGATACTGGTTTACTAACGACTTTTGGTCGGCGAAATTGATAACTTTCATCGAGATAGAATTTTATGTTATAAATCGAATTGGTTAAGATGATATGCAAAATTAGTTAATATCCGTCATATTTTTTCAAAATTAGCCTTGTTTTTGCGTCTTCAATTCTTAATAATATTGAAATGATTGTTTTTAACTCAATTTTTTTATCGTATTTTGTCGCAGATTAATTACATTTGCGACCAAATATTCATTCATTTCACTAATTAATACCTCTAAAATGAAAAAGTTTTTATTTGGTATGTGTATGCTCGCTGTTGTGGGCACTACTGCAACTTCGTGTGGCAACGGTGATAGTGCCGATGCTGACAACGATTCTATTGTAGCTAAAGCTACTTCTGACTCTATCTCTCAATACTATGGCATGATGACCGGCAGCTTTATCAGCGGTGAAATTTCTTATTATGCTAATCAGTCTGGTGAGGCTTATAATCGCGAAGAATTTATTAAAGGTCTTCAAGCTGTCGTTGGTAATGAAAAAGACGAGGCATATATTGCTGGTATGGCTTCTGGTTTTCGCGTTTGGCAAGAACTTAAAGAGATGGAAAAACAGGGCGTACAAGTTAATCGCGGCGAAATGCTTAAACAAATGCGTAAATTCATTCTCGCTGATTCTGTAAGTCAAGAGGAAGCTCAAAAGTATGCACAAGAATATCAAAAGCTCATTCAAAATGTGCAAGCTAAGGCTCAAGCTCGCGAAGAGGCTAAAAAAGCTAATAGCCCTGAGGCTAAAGCTAACGAAAAAGCCGGCAGAGAATTTATTGCTAAAGTTCCCGGTGTTAAAACTACTCAAACCGGTCTCGGATATGTTATCGAAAACGAAGGCGAAGGAGCTAACATTAAAGATGGCGACCGCGTAACTCTTAACTACAAGGGTAAACGAATTAACGGCGAACAATTTGACCAAGGTAGTAACGCTGTCTTCCAAGCCGGTAAAGGCACAATCCCCGGTTTCGGTGAAGGTCTTAAACTCCTCAAAAAAGGTAGTAAAGCGACTCTTTACATTCCCGGTCACCTCGCTTATGGTGTGAATGGTGTGCCTCAAGCTAAAATCGGTCCTAACGAACTTCTCATATTTGAAATTGAGGTTACTGATGTTGTTGCTCCTGTTGAGCACAACGACAATGGTCAAATCAAATAAAGATTTTTTCGGAAAAGGCATATATTCGCCCCACGTGAGCAAATTGTTAGCGTGGGGCGTGTTTTGCACCTATATATGAGCATTTTGTTAAAAAAACTACGTGAATTTAAATAAAAAGTCAAATAAAATTGTTGCAATGACAAATTTTTAGTAATTTTGTCTCCACAACTATATATTTACTATTTACTATCAACACGAGAGTTTTCAAACTTTTAAATCTAACTACTTATTTATAGTAATGAGTATGGAAAAGATAGACAATCTCGATCGTAAAATTTTAAGCATTGTAATGCGCAATGCTCGTATTGCATCTAAAGATGTTGCTCTAGAGTGTGGTGTGTCGCGTGCGGCAATCCATCAACGCATACAGCGTCTTATAGATTTGAAGGTTATTACCGGTTCGGGCTACATCGTTAATCCCAAAACTTTGGGTTACAGCACCTGCACTTACATAGGTGTTAACCTCGAACGTGGTGCTATGTATCGTGAAGTCGTACCTGAAATTGAGAAAATTCCTGAGGTAGTTGAGTGCCATTTTACAACCGGTCCGTATTCGATGCTGCTCAAACTCTATGCTCGTGACAATGAGCACTTGATGGAGCTTTTGAATGACCGCATCCAAAACATTCCCGGTGTCACTGGTACTGAAACGCTTATCTCGCTCGACAACTCAATTGATCGTACTATACCGATGCAAATTGATTAAAGGTCTTTTATTACTCCCTGTCGCCTAGCGGTAGGGAGTTTTCTTCTCTTAGTCTAAAAAACATAACTCGTGTAATAGCGAGTCCTCTTCTGCATACTTTTTTATTTTTAATACCTTTTTAAAAACACAACTATGAATATTGGAGTTCCTAAAGAAATTAAGAACAACGAAAACCGCGTGAGCGTTACGCCGGCGGGTGTTTCTGAACTTGTTAAACATGGACACACTGTTTACGTGCAACAATCAGCAGGTGTTGGTAGTGGATTTAGCGATGACGATTACGTCGCCGCAGGTGCTAAAATGTTATCTTCTATTGAAGAAACTTATGCCATTGCTGATATGATTGTAAAAGTAAAAGAGCCAATTGAACCGGAGTACAAACTCGTGAAACCCGGACAATTGCTTTTCACTTACTTCCACTTTGCCAGTGACAGGGCTCTTACTGATGCCATGTTGGCTTCGGGTGCAACGTGTATCGCTTACGAAACTGTGCGCGATCGTGCCGGAGCATTACCACTTCTTGTTCCTATGAGTGAAGTCGCTGGACGTATGTCTATACAAGAAGGCGCTCGTTTCTTGGAAAAACCACAAGGAGGCAAAGGCATTCTTCTTGGCGGTGTGCCCGGAGTTAAACCTGCAAAAGTGCTTATTCTTGGCGGTGGTGTTGTTGGCCGCAATGCTGCGCTTATGGCTGCAGGGCTTGGCGCCGACGTCACTATAACAGATATTTCGCTTCCAACATTGAGGCACATTGCAGAAACTATGCCCAAAAATGTTAAGACGCTATACTCTTCGCGTCACAACATCGAGCAAGAACTACCAACCGTAGACCTTGTAATCGGTTCGGTGCTCATTCCTGGAGCTAAAACCCCGCATCTTGTTACTCGCGACATGCTAAAACTCATGCGTCCCGGGACAGTGATGGTTGATGTTGCTATAGATCAGGGCGGCTGCTTTGAAACATCCGTACCCACGAAGCACGACAATCCGGTATATACTGTTGATGGAATAGTTCACTACGCCGTTGCAAATATCCCCGGTGCGGTTCCTTACACATCTACACTCGCTCTCACTAATGCAACTCTCCCATACACCATAAAGTTGGCAGATTTAGGATGGCAAGAAGCTTGCAAGGCTGATGCCGGCCTTGCTCAAGGTGTTAATGTAGTTGATGGCAAGATTACATTTAAAGGTGTAGCCGAAGCATTCGATCTACCATACACCCAGCTATAACATATAACTAAAATGATAAGAAAAATGCCCGAATCAAGAAAAAACATTCGGGCATTTTTCAGTCCTATTAATTGGGAGTGTTACCTCTTTAAACACTTTTTTGCTTTTTTTCAACACAAATGTCAATAGTTAGTGCTACCTTTGCACCGATTTTAATAACACTACAAAAAAATCATGTCTACAAATACTATCGACAATAAACGCAAAGTCACTACTGCTCGTCTTATTGAAATGAAGCAACGTGGCGAAAAAATTGCAATGTTAACTGCTTACGACTACTCTATGGCTCGCCTTATTGATGAGGCAGGTATGGATGTTATTCTCGTTGGCGACTCTGCATCAAATGTTATGGCTGGACATCACACTACTCTTCCCATAACGCTCGACCAAATGATTTATCACGCACAATGTGTTACTAAAGGCACTGAGCGCGCTCTTGTTGTTTGTGATTTGCCTTTTGGCTCTTATCAAGGTAACTCTAAAGAAGCATTGGCTTCTTCAATACGTATAATGAAAGAAAGCGGTGCCGAAGCTGTAAAAATTGAAGGCGGTGCCGAAATACGTGAATCTATTGAACGCATACTTTGTGCCGGAATACCTGTTATGGGCCACCTCGGCTTGACTCCTCAGTCAATAAATAAGTTTGGCACTTATGCCGTACGTGCAAAAGAAGAAGCAGAAGCAAACAAACTCATTGAAGATGCTAAAATGCTCGAGGAGCTAGGTTGCTTTGCAATGGTTCTTGAAAAAATTCCTGCTGCTTTGGCTAAAAAGGTAACCGATATGGTTTCGATACCTGTAATCGGCATCGGCGCCGGTGGAGGTTGCGATGGCCAAGTTTTGGTAATGCAAGATATGCTTGGCATCAATAAAGGATTCTCGCCTAAATTCTTGCGTCGCTATGCCGACCTATCTGTGGTTATTAACGATGCCGTGTCTCATTACATTGATGATGTAAAGAGTTCAGATTTCCCCAACGAAAACGAGCAATACTAACATTACATACATATTCAATTTAAAACTCTCGGGAGCCACCCCGAGAGTTTTTTATAGCCAAATTAATAGTATCAAAGTCATAAGCATAGTCCTTTTTTTTAATTTTTTTATTGCAATTTGTTTATTCTTAGCAAGTTTTTTACTATTTTTGTTGCACTTAATCTCACAAAATGAAAATTTGCTATTCTTTAATATTACTTATACTTTCATCTTTAACATCTTTTGCTATAACTCCAACTGAGCTCACAAAGCAAATAGATGATGCTAATCAGTTGCGCTATAAAGATTGCAAGGCTGCTGTAAAGCCGTTGTACGAAAGCTTTATGGCTGCCAGCGAGATGTCTTTACCGGAAGAATCGGCTCGTGCTCTTGCTTTTTTGGGATGGGCTCTATATGATAGTAGCTATCCCGAGTTGTCTATGCAAACTTTTTCGTATGCACAAAAGTTCTGTCCTGAACAGAACACAAAATTGCGCGACCTTATCTCTCTAGGTATGGGTGCTTGCTATGCTTCGACCACAGATTTCGTGCAAGGAGAAAAAGAGCTGCTTAAAGGGTTGAAACAAAGCCATAAAGATGGCAATAAGCGTGAAGAGATGATGATTTATACATATCTCGGCAACCTCTATTCGGAACAAGCAAAGGAGAAGAAAGCGAAAGAATGTTTTGAAAAGGGTAGGGACATAGCCCATGTCATTCACGACACCATTTTCGAAAGTGCACTGTACTGTAATATCGGTACTCTCGAACCCAATTTTGCGTTAGCTGAGGCTAATTTCTTTAAGTCTATTGACTTGTGTCAACAGTACGGAAATAAAACTACCGAATGTTATTCGTATGTAAATCTCACTGAGCTATATTTCAATTACAAAGACTTTGGCAAAGCTTTGCGCACGTCAGAGCAAATCAATCGTCTTATTCCTTCGGTGAAGAAAAACGATAAAGTCATCTCTTATTCACATTCGCTATTGAGTCAGATTTATGCAGCACAAAATGATTACAGTACTGCTTATAATCAGATGACTCAAGCGCTGAAACAGCAGCAAATGGACGCTATACAGCTTGAGCAAGAGAGAGTAAATTACAGTCTCATGGTGAGTGAAATAGTAAAGCAATGCGAAAAATATAGCTTAAAGCAGCAGAAACAAGAGACGACGCACACCATGCAGTTTCTCATGTTTGTCATTATTGCAATCTTTACTGTTGCAGTCGCCTTTTTCGTGCTTTATAGGCAGTCGCGTAGACAACAACGTCAACTACGTGCTCAAAACAATGAAATTTCGCAACTGCAAACCACCGCTACTGAGCATATTACAGTTATAGATGATACCCGCCGTAAGATGAACTATTTCTATGGTTTTTATTGTGGTAGAAAATCTATGCTCGAAAAGCTGTCGCAGATGGTTAAAGAAAGCTACAAGATGAGCAATACACAGCTTTCGGCACAACTCCGCATCATAAACAATGCTATAACTCAATGCTTGACTAAAGATAAAGAACCTGAATTTGTTGTCAGCTTGCACGAAGAGAATGCGGAGTTTGTAAAACGTTTGCTTAAGAAGTTTCCTGACCTGTCAAAAAATGATGTTTCATTAGCAGTGTACTATCGATTAGGTATGTCTACGCGAGAGATTTCGAGGCTTTCGGGTAAGCTGCCAACCACTGTGACAACAGCGCGTTATCGGTTGCGTACGTCGCTAAATGTCCCTGAAGACACTGATTTGACAGAGTTTTTTAACTCGATATAGAAAAATTGTTAATGTAAACATATCCAAATGGCTAATAAGTTGCGGCACAATTTATTAGCTTTTTTTATGTAAACTGTTTTTACGGCTTTTAGTTAGTTCTGTAAACCTAATTTCAACGTTTTTTTTATTGTGTTTTGTATTTTACCAAATAAATTAGCGCTGCAAATTTTCATTTATCTTACACGACTAAACTACAAGTTACATGAAGAAACTTTTACTAATCCTGGCTGCTTCTCTTGCTGTGCCTATGACTTCATCGTCACTTTATGCTCGAGAAAAAGCACCAAATGTTCCGAAACTTTCGGAGCTGAACCTAAAAGGTTTGGATCACTTTGCTAACCGGCCGAAGCTAAGCGGCGAGAGAATTACAACTCTCGACATGCAACCGTCAGCTAACTCTGATCTTGCAGCAGCAAAAGCTAAAGCCTCTGAAAAAGCTCAAGAATTTAAATGTGGTCTTTTGTATTCCGATAAGTGGGACGGTGCCGACAATTATGGTGCTTATACCTTTAC
>CAZJEA010000077.1:0-3679 GCA_964544895.1 uncultured Bacteroides sp. | reverse complement strand
ACAGGTTTAGCTAAAATTGATGTTTCAACCGGTTCTGCTCAACTATTAGGTCAGTTTGATGACAGTGAAAACGTAGTTGCTCTTTACTGCGAGCCCACAGCAGCAGACGAAGGAGCACCTGCCGATCCTACAAACCTCGCACTTAACTATGTTGATGACCAATTAACCGGAACAGTTTCTTTCGATGTTGCAAACGTGGACAACCAAGGAGCAACAATTGAAGGACAAGTTACATATATAATATATGTGGACGGTGAAGTTTCAGTTACCGATAAGGTTGCTGTAGGGACAACCGCATCAGTTTCAGTGACTGTACCTAAAGCTGGTGTTCACACCATTGCAGTTGTTCTACAAAACGACAAAGGCAATAGCCGCCGCGTATCAAAATCGCAATGGATCGGTATTGACCGTCCGGTAGCAGTAACAGATCTTACACTTACAAAAAATGGATATGATGCTAATCTCTCTTGGACTGCTCCTACACAAGGCACGCTAGGAGGATACTTCGATCCCGCACGTGTGAGCTACACCATCACACGCCTTTCAGATAACAAAGTCGTTGCTAAAGGACTTAAGGAAACAACTTATACAGATGACTTGAGTTCATTGCAAGCCCCGACATACGTTACCTATAAAGTAACAGCTTACTCAGACGATGCACAAGGAGCTTCAGCAACATCAAACGGACTTGTATTTGGTCCGGCATTGAGCACCCCTGCAAGCTTTACATTTGACACAGAAGCAGACTATAACGTCTTCACCATTATTGATAACAACGAAAACCTTAACAAAGACGATGGTATTTGGGAATACTCACCCAGTGCACAATGTGTAGGTTATGTTCCCGGTACATTGGATGGTGATGACTGGCTTATAACACCAAGCATTAAACTTAAAGCCGACAGACAATACATCTTCACATACGATGATTTGTGCTATTCTAATTACTGGCCCGGTCTATTAGAAGTATATATGGGTACTTCAGCAACAATAGAAGGATTGACAACAAAGATTGTTCCTAAGAAAACTATCTATTGGGAAGACTATCGCACAACCACAGTAATTATTACAGTTCCTGAAGATGGCGAATACAACTTCGGTTTCCACGCTCTATCAGAAGCAGGAGGTGCATTCTTCCTTGTAGACAACATCACCATTACAGATAGCTATAATCTAAAAGCTCCTGTAGCCGTTACAGAGCTTAGCGCAGTTGCTGGCGACAAAGGCGCACTTAACGCTAAAGTTTCATTCACAACTCCGACAAAGGCAGTTGATGGTACAGATTTAACATCTTTATCATATGTGAAAGTATATCGCGATCTTAACCTTGTAAAGAAAATCAACAATCCTGAAGTTGGAGCTCAACTCTCAATTGAAGATGTAGATCTCTCACAAGGTACAGTAGTATATCGCGTAGTAGCTGCAACAGAACAAGGAGAAGGTGTTGCTGCAGAAACACAAGTTTATGTTGGTATCGATACACCAAGTGAACCAACAGTTCATACCTCAGTCAATTCAGACAATCATCCCGTGATAAAATGGGATGCACCTCAAGGCCGAGGTCAAAATGGTGGTTATGTTGATCCGACAAAGTTGACATATATCGTTTATCGTGCAACTGATGATGCAGTTCTCGCAAGTGGTAATACCTCTATGTCTTTCGTAGACGAAGAAGTTGAATACGACGAAGAAGATGATCAACAACTCATACAATATGGTGTATTTGCTGTGAACTCAGCAGGTACAGGTTATCCCGGTACTAACTTCGTAATCCGTGGTGGTAAATATCCTCTTCCCTTTAAAGAATCATTTGCAAAAGGTACAACTGACAAATTGCTTTTGATTAGCACATCGGTTAGTGGTACAGACGGATATGATAACTGGTCAATCGATAACGACTACAACGGTGTTTCACAAGATAACGATGGTGGTAACATCATGGTTATGCCTGCAACTCCGGGTTCGCAATCAACCATCCAAATGGGTAAGATTGATATGTCAAATGCTAAGAATGCAAACTTGACATTCCACCTCATGCGTTATGATTTCGCAAACGATTATCCGGAAACAAATCCTGAAGATGACTACATCGAAGTATTTGTAGGTGGTTCAGATTACGAAACAACACTAGTACAAACAATCCGCTCATGCGATCTCAAAGCAGGTAAATACACTAAATTTACCGTACCTTTGACTCAATACGAAGGTTCTGATTTCATCTATCTCCAATTTAAGATGAATTCAGTTGCAGCTTACTATCCTATTTTGCTTGACAATATTGAAGTTCGTAACACTTACGACGTAAATATGCAAGTAGCTTCAGTTACCGTTCCGACATCAGTTGATGTAACAAAAGACTTTAATGCCGTAGTAACCGTTAAGAATGATGGTTTGCAAACAGCATCAGCTTATAGTGTTACTGTCACTGCCGGAGATCAAACCTTCACACAAGAGTCAACTAAAGAGTTAGCTTCTGAAGGAACCGCTGAATTTACATTCGCATTAAATGCACTAGCATCATGGCCCGAGACACAAGAAATTGTTGCAACAGTTTCTATCGAAGGCGATGAGAATGCTCAAGATGACTCAGATAAGACTTCGATCACACTATTGCGTCCCGAAATTGATGCAGTTACAGACCTCACAGTAGCAACAGACGAATCTACCGCAACATTCACTTGGACATCACCAGAAGTTGCCACAGCTCAACACATAGTTGAAAGTTTCGAAAGTTATGCACATGGTAATAAAAACACCGGAGATCTTGGCAACTGGACAACAATAGACAATGATGGGATTTGGGGTATTAATGCAGACGTATATGTTCCAAATCTTTGGGGAAAACGCGCATTTACCGTATTCGATCCTGAAGATGGTGAAAATGGAGATGTTGAAAAATTTGGTGGTCACACCGGCGACAAATCAATCGTTGCATTCACTAACTTCGAAAACGATAACGACGATTGGTTGATTTCTCCGAAACTTACCGGTAAGGCTCAAACAATTTCATTCTGGGCTCATGGTGTTGGATCGAAAGAGTATCTATACGTGCTTTACTCTACAACTAAGGCTACTGTTAAATCATTCAAGGACCTCGATGATAATAACATCAAGTTAACTTCATCTTGGAAGAAATATGAATTCGAACTTCCTGAAGGCGCACTTTATTTCGCTATCAACTATGAAGTTTCATCATCAGCATCAGAAGCGGCAGTAGTTGATGATATTGAGTTCGATCAAGAAGCAGTGTTTAATGTAACACCGGAAATTGAAGGTTTCAACATTTATCGCGATGGCGTTAAACTCAACGAACAACCTCTCACCGAACCGACTTACACTGTCACCTCTGACGTTAACGGTAAATATTATGTAACTACCGTATATAATGTAGGCGAATCAGAAGCTTCAAATGTAGTGACTGTAGATCTAACGGGTGTTGAAGACATCACAATCGATGCTTCTAACTCAAATGAACCTACTTACGACATTTATGGCCGCCGCGTTTACAACCTACAAAACGGTCAGATTTATCTACGTAAAGGACAAAAATTTATATATCGCAAATAGTTAATAGTAATATTAAAGTTTAGAAGTGAATGAAAAGGGCTCGCCGTTGATGGCGTGCCCTTTTCTCTGTTTTTATACGCACCGCTACGCGGAGCGCAGGTGTGGGGGGGGG
>CAZJEA010000076.1:0-11089 GCA_964544895.1 uncultured Bacteroides sp. | reverse complement strand
CGCTTTTGTGGAGTTTTCCATTGTTTCCAGATTACTTTGCGCAACATGGTGCGGACGTGTTCATCTATTGTTCCCATTTTATTCTTCATCGAACCAATGGCAAAATAGTTTATCCAACCACGGATTGTCCAATTAAGTTGTTGTAATCTGTCATCCTGTTGCCTTTGGGAGCTTTGACGTCTTAGGTCGTCTTGTCCGCTTAATACGCCTTAGTATCGGGTTTCTGTTCGTCAAGCCACGATTTCGCTATTGCTTCTTCTCTCCCGAGCGTCACCACTCGAAACTTGCAAGTCGCTATGGGGTTCGTCGGCAACTACGCCCTTGGTGGACTTTCACCACAGATATATGACATGCCCGTCATACATAGAGACGGGGAGCGACGTCAACACGACGGGCTCCCCGGATCCTAGTTTAGGTATTCAACATTAAAAAATCTATTTTGCTTTAGGCTTGCAAGCACGCTTTTTGCGAGGTGCAGGTGCAGCCTTAGTCTCTTCAACTTGTTTTTGGCGAAGAGCGTGCTCAACATTATATTGCTCAATGTTTTGACGCATAGAAGCTAATTCTTTGTTAAGCTCTGCAATTTCGCGCTCCTGATTTCTGATTGTTGTTAGAAGAGCATTAAGTTCTTCGTTTTCAATCTCCATGGGATATTGATCTTCGACGCGGACAATAAAGTCAGCCAAAGCATTCATATAGTTAGTGAAAGCATCGAATGGAGTCTCATAGGGGCTAAAAGCAGAGTGAGCAGCACCATCGGCCAAACGTTTTGTAGACATGTAGTAGAAGTGGTCGCTACCTTGCAAATACCACCAATCTTGTTTGAGGCGGCGGTCTTCGCACAAGCGCACACGTTCAGCTACAGAATATAATTTTTCGAAAGCCTCGTTTTGCAACTTATTACCGAGCCAAGCAGAAGTGTCGCGAGCCTCATCGGCTAAGCTAATTGCGTGCATAACGGGAAGTTCGGCAACAGATTTGAGCTTTTTGATAGCCTCAGAGGGAGTCCAGAACTCAATGCCACGTTCGGCTGCCATGCGAGGTAAAGCCTCTAGGAAGTGGAAAATACCTGATTCGGCGGTATGAATAGCGCCAAAAGTTTCCATATTCAAGCATATGTTAACAATCTGCTCATCTTCGGGCGATGCGGCAATCCAATCCATGTACTTATCGGCTGTAAGAGGGAAAGCTTCCCAGTTAGTATCGCTGAAATGTGAAGCAATATCATCACTGAGTTTAGAGTTGCGGAGCAACAATTTAAGCTTGGGAGCAGTAGCCGAAGTGTACAGATAGTCGGGCGACTTCCAACCTAATATGTGCTTAGCGCCTTCAGTGATGACACCTTTAAAGCCTAAAGCATATATTTGCGGAGCGATATCATCGCTATAAATAAGCTCTGTGTTGCGGAACACGTGCGGCTCTACACCTAACAAGCTTTTTAATTTTTCGCTGTGCACACGCACTTGATTAGCAAACTCCTCAGGGTCAGTGAGCGAAGCTAAAGAGTGAGCATAAGGAGTAGCCAAGAACTCAACCTTGCCGGTATCAGCGAGCTGTTTGAGCAAGTCTATCATTTCTGGCACATATTGCTCGAATTGTTCTATGGCAACGCCGGTGATAGTGATTGAGCATTTAAAAGCACCTTTGCTTTCTTCAATCATTTTCAACAGCGACTTAGCTGTGGGTATATATGAACGCTCGGCTATACGTGTAACGATGTCGTCGTTTAAAAAATCATCATAATAATAATGGTCATTACCTATGTCAAAGAAACGATAACGTTTCAAACGCATGGGCTGATGTATCTCGAAGTTGAAGCTAATTGCTTTCATTGTATTTTGATTTTATTGTGTTTGAGATAATGTATTCGTTTATTAAATAACTTTATTGTAAATGTCAATAACCTTTTGACCGGCTTTGTCCCACGTGATCTGAGCAACTTCAGCCAAGCCGTCTTCGCGGAGCTGATTGTACAGTGCCTGGTTGGTGACAATTGAATTTATGGCATCAGCCATAGCATCAATGTCCCAATAGTCGGTTTTAATGACATTGTTAAGGATTTCGGCGCATCCCGATTGTTTAGAAATAATCGAAGGTACGCCCATTTGCATTGCTTCAAGAGGAGATATACCAAAAGGCTCGGAAACAGACGGCATGATATACACATCACTTGCCTTCAACATTTCGTATACCTGCTTGCCCTTCTGGAATCCCGGGAAGTGGAAACGGTCGGCAATGCCGCGCTCGGCTGCAAGATTTATCATCTTGTTCATCATATCACCTGAGCCCGCCATAACAAAACGAACGTTATGATTGTTTTTGAGCACCTTAACTGCAGCCTCAACAAAATATTCGGGGCCCTTTTGCATAGTGATGCGACCTAAGAATGTTACGACTTTATCTTTGCCGCGATTTACTTGCACATTAAGGAGCTCGTCGCTCAAGGGAACAACAGCGTTGTGCACGGTTGTCACCTTATTTGGATCGATGCCATATTTTTCAATAACGGTTTGACGCGTCAAATTAGACACCGTGATGATGTGGTCAGCGTGCAACATACCGTCGCGTTCTATGCCAAACACTGTCGGGTTAACATTGCCGCGTGAGCGGTCATAGTCTGTGGCATGCACGTGTATCACTAACGGTTTCCCGGTGACCTGTTTTGCATGTATACCTGCAGGATATGTCAGCCAATCGTGTGAGTGTATCACATCAAAGTCTAAAGAGCGAGCAACCACACCTGCCATAATCGAGTAGTTGTTAATTTCCTCGAGCAAGTTGTCGGGATAGCGACCTGAGAATTCGATGCAACCCAGATCGTTAGTGCTCATATAGTTGAAATCGGCATAGATATGATCGCGCAGACGATAATACAAATCAGGATTCATAACTTTGCCAATGCGTTGCTCCACATAATCGCGGTTAACATCGCGCCATGCAACCGGCACTTGCGATGCTCCTATGATATTGGCAAACGATTTGTCTTCATCTCCCCACGGTTTCGGTATGACGAACGTAATATCCATGTTGCCACACTCCCACATGCCTTTCGTGAGTCCATAACTAGCTGTGCCCAAACCTCCAAGGATATGAGGTGGAAATTCCCAGCCAAACATTAATGCTTTCATGTTACTTCTTTATTTTAGCTTGAGAGCGTTGGTTAAACATTCAATTTTTTAAGAGTGCGCAATGTAGCCAAAACATTTGCTACATTTGTAGCATGGCTTATGGCGCCACGGCCTGAGAATGGTGGGTTTGCATCATAAAGTTGCGATAACGAACCAATGCAACCTTGGCTCATTTCATCTTCAAAGCCAATTAGCATACGGTCAATATATCCTAAGCCACTTATGCCAAACACGCGCAAGTAAGCATCGGCATAAAAGCCAATCAACCATGGACGTGCCGGACCTTGGTGCAAAGCCAACTCTCTATCGCGCGGCGAGCCTAAATAGAATGGACGATAGCCATAGCTCTTAGGCGACAAGGTGCGCAACCCTTTTGGAGTGAGCAACTCGCGAGTTACAACATCGAGCACGCCTTTGCGCTGCCTTCTATCTAACGGCGAATAATCCAAGCCTATGGCAACAGCCATGTTCGGACGCACCGACGGGTCAGCATAATTGCCATTTACATAGTCATATAGATAGCCGTAATCGTTGAGGAACATATTGATAAATGCGGGTTGCACGCGATCAGCAGTAGCAGTCCAGCGCTCAACATCCTCGCTATATTTAGCATCGTCGTGGAGCAATGATGCGCCAAAACGCAGTGCATTGTACCACAAACCGTTGAATTCTACCAAGAAGCCTGTGCGCGGCACTACGGGGCGACCATCAAGCACCGAATTCATCCACGAAGCCGGAGTTTTAGAGCCGTCTGTTGAGAGCAAACCATCTTCGTTAACGAACAAGTTAGGATGCTTACCGTCGAGCACAAAGTTTATCAATTGACGCACAATATCGCCATACAGTTCCTTGGCACTCTCTGTGCCTTGGTTTTTGGCATATTGCTGTATAGCCCATATAGCCCACAAGGGAATATCGGGGAGGTCAATGCCGGCAATACGTTCGCTTGGTTCTCCGGTTTCGGCAAAATGAGTAAGAGCACCGAGAGCAGTCATCATGATGGCACGATAATCGTCGAAGTGGTCAATAGCCAAAGTCAAACCGGGCACAGCCATAAATGTGTTGCGAGCCAAAACTACGCCCCAGGGATAACCTGAAAGCACATACATATTGTCTTTCTCGCGCAAATAGAATTGCTTGGCTGCATTTTTCAAACAGTTGAAGAATGAGCTGCGCGGAGTGCGCACGGCAATTTCATTTTCGT
Source organism: uncultured Bacteroides sp. (assembly GCA_964544895.1). GTDB lineage: Bacteria > Bacteroidota > Bacteroidia > Bacteroidales > Muribaculaceae > CAG-873. The sequence goes on along the minus strand of CAZJEA010000076.1, from coordinate 6,757 downwards.
ACATTTTCGCCAAAGAGCGTGGTTTAACTTCACTCACGCCGGCAGAGAAATATATAGACTCGCCTTTTTTGATGGGTATTTGGAAATAGCCCGGCACCCACAACGCTTCGTTGTAAGGCACGCCGCGCTCAAGATCTTTCACATACTCAATGTCATGATACCAATTAGCATCGTCTACCCACTGTGGTTTGTGCGAAAATTGCATATACAAAGTCGGGAAACCGTCATACATGCAAGTAGCCACACCATTTTCAACCGGAGTGATGTTTTTGTTGACATTGTCGTTAGCCAAACAGAGACTATTACTTTCTCTGAAAGCTAAGAAGGGGCGGAATTGCAAAACTGTAGGAGAGTGCGCTTCAACCAACGTATAGCGAATGAGAATACGATTTTCATTCGATATGAACATCTTTTCTTTGGTTAAAATCACGCCGCCCACTCTGAAAGTCATGCGCGGCACACTCTCACAGTCGAACTCTCTAATGTACTTATGACCGTTCGGGCTGTAAACATCACCTTTATAACGGTGAATGCCTAGATTAAATGGGGCTCCATGCTGTATCACCGTCTCATCTAAGCTTGACAACAACACGTGAGGTTTATTGCCCATCTCCGGAATAGGGATGACCAACAGTCCGTGTTGCTTTCGCGTATTACAACCTACGAGCGTGGTACAGTGATAAGCTCCCGCTTGGTTTGTTCGCAGTATCTCCTTCGGTAGAGACTGCTCCAAGTTAATTAGCTGGTTCTTATCAAATTTAAGATAACTCATTTTGCTATAGCTTGTGTATGTTATTAAATTTTTTAATCTCTTTTTTGTGCAGTAACTATAAATGAATGGTATACTTATTTGCAAGAAATCGGTATACGATTTTATAGGTAGTGTCGAAGCATATTTACATTGTACGCGTTTTCCGCTTTTTTCTGATTGGTAATAGCATTAGATTTTCGTTTGCATCATTTTTTGGTGTTTTTGTTACAATCTCGATCTATATACTATGTCCGCCACGAAGTTACATAAAATTTCGTTTACTTCCAAATTTTTCATACACATTAAAGATTCCCAATCTAAATATCCCTCAACCGATGTGTTTAGTTCGTTTTGCGCTCGTTGTATTGTTTGAGCGCTTTTTCGAGCAAGAACAATGCGCGCTTGAGATCTTGCTTACACAAGACGTATGCCAAACGCACCTGATCTTTGCCCAATCCGGGAGTAACATAAAAGCCACTTGCCGGAGCCATCATGATTGTCTCTCCTTCGTACTCAAAGTCAGACAAGCACCATGCGCAAAAATCTTCAGCATCATCTACGGGCAACTGAGCTACTGTGTAGAACGCACCCATTGGTATCGGAGTGTAGCAACCTTCGATGCGGTTTACGCCATCAATCAAACATTTGCGGCGCTCCATATATTCCTCATAAACCATGCGCGAATAGTCAGCCGTGCCATCAATTGAGGCTTCAGCAATAATCTGACCTATCAATGGAGGCGATAATCGGGCTTGGCAAAATTTCATAACAGTTTTGCGAACTTCCTCATTCTTTGTTATAAGAGCACCGATGCGGATGCCGCACTCCGAGTAGCGTTTACTTACAGAGTCAATGAGAATCACGTTCTCCTCAATATCAGTTAAGTGCATAGCTGAAATATAAGGTGAGCCGGTGTAAATGAACTCTCTGTAAACCTCATCAGAGAACAAATACAAATTGTATTTTTTTACAATATCGCGTATTTGGTCCATCTCACGGTGATTGTACAAATATCCGGTTGGGTTATTTGGATTGCAAATGAGGATGGCACGTGTGCGCTCATTTATAAGTTCTTCAAACTTTTCTACTTTTGGCAAAGAGAAACCTTCGTCAATAGTTGTGGGGATAGTGCGAATAACGGCACCTGCAGAAACAGCAAAAGCCATATAGTTTGCATAAGCAGGCTCGGGCACAATAATCTCGTCTCCGGGATTTAGGCACGACATAAATGCAAAAAGAACAGCTTCCGAACCGCCGGTAGTAATTATAATATCGTTAGCGGTAAGTTGTATATTAAATCGGTTGTAATAGCGCACCAATTTCTCGCGCAAAGATAAGTATCCTTGCGAGGGGCTATATTCCAACGTTGTTCTATCTATCTTTTTCAACACTTCCAACGCCTTCTGTGGTGTCGGTAAATCCGGCTGTCCAATGTTCAGCCTATAGACCTTAATGCCGCGTTGCTCGGCAGCAAAAGCTAACGGAGCGAGCTTGCGTATAGGTGACTGTGGCATTTCTATGCCACGATTAGATATTTGGAGATTGCTCATAATCTTTTTACCTTAGAAAGGGCAAAGTTAGCATTTTTTTCGTAATATATCACTCTTTGGCTGCAAGTATTCGTTTTCAAGACACCACAATGCTGATGAAGCAGCTGCGCACACGAAAAAAAAGCAAGACAGAACGAGTCTGTCTTGCTGAAATTTATCTTCAAAATATCATCTAAACAGCTTTCATCATAACGATGAAAGAACGTTAGGCTAAAAATCCGAGTAGAACACCGGCTGCTACTGCAGAGCCGATAACACCTGCTACATTCGGGCCCATAGCGTGCATCAGCAAGTAGTTTTGCGGATCGTATTCCAAACCTAAGTTGTTTGAGATACGAGCTGACATCGGAACTGCTGAAACGCCTGCGTTGCCAATAAGCGGGTTTATCTTCTTGTCTTTCGGCAAAATCAAGTTGAAGAGTTTTACGAACAAAACGCCGGAACTTGAAGCGATAATAAATGCCATGAAGCCGAGGAAGAAAATGAAGATAGTTTGCGGTGTCAAGAATTGTGAAGCTTGAGTTGAAGCTCCTACGGTCATACCCAACAATATGGTAACTACATCTGTCAAGGCATTGCTTGCTGTCTTCGCCAAACGTGATGTTACGCCACATTCGCGCAACAAGTTACCGAAGAACAACATGCCCAACAAAGGAATACCTGTCGGAACGACAAAGCAGGTTAACAACAAGCCTACAATCGGGAATATAATTTTCTCGTTTTGTGAGACGGCACGTGCAGGTTTCATGCGTATCAAGCGCTCTTTCTTTGTAGTGAAGAGACGCATCAACGGCGGTTGAATAACGGGCACTAATGCCATATATGAGTATGCTGACACTGCTATGGCTCCCATCAAGTTGGGGGCTAATTTCGACGACAAGAAGATAGCTGTTGGGCCATCAGCGCCACCGATGATAGCGATAGCTCCTGCTTGGTCGGGAGAGAACCCTAAAGCTAAAGCAACCATATAAGCGCCAAAGATGCCAAATTGAGCAGCAGCGCCGATAAGCATTAGCTTCGGATTAGCGATCAATGCAGAGAAGTCAGTCATAGCGCCAATACCTAGGAAGATGAGCGGAGGATACCAACCGGCGCTAACACCATTGTACAAGATATTGAGCACAGAACCTTCTTCATAGATGCCGATTTCCAAACCGGCTTCTGTGTTGAAAGGTATATTTCCAATTAAAATACCAAAGCCTATAGGCACAAGCAACATGGGCTCGAAATTTTTCTTTATGGCAAGCCAAATAAAGAAAAGTCCTACTGCGAGCATCACAAAGTTGCCGACTTCGGCATTGGCGAAACCAGTCAGTTCCCAGAACTGGCGAAGGTTAGAGGCAAGAAAATCACCAAACATAGTTGTGTGGTTTACAGTTTTTAGGTAGTTTGCAATCCGAGTTATTCAATTGTGATAAGCACAGTGCCTTCGAGAACTGAATCGCCGGGATTTACACTAATAGAAGCGACTTTACCGTCTTTGCCGGCATGGATAGCATTTTCCATCTTCATAGCTTCGAGCACTAAGACAGTGTCTGCGGCTTTAACAACATCGCCAACTTTGACGGGTATGCTCAACACAACGCCTGGTAATGGAGCTTTAACTGCACCGGCACCGGCAGCAGCAGCGGGACGAGCGACAACTTTCTCGCCACCTGCTGTGCGAGGAGCAGCAGCAGGACGCGGAGTTTTTACTACGACTTGCGGAGCTGCTTTCTTCTCTAACTCTACTTTGTACGGTGTACCATTAACTTCTACTTGAGCGATATTGTCTTCGATATCGCCAACTGATACGGTATAGGTGTTACCGTTTATTTTATACTTATATTCTTTCATGTTTTATAAAGTAACGTGTTTTGGGTAATTACCGTTAGCGTCGGGGTAGCTGACGGAGACTATAGATTTTTGAGCTCCAAGGAGAGTAAGCACGTTTCATCTTTCTAATAGTTAAGATGGTGCTCTCGTCATCGTGAGCGTTAAGGTGTTCGTGTAATGCCATAACAATAGCTGCAATTTCTTCGCCTGAATCGTGATCAGTGATGGGCACTTCATCAACGGTGATGCCTTTAGAACGTGCTTTATTCAAACGAGAAACATATTTGCCAATTGCGCCAATGCCATAGAAAGCCAAGCATAGCACTAAGAGAGAGCAAAATACAACGCACATAGCCATCAATGTCATAGCGAAACCATGGCTATCTTTGCTGGCGAACTCATCAATTTTGGGGTTTACGCCTTTGATGACGTTTGCACTACCCGGGGTGATGTAGCGACTACCTTCGCCGTTGCGCACTTTCCAAGCGCCTTTTCCGTCAACTGAGCGAGCGAACGAATTGTCGGTTGCTAATGAAGCGGGCACTGTGATAGAGTCGATCAAAGTGATGCCATCAGCATCGTAGATACCTACCCAGTTGTCTTGACCGGGAGTCAACGCAAACGAAGTGTGCAATGTGCCTTTTGTGGCATCGCCATCGGCATAAAACACAATAGTTTGACGTTTGCCCAACTTAGTAACATCGTCTCCTAATGGAACGGGATATTTTTTGGGTTCGTTAGGGTCGTTAGTAAGGTAGACGCTCGATATTTGCAACGGAGCAAAGTTCATGTTGAACAATTCGATCCACGCTGTGTGTTGACCATATTCGTCAACCAAGTTGGTCTGGTTGTCAACCATCACCTCATTTATGCGCAATGACTTGCGGCCTTGGGCGAAACCGCCCATAGCCACAAGGGTTAACGCTGTTAATAATATCGTTATTTTCTTTTTCATACGCTGAAATTACAGAGGAATGTTGCCGTGTTTTTTAGCGGGATTAACAACTTTCTTAGTAGCTAATTGTTGCAAAGCGCGGATAATGCGGAAACGTGTGTTACGCGGCTCGATAACATCGTCGATGTAGCCGTAGCGAGCAGCATTGTAAGGATTGCAGAAGAGTTTGTTGTATTCTGCTTCTTTTTCTGCCAACACTTGAGCGGGATTTTCAGAAGCTTTAGCTTCTTTAGCGTAAAGCACTTCAACAGCACCGGCGCCACCCATAACAGCGATTTCAGCAGTAGGCCATGCATAGTTCATGTCGCCACGCAATTGTTTACAGCTCATCACGATGTGGCTACCACCGTAGCTCTTACGCAATGTAACGGTCACTTTGGGCACAGTAGCTTCGCCATAAGCGTAAAGCAACTTAGCACCGTGTAAAATAACGCCATTGTATTCTTGGCCTGTACCGGGCAAGAATCCGGGAACGTCAACCAAAGTTACCAAGGGGATATTGAAAGCGTCGCAGAAGCGAACGAAACGAGCGCCTTTGCGTGAAGCATTTGAGTCGAGCACACCTGCCAAGTATTTAGGCTGGTTGGCTACGATACCAACTGATTGACCGTTGAAACGAGCGAAACCGATGATGAGGTTTTTAGCGTAGTCGGGTTGAATTTCCATGAACTCACCATTATCAATGATTGCGCCGATAACTTCGTACATGTCGTAAGGACGGTTAGCAGAATCAGGGATAATTTCGTTGAGTGAATCTTCAAGACGGTCAATTGGGTCGTTACATTCAACAAGCGGAGTTTCTTCCAAATTGTTTTGAGGAATGTAGCTGAAGAGTTTGCGGATGATTTTGATAGCTTCTTCACCATCTTCGGCAGCGATGTGACAAACACCGCTCTTTGTTGAGTGAACTTCAGCGCCACCAAGTGCATCTTGAGTTACATCTTCGCCGGTAACTGTTTTAACAACTTTCGGACCGGTGAGGAACATATAGCTGATGCCCTTAGCCATGATAGTGAAGTCGGTGAGTGCGGGAGAATATACTGCACCACCTGCGCACGGGCCGAGGATACCTGAAATTTGAGGAATAACACCTGAAGCGAGGATATTGCGTTGGAAGATTTCGGCATATCCGGCAAGAGCATTGATGCCTTCTTGAATACGAGCACCTCCTGAGTCATTCAAACCGATGACGGGAGCACCCATTTTCATTGCCATGTCCATAACTTTGCAAATCTTCAATGCCATGGTTTCAGACAAAGAACCGCCAAATACAGTGAAATCTTGTGCGAAGACATATACCAAACGGCCGTCGATTGTGCCATATCCGGTAACTACGCCATCACCCAACATTGATTTCTTTTCTTGGCCGAAGTTGTGGCAACGGTGGCGCACAAACATATCAAGTTCTTCAAAAGAACCTTCGTCCAAGAGTTGAGCGATACGTTCACGAGCAGTGTATTTGCCGCGTTCGTGTTGTTTATCGATAGCTTTTTGGCCGCCACCAAGGCGTGCTTCGGCGCGGAGCTCAATAAGCTCTTTAACCTTTTCGAGTTGGCTACTCATAGTTTTATTTTGAATTTTGTATTTGGATGCTTATTTATTAGGATCTTCGCACAATTCGATCAATGTGCCTAAAGTTGATTTCGGGTGCATGAAAGCGATGTTCAAACCTTCAGCGCCTTTACG
>CAZJEA010000075.1:0-11312 GCA_964544895.1 uncultured Bacteroides sp. | reverse complement strand
TAATATACCCCTCCACAATGGCTGCGTTGCGACAACGCGGCCATTATTTTTTAGAAAAAACTTTATTTAATACATAACTCATGGTTAAACATATAGTTTCATTCAAATTGACAGGATCTGCCGATGAGCGCAGAGCTGTTGCTGAGTCTTTTAAAAAGGCTTTATTGGCATTACCTGAGCAAATTGACGTGCTTCAGTCAATAGAAGTAGGCATAAACGAAAATCCCGCTGAAGATTGGGATGTTGTTCTCACTGCCATTGTTCCCACATTGGCTGACGTAGAAAAATATGCTAAGCACCCGGCACATGTAGCTGCAGCCGGTTTATTAGCAGGGCACAAAGAATTGCGTGCTTGCGTGGACTACGAGTTTAAGAGCCTATGAGATGTGTCGCATCATCTCTTTAAATGCTTTGCGAGTAGCTAAACATGTAAATACATCACCTTTTGTGACATACACATCAGAGTCGGAGATATCTATTATTTCCGGCTCTTTTGATTTTATGCCGAGTATGCTGTTTTTTTCAGTAGGCCTGCAAGCGGCGACTAAAGTTACATTATAGTCGTTTAGTTTAAGTTGAGAGTAAGCAACCCCTTCGAAATATTTAGGCGCTTTAAATTTTGCTATTATTGTATCTTTATCTACATTCATGGTCACAACATCACTTCCCAATACCATTTCGAGAGCTAAATCTGAAGCTGCTCTCTGCTCGGGAGTAAGTATCCTATCCAACTCAAAACATTCTAGAATGGAGTAGTGTAGTGGATCTATAGCGCGGGCATATATGTGCTTAACTCCAAATTGTTTAAGTAGCGCAACAGTCTTGACGCTGGCTCCGAAATTTTCGCCAATGGCAACTATCACTAAATCCACGTTCTTTAGTGGAAGAACAGATAAAGCTGACTCGTCGGAGCTGTCTACCAAATACACTGTGGAGATGTACTCTTTTACGGCTTCTATGCTTGATGAATTATTGTCGGCGCCAATTACTTCATGACCCATAGAGGTGAGGTCACGTGCTAAATTAGAGCCGTATATGCCAAGTCCGATTACTAGATATCTCATAAATATTAGTTTATAATTACGTTTTCTGATGGATAATGAGGTGAGCTATCGCGGCGGGTAGCGAACATGCCGGTTAGCAATGATAGCAGTCCGACACGCCCAAGAAACATTGCTACGCACAATACGCTTAGTGAGGGTGTGCATAGTTGATCTGTTATGCCTAGAGATGAACCTACAGAAAATACAGCTGAGACCACTTCAAAAAGTATAGCTCGCATTGGTAGCGTAGGCTCCAATAAAAGTAAAATTATAGAAAATAGTAGTGTGCTAATAATCGAAAGAGTTACGACGGCATTAGCACGTCTGACAGATGGCGTAGCTATATTCCTATTGAAAGCTGTTATGCCTTGCTTTTGTTCAATTATAGAACGAAGGTTGAGAAATATAACACCAATAGTGTTGACTTTTACACCTCCTGCCATTGATTGCGATGATCCTCCAATCCACATCTGTACTAATATGAGCAGAAGAGTCACATTTGTAAATTCAGCCGGATTGACAGTGGCATAACCGCCGCTGCGAGGTATTAATGAATTAAATATTGATTGAACGACACGCTTGTAAAAACTCATGCCGGACATCGTGTTACTGCTCTCAAATATGAAGAAAGTTATTGAACCAACAATAAATATGATAATTGTTGTGTAGAGCACAAGTTTGGTGTTGAAGTCATAAATATGCACTGGCATCACTAGCTTAGGCTGGTGCGTTAAAAAGCGCCAACAACGCTTAGCATATTGCTTAACTATGTCTTTAACGTTTACGAGAATTGGGTAACCTATGCCACCGGCAAAGAGCAGTATGCCCATGACTATGTATATGCTTTGGTTGCTATTCATTAGGGCTTGATTTGCGAGGCCACCGGAGATATTAGAAAATCCAACGTTGCAGAATGCTGACATCGAGTGAAAAATAGATATGCCTATTTTTTCTTCAAAGCCTAAACCTAATGTTTCGGGAAGAGTGAAGTAAACTGCGATTGCTCCAAATATTTCTACTATTATTGTAAACGTCAATATGTAGAGAAGAGTTGGTAGTAATGAATTCATTGATTTAGAATATATCATGTCTTTAACCAACAGTTGACTGTATATTGACTGATTGCCGCTGAAAAATAGAGCAAAGAAGCTGGTGAATGTGATAATGCCGAGCCCGCCAATCTGAAATAAAATAGCTAAGACGATTTGTCCGATAGGAGTAAATGTTGTAGCTATTTCAACCGGGCACAAGCCGGTGATGCAGACTGCGCTGGTAGAAATGAATAGCGAATCAATATACGATATGCTATGGTATGTGCAGCGTGGCATCATCAAAATCATAGAGCCAATGAAAATGAAAAAGGTGAAACTCCCTGCCAGTAAAAGGGTTGGGTTGGTTCTCCTTCCCATGAGTTTCATAACGCCGTAGCATAAATCAACCGCTGAATATATGCCAAGCGCTAGATAAAGATAATAATTGCTATGTATCGCTTGTGAAACTATGTTGTTTGATGCCGAAGTGAACCACGGTATGAAAGTAATCACCAAAAGTATATCGACTATCCACTTTATAAATCGTGTTTCGCGTATGGTCTCTTTAAATTTAAGAGCAAGATTAAATATCACATTGATAATGAAAATAACTTGCACTGAGTGCATAATGCTTTTGGTGATGACTATATGTGATGCGTTGTGCTCGTGTCCGGTGTAAACAATTAAGGTGGTCAGGCAAAGCATAGATACAATCCACGTAACAACTTCAAGCACTTTCGATAATACTCTGATAGTGTTTGAAAACTGCACGATAAATCGGCGATAGTTGTAAACCAGCTCACGCCATCTGTGCTCTAATATGACTCTGAATTTATATAACATTAGTGCTAATGTGATGCTTACTTGGCAAATTTATAATACTTTAGCGACAGTTGCAAATAAAAAGTAAATTAATTGAACGGTGTAAATATAAGACTAGACAATTATACGCGACATCGTATAATTGTCTAGAAACTTATTGATGATAAAAGAGTTGTCTTATTTTTTGAGCTTAAAGCCGATGTAGATGCCGTCGTATGATGAAATGAGCGACATTACAGAATTAATAGTTGAGTTGTTAGCAACTTTAGAGATTGTTTGCATGATAGAAATCAAACGTTCAGCATCGAAAGTGATGTTGAGTTGATTGCCTGACTTTGTAGCAATAGAATTTACAGAGCCAAGAGTGTATGTGCCGAATGCACTAAAGTTGAATGTAAGAGTACCATCATCATTTTTAGCAATTGTACCTTTAAGGGTTGCCAATTTAAGTTTCATAGTGAAATTGTATGATGAATCGACTGTAAGAACAACATTAGTTAGCCCCATCTTTTTGTAATAGGGTGATAGTTTATTCTCAATTTGAGTAGCAACAGCAGCTCCGCCTACATTTTTTAGAACATCGCTACTTTTGAATGCTACTGCAGGTGAGCTGTAATTCCATGTGCCAACAATGTCATCAAGAGAAAAACTGCTTGAAGCTGTAACATTTTGTATAGTTTGTCCGAGAGATCCGAGAAGGCTGCTAAGACCGCTTGAAGTGCTTTGCGAAGAAGTTGTGGTTGTGGTGGTGCTTGATGATGACGACCCTACATTTTTTAAGGCACCGAGAAGGTTACTTAGGCTTTGAGCTTGAGATGCAGCAGAAGTGATAAATAAAGCTGCAATGAGAACTAAAAATTTTTTCATAACGTTATTTGATAGTTGAATGTTCGGTTATTTCTTTGTCTATAGATTCAAATTCTGAGTTTTGCGATTTGTATTCGGGCACGATAGCTTTCATTTGCGCAACAATGTCGTGTGTGTTATGAGTTTTCACTACATTGTAAAGAGTGTTTAGACTTGCGCATACGTCAGCATAGTCGTAAGTTCTCACTTTAGCTATCATAATTTTCTTGTGTTGAGTAGCTGTGGTGAGTTCTTTCTCGTTGAGAAGCTCTTCGTATAATTTTTCACCGGGTCTTAATCCGGTTTCAACAATTTTTATATCTGTTTCAGGACGGAGACCGCTAAGTGAAATCATTCTACAAGCGAGGTCATAGATTTTGACCGGTTTACCCATATCGAAGATGTAGATTTCTCCTCCGTTACCCATACATCCGGCTTCAAGAACGAGCGAGCAAGCTTCGGGTATAGTCATAAAGTATCTAATGATGTCGCGATGCGTAACTGTTACTGGTCCGCCTTCGGCAATTTGTTTTCGGAATAAAGGAATCACAGATCCATTTGATCCGAGTACATTGCCAAATCGTGTGGTTATGAAGTTGGTAGCAGCGCGGTGCTCATTCTTGATATTTAAAGCCAGCGATTGCACATATATTTCGGCAATACGCTTAGATGCACCCATTATGTTAGTTGGGTTAACAGCCTTGTCTGTAGAGATCATTACAAACTTTTCAGCGCCGTATCTCATTGAGAGGTCTGCAACGTTCTTCGAACCGAAGATGTTAGTAACGACAGCTTCAACGGGATTTGCCTCCATCATGGGCACGTGTTTGTATGCTGCTGCATGATAAACTACTTGAGGACGGTATTTGCTGAAAATTTCATTTAGACGGTCGTAATTAGCAACATCGGCTATGCACATAACTTTATTTAGCGAATTAAAGTTGTGCTCTAGCTCGAGTTGAAGCTCGTGCATGGGCGTTTCTGCCTGGTCGAGCAGAATAATGCGCCCGGGGTGGTATGTCGCTATTTGGCGAACAATTTCGCTACCTATAGAGCCGGCAGCACCTGTAATTAAAACTGTCTTATCGCGAGTAGTAGCCGCAATTTGAGGGTTGTTGTTAATAATTGGGTCGCGGCTCAAAAGATCTTCAATCTTTATGTTTTTAACGTGAGTAGAGACGTTAGAAACGCTAGTGTCAGCGGCATTGAATTCTTCGATGCGATTCAGCATGAGAAGCTTAATATTGTTGCTAAGAAAAATATCGGCTTCGCTGCGCATGAACTCAATTTGGTCGTGCAAGAATAGCAGTGTGTCGCTGTTATATTTTTGGAAAGTTTCGGCAACGGTTTCGTTAGAAAAAGGTGCGATAGGAATGCCGCTAATGCGTCCTCCGTTAATTTTTTCATCGAGACTGAGAAGCAGGACAGGTTTATATGAACCGTTCTCTTCAGTTAGCAGAGTAGAGGCTAGAGCAAAAGAATTGTATCCCGCGCCTAAAATGACAACCGGTCTACGTGGTTTAATATCAGAAGTGTTTTTGTATACGAATTTGATGACTATGCGCACGAGCATGAAAAGTGAGAAAGAAATCACTCCCACTACAAATATGCTCCATATCGGCACGAAAATGCTGTTGCAAAAAAATAGGTGAGCACAATCGGCGGCAGCTGATATAATCGAAGCTAATATCACTGTCATGAGGATTAAATATGTATCTTCGAAGGCCGATAGACGCACAATTGAGCGATATGGCTTTACTAGGAACATTGCTATAACATAAATAAAAGAAATTATAGCAACTTTTACGCTCATGAGAGAAGTCCAACAACCGGGATTTTTTATTGAAGAAGTGTTGCAGAGGGTAAGAATAGTGGCAGCTATAACAATAAGTAGATCAACAATAAAAACCAACCATTGAGGAGAAGGCGCTTTGCGAAAGGCCTGCATTAATCTAGAATTGGAGAAGAATTTTAAGAATTGTCGTATCATTGGGGGTTATAAACGTTACAAACATTTGAGTAGAGATTATTCATAATGTGAATTAGTACAAAGGTAATGAACAATTGGGCAATGAACAAAACTTTTTACGTAAATTTTGCGTTTTATTTCATCAGCTTTTATGCATTTTTGATAATTTATATTTAACTTTGTGCTCGAATGAAAAATAGAGATTAAACGATTGAAAGTTTAAAAATAATAATATTAAATCAGTTTATATTTAATAAAAAATGAATAAACGAATTCTTTCTATTGCCGGCAAGCCTGGATTGTTTAGCTTGGTAAGCCAAGGCAAAAATATGCTTATCGTAGAAAATATAGAGACCGGTAAACGTGTTCCTGCGTATGCTGCCGATAAAGTAATTTCATTAGGCGATATTGCGATCTATACAAATGACGAAGACAAACCTTTATATGAAGTGTTTCAAGCCATCGTTGAAAAAACAGACGCTAATGTTGTAGATGTAAAAGCATTGGATACTCCTGAAAAATTGCGCTCATATTTTGGTGAAATTCTACCTGATTTTGATCAAGATCGTGTTCATAACAACGATATTAAGAAAGTATTCTCGTGGTATAACCTCTTGGTTAAAAACGGTATAAAAGATTTCAAACCCGAACAACCTGCAGAGTCAGGCGAAGAAGCTTAAGCCACTATTGAAAATCTTATAAATTGCCGCGCAAGTTAAATCTTGTGCGGCATGATTATATCTGATGCGTTACCAATTATTATTACTTATTTTTAGCTGTATTAGTGTATTCACTAGTGCACGAACCTGGCAAGCCGATTCATTAGCCGGCTATGAAAAAACAACAATAATTCGTTCCGATAGCAATCCAACCACAGTGATTCGTAAGCGAGCGAACTGTAACAGCACTTCTGCAATTTTGTATGTGCATGGATATAATGACTATTTCTTTCAGAAAGAAATGGGCGATAACTTTGTTGATTCATGCTATAATTTTTATGCACTTGATTTGCATGGCTATGGTCGTTCAATACGTAAGAATCAATTGCCTTATCAGGCCCGAGAGGTTTCTGAATATTATGAAGATATTGATTCGGCAATGCAAGTGATGCGCAATGATGGCATTACTAATGTAGCGTTGATGGGCCATTCGTTAGGCGGACTCATTACGTCGTCGTATATGAATTTTAAACCCGATGCAATGGTTAATGTGCTAATTCTTAATAGCCCGTTCTTAGAGTGGAATATGAGCGGATTTATGAAGAAAATAGTATTGCCGGGAGTTGCGTCGATGGGGAAACTTTCACCAAAACTTTCATTTAGCCAAGGCGATGATACGTCGTATGGCGAGAGCTTGCTTTCGGCATATCACGGCGAATGGGATTATAACGTAGAGTGGAAGACTCTGCATCCCCGCAAAGTTACAGCCGGATGGATTAGAATGGTGTCACAGGCGCAAAAAAAATTGCGCAAACAGGCGTCAATTAAAGTGCCGATACTGCTTATGTATTCAAGCATAAGCGTTACCGGCAACAAGTGGACTGAGCTACATCAAAAAGGAGATGCAGTGTTGAATGTGGACGATATCAAAAACATCGGCATGACATTAGGCTCAAATGTGACAGAACTGAAGGTCTACGGCGGTATTCACGATTTGTTATTGTCATCGCCGGATGTTAGAAACACCGTTTATAAGTCTATTTTTGTGTGGCTTGCTCTTTATTGGCAACAGGAGCGTTAGCCTTTTGGTCGCGTGCTATCTGAAGTTGGCGCTCAAGTCGTTCACGTTCGATTAGTGCATTCCGTAAACTGTCTTTTTGAGCAGCCAGTTTCCACGCAGCTCCAATTGCGTTACATTCGTTCGCTGAGATGGAGAATGATGTTTGTCCTTTAGAGCCTGAAGCAACAGCTTTAGCCGTTGAAGATTGAGGGTTCTCATATATGTATTTGCCCAGGTCGTTAACGCGCTCCGGAGCAACAGAAGCCATAGAGCCATCACTTACAGTAATGTCAATAGCATATTGTTGATTATTATTGAGGGTGATGGTTAATTTATTTAGAGCAATGTCTTTGCCGGCATTAACTGCAATAGTCCACGGTGTATCTTGAGCGTCATCGCTGCTGTTAACTCTGGCTTGAATGCAAGCTTTAGAAGCAAAATCTTTATTGTCGTTGTTTGCGATGTAGTAGCCTGCAATATTTTTAGATGTTTGCACAAACTTAAAATTGTTTTGGCTATTAGCAATAAACTCTTTGCTGTCGGCAATTTGTTTGTCAAGATCAGGAATGCGGATTTGAGCCCATTCTTCCATAGCTTTAGCGCGTTTTGCAATAGTGCCACGACGAATTTCTATTTGAAGCGGGTACGCTTTGTTGAGAGAGTCAATCAGCGTAATGGCTTCTTCGTAATTGTGCACGTTTATAGCACTATCAATTTTAGCGTCGAGAGCTTCGGCGGCTTTATGCTCGGAGTCATCTTTTGCGCATGATGATAGTAGAGATATAGATAGAGCGGAAAGAATCAATAAATTTGCTTTCATTTTTTGCTTGGATTAGTGTTGTTTTTAATAGCAACAGAGTCAGAGCGAGAGACATCTTTCACTCCTTTAATTGCTTTAATTTTTTTGATTAAGTCGTTTAATGCTTGTGTGTTGCTAATGCCAACCACCACGTAGCCTTGGAATAATCCATCGTTTGAATCAATAGAGATGTTGCGCAGAGAAGTGCTTTTCTCTTTATTGATGATTGATGTTATGTTGGTGACAATGCCAATGTCGTCGTGGCCGATAATGCTTAGCGTGGCAGCCATTTGGCCATCGAATTTACCGCTCCAGCGCGTGCGAATGACACGATATGGGTAGCGACTGCGTATGTTACGAGCATTAGGACAGTCGTCGCGGTGAATTTTTACAACGCCTTCAGACGAAATAAAACCAAAAACATCATCGCCATATATCGGGTTGCAACACTTAGCTAGTTTGTAGTTGAGGCCCTTAACGATGCCATCGCCTGTGCCAATTTCGAGAATGTCATTGTCGTGGCTGGGTGTTTCTTCGACAGGCGTTTGCATAACATACTCTTCGGCAGAAACGGCAGCCGCAGCTTCGTTTTGTTTCTCGCAAAGAGCGATATAAGCTTCAGAAACATCGTTTATGTCTATGGCGTCTTCACCAAGTTGGCTGAAAAATTCGGTAGATGTTTTATAGCCTAATTTTTTTATAAGCTTCATTAGCACCGCTTCCTGGATTTCCATTTTCCTGTTTTTGAAACGGCGTTGCAGAAGCTCTTTACCAAGCTCGGCTGTACGGCTCTCTTGCTCTTTGAGAACAATCCGGATTTTGTTTTTAGCTTTACCGGTGATGACATAGTTAAGCCAATCGCGTTTCGGTTGCTGCGAGTTGGAAGTGAGAATTTCTACAGAATCGCCACTTTGCAACTTATGATTTAGCTTGCAGTTTCTTCCGTTGACTTTCCCTCCGGTGCATTTGCACCCCAGTCCGGTGTGAATGTTGAAAGCGAAGTCGAGCACGGTAGCGCCAAGCGGCAGTCTGTGCAAGTCGCCTTTAGGAGTGAAAACAAAAACCTCTTTGTTGTAGACATCGAGTTTTAGGTTTTTCATCAGCTCCATTGGACCTGTGTTTGCCGTTTCGAGGATGTCGCGGACGTTTTTCATCCAAGCGTCAAGACCTTGTTCGCTTTTGATGCCTTTGTAACGCCAGTGAGCAGCAAGACCTTTTTCAGCAATTTCGTCCATACGGCGTGTGCGAATTTGCACTTCAACCCAACGCTCGTCGGGACCATAGACTGTTATATGTAGTGATTCGTACCCGTTAGTCTTTGGAATGCTAATCCAGTCTTTCATACGTGCCGGGTTTGGGCGGTACATATCTGTGACGATAGAGTAGGCGAGCCAACATTCTGGCTTCTCGCGTTCGAGAGGCGCATCAATAATAATGCGAATAGCGAAGAGGTCGTATATGTGGTCTAAGTCATTTTTCTGTTTCTTCATCTTATTCCAGATGGAGTATATTGACTTAGTTCTGCCTTTGATGTCAAACTTGAGACCTTCAGCTTGAAGTTTAGCCTTGATAGGGGCTATAAAGTTGGCAATGTATGCGTCGCGTTTTGCTTTTGTTTCATTAAGTTTTCTAGCGATAGAAGTAAAGACGGCGCGGTCGGTGTATTTTAGCGAAAGATCTTCGAGCTGCGATTTGATAGCATACAAACCCAGGCGGTGAGCTAGGGGAGCATATAGGTATCCGGCTTCGTATGCTACGTGTCTCACTTTGTCTTCGTCAGGGTGGTGGTTTATGGCTTTCATTTGAGCCAATCTAGCCACAATCATTATGATGATAACGCGAATATCTTCGGCAAAAGCGAGGAGCAGACGGCGGAAGTTTTCGCTTTCAACTGTGGCATGCTTTTCGTATAGCGAAGCGACTTTGATGAGTCGGCTAACGGTGTTTGCAATATCCTCGCCCCAACAATCATTAACTTCGGCAATAGTCATACAGCCGGCATTTACGGCGTTGTGTAGCAATATAGCCACGACCATATTTCTGTCTGGGCTAACACTCTCACATAGTTCAATGGCGGTATCGAATCCAGCGATAAGGGGATGTATGCCAAACGTGTCGCGATGAAAGGCATTTTGTTCAATGCCGCGAGCGAGAGTTTTCTTGATACGAATAATATCACCCGGTGCAATTAAAGAGCGCATGAGCTTAATAAGGTTGAAAATGCGTTCTTTAAGTTGAGGTATTTCTAAGTCAGTAAGAGCTTGTTCCATATCAAATAGATTATTACAATTGTGAATGGCAAGGATGAAATTGTAAACGATGCACCAAAAGTACGAAAAATTTGGCACATCGTTTACAAAAATGTTATAAATTTTGAAGCGAGGAGAATATTATAGCTTATTCATCTGTTCGATGTAGTCGAGAATTTCGTAGCGGCCTCTGCCATCAGAGCTTGAAGATTTGAATATGGGAGGAAGTTCTTCCCATTGTTCTTTAAGCGTGTCGCAGTAGTCGGAAGTTAACTTTTTAGCTGCACCGGAAGTGAGTTTGTCAAGTTTAGTGAAAACAATGCTGAATGGTATCCCATTTTCACCAAGCCATTGCATAAACTCGAGGTCTATTTGTTGCGGTTTGTGGCGAGAGTCTACGAGAACGAAAAGATTAACCATCTGCTCGCGTTTGAGTATGTAATCTTTAATCATGATTTCCAGGCGAGCTCTGTCGGCTTTGCTTCGTTTCGCATATCCGTAGCCGGGAAGGTCTACTATTTGCCATTCGTCATTAATAACGAAGTGGTTAATAAGCATGGTTTTGCCCGGAGTAGCTGATGTCATCGCTAACGATTTTTGCCCGGTGAGCATATTAATTAGAGATGATTTGCCAACATTTGACCTCCCGATGAAAGCGTATTCGGGCATGTCTGATTTCGGACATTTTGAAACAGTAGGGCTGCTTATGAGAAAACGTGCAGATGTTATAATCATTTTGGTCTGTATGTTTATTTTGTAGTGTAAAGTTACTGAAAATTTTGCAAAAGACCAAATATAACATTTCTCGAGCCAAAACAGTCCAGTCTCAGCCTA
>CAZJEA010000074.1:7488-11317 GCA_964544895.1 uncultured Bacteroides sp. | reverse complement strand
TGGTCAAATATTCTGCAAAGTTACAAATTTTCATCGTACCTTTATCACCTTCGCCTTGTTTTCTTACAGAAATTTCTTCATTTTCTGCTTCTTTTTCTCCAACGATAAGCAAATATGGGATACGTTTCAACTCATTGTCGCGAATTTTCTTACCTATTTTCTCGTTGCGATCATCAACTATTGTGCGCACATCTGCTGCATTTAGCTGTTTTGCTACTTCGTATGCGTACTCGTTAAATTTCTCGCTGATAGGCAATACTACTGCTTGGTCTGGTGCCAACCACAACGGGAAGCGTCCTGCTGTGTGCTCTAGCAATACGGCTACAAAACGTTCCATTGAGCCAAATGGTGCTCGGTGTATCATCACCGGACGGTGCTTCTTGTTGTCTGCACCGGTATATTCCAACTCAAAACGTTCAGGCAAGTTGTAGTCAACTTGTATTGTGCCTAATTGCCAACGACGACCAATCGCATCTTTAACCATGAAGTCTAGCTTAGGTCCGTAGAATGCTGCTTCACCTAATTCGGTGCGTGCTTTCAATCCTTTTTCAGCGCAAGCTTCAATGATGGCTTGTTCTGCTAGATGCCAGTTCTCATCGCTACCAATGTATTTCTCTTTGTGTTTCGGATCTCTCAAAGAGATTTGAGCTTCGTAATTATCAAATTTGAGCGCTTTAAAGATGTAGAGGATGATATCCATTACTTTAAGGAACTCATCTTTAATCTGATCGGGAGCACAATATATGTGTGCATCATCTTGTGTGAATCCACGCACACGTGTCAATCCATGCAATTCACCTGATTGCTCATAGCGATATACTGTACCAAATTCGGCAAGTCGCAAGGGGAGCTCGCGATAGCTGCGGGGCAGGGCACGGAATATCTCGCAGTGGTGAGGACAGTTCATCGGTTTTAGCAAGTACTCTTCGCCCTCTTCCGGTGTGTGGATGGGTTGGAATGAGTCTTTACCATATTTTGCATAGTGTCCTGAGGTTACATACAATTGTTTATTGCCAATGTGCGGTGTAATTACTTGCAAGTAACCATATTGCTTTTGTATCTTGCGAAGGAATTGTTCCAAACGGTCGCGTAGCGCAGCTCCTTTGGGTAACCATAGGGGCAATCCGGCGCCTACTTTCGATGAGAATGCAAACAACTCCATCTCTTTACCTAATTTGCGGTGGTCGCGTTTCTTTGCTTCTTCTAGCAATACCAAATACTCATCGAGCATTTTCTTTTTCGGGAAGGTGATGCCATATACGCGTACCAATTGGTTGCGTTTTTCGTCACCTCTCCAATATGCTCCGGCTAGCGATGTGATTTTCACTGCTTTAATTGCCGCTGTATTTGGAATGTGCGGGCCACGGCACAAGTCAGTGAAACTTCCTTGTGTGTAGGTGGTTATGTGGCCATCTTCGAGTTCGCTGATGAGCTCACATTTATATGTTTCGTTACGATCGCCGAATAATTTCAGTGCATCTGCCTTTGATATGTCGGCGCGTTTGATGTCTTCTTTGCGTTGAGCCAATTCGAGCATCTTTTTCTCGATATTAGCAAAATCGTCGCTGGTGATTTTGTTCTCACCCGGATCGATGTCGTAGTAGAATCCGTTTTCAATGGCCGGGCCGATGCCGAATTTTACGCCGGGATAAAGCTCTTGGAGAGCTTCGGCAAGAAGGTGCGCTGATGAATGCCAGAATGCATGTTTGCCTTCGGCGTCATCCCACTTAAATAATTTAATTGTGGCGTCTTCGGTTATGGCACGAGTTAAGTCCCACTCCTGTTCATTGACAGTAGCGGCAAGTACGTCTTGTGCTAGACGTGTGCTAATGCTTTGAGCAACTTCGAGAGGCGTAACTCCGCTCTCGAACTCCTTGACTGATTGGTCTGGAAATGTAATTTTAATCATTTTAATCTATTGTTTTTCAATAAATTGCCGCCTACGAATGCGGCAATCAAACAAACTATCGCGCAAAGGTACTAATTTTCTCGCTATTCTGCAAACTACAACCCCAAAAATCTGCAACTTAGCGTATCTATTAACCCTATTTTTCTGCTTTTCATGTCAACCGACGATGGTACTTTGCAAAAAAGTTCGTAATTTTGCAGAATATTTCCGCAATCATTATTAATGACAGTAGAAACGTATCACAAAATTTGCGATTATTTAAGTTCTATCATTGCTGAGTCTCCTTGGCAAGGGCACGTTTATGCTGTCGGTGGTTGTTGTCGTGACGAGGTCTTGCAACGCAATATCAACGATATTGACCTTGCTATTGACCTCGAAAATGGTGGCATACGTTTTGCTAAAATGCTCCAAAAACGTCATCTTCTGATTGGACAGCCTACAACTTTCGAACGTTACGGCACTGCAATGTTGCGCCTTAAACGTTTCCCAAATCACGAAATCGAGGTAGTGCAAACCCGTTGCGGAAAATACACAGCAGAAAATGCTGACAACCCTGCTCAAGTGTTTGGCTCTGTAGCCGATGATTGTCTACGTCGCGATTTTACTATCAATTCGTTATATTACAATATAACTACACACGAATTCCTAGACATCACAGGTAACGCAATTAACGATATTCACAATCATATTTTGCGTACACCAATGGATGCGGAGTTGACTTTTTACGATGATCCCGTGCGTATACTTCGTGGTATTCGTATGGCTTGCTCGCTCGGCTGGAAACTTGATGCCGATTTAGTTGAAGCCATGAAGCATGGTTTGCCAGGACTTAATCAAATTAAAATTGAACGCATCCGTGCCGAATTCGAAAAAATGATTTCCGGCCCCTCTCCTGTGCGTGCCCTCGATCTGCTTCGCACTACAGGCGCTATGCACTATGTGTGCCCTGAACTTGAACAAGCTTATCGTCGCAAAATCAGCTCTGATCGCGACACTGTTTGGTCAAGAGCGCTTAACGCGGTTATACGCGTGCCGCAAAATGCCGGCGTTCATATTCGCATTGCTGCAGTCTTCCATGCCATAGGCTATGCCGACCTCTCTAAAAGCAAAGATCGCTCTCTTACGCCTATGGATATCGCTGTGGCTTGCGCTCGCAAAACTGAATCTATTTTATTGAGATTTAAATACTTATCAAAATTTAAAAAAGAAGTTACTTTTTTAATTCGCAATCAATCTGCTGCTTACTCATGGGGATTGAATGGCGAAAAAGCTAAAGATCGTTCGCTAAAACGTTTGCGTAATCTTTGCATGACTGATGAACGCTTGAATGACTTACTCACTCTCATTCATGCCGTTAATCAAGCTAACCCGGCTTGCAACAGCCGCAAAGACCAAATCCCGGCGTTGAGACGTCGTCTCGCCAATCTTAAGCATTAATACTACATATACTGAGGTGCATATTGACCTTGGCCCAATTTTACATTTTGCCGTCTTTCGGTTAATGACTAAACTATTTTTATAAATGAGTAACAAAACAGAAAAAAATGACATTTACGGTGGATTCGCTCCACGCTATTTTTACTTTCTATTGATATTTCTTGGGTTGATGTCGGCTTTCGGTCCGTTCTTGACTGATATGTATTTGCCTACTCTCCCAACTATGGTACACGATTTTAATACTTCCGAAACTCTTGTCCAATTCTCTCTTACTATGGGTATGATTGGCTTGGCTATCGGTCAAGTGTTCTTTGGTCAAATGAGTCAAAAGTGGGGCAGACGTCCAATTTTGCTCGCTTCGATGCTCCTTTTCATTGTCGCTGCTATTGCTAGTGTTTTCTCTACTAATATAAACTTTTTCCTCGTTTGCCGATTGTTTCAAGGCCTAGGCGGAGCAGGCGGCATTGTCCTCGCTCGTTCTAT
>CAZJEA010000074.1:4416-7388 GCA_964544895.1 uncultured Bacteroides sp. | reverse complement strand
TTGGCTACATTCTCTGATTATCCAAAAGTATGCTCTATAAAACGTTTTGTCATGCTTGTTGTCGCTTATGGTTTTGCTTCAGGCTGTTTGTTCGCATATATATCTTCGGCTCCATTTATCATTCAAAATCATTTCGAGTTCAATGAAATATGGTTCGCTGTGATTTTTGGCGTAAATTCTGTGTTCATAGGACTTGGATCGGGTATGGCTTTGCGCTTTAAATCGTTGGAAAAAGCAATGACTGTTGGAGCGTTGGGTATGGCAATTTTCGCAATACTGCAATTATTTGGAGTGCTCGTTTATAACACTTTTGTTATTTATGAAGCTACAACTCTTTGCTTGCTCTTTTGCCTCGGCATGGTGTTCACTACATCTACTTCTATGGCTATGGATCAAGGCCGCAAATATACGGGTGCTGCGGCAGCTATCGTTGGTGCAATCGGATTTGTCTTCGGTGGAGTGGTTTCGCCAATAGTTGGTCTTGGTGTTATTCAAATTACTACTGCTTGCACTTTAATAGCTTGCTCAGTGATTTCGTTCCTTATTACTTTGATTATTTATCGCAACGCTAAAGCCTACAGCGCAGTTTAATATATCATTCTCTATAAGCTAACTTACCACATTGCTTAGTCTTTCTTTGCAATGTGGTATTTGTTTTGCCAAAAGAAAGGTCTGTCGCAATAGTGTGAAATATGTGCCGACTTAAGTTCTTTATCATAGCGATGCCGACGTGTCGCATTTATGCTCTGAGCTAAAATTATTGTATCTGCTTTCACTGTAGCTGCCAATTGCACAATATCGCCTTTAAAACCGCCACCAACAAGCGCATAGTCTATTCGTTCTGTCGGTGGTATTGCATCTTTATCTGAGGTTACTATTTTCATTACTTTGTCTCCAAAATAAAGATAGTTATTACGGCGGCCAAAGTCTCCTAAATCGAAACTGTCAGGCGCAAGTTCCAGCTTTGCTGATCTACGACCTAAATAGTCTGCGTACATATTTTGTGCTCGCTCTAGTGCAATTGTGTCACCATTACTAATCAGTAATGCTCTATTGCTTTGCCTGATTAAAATGTCTGTTGATGAGGTTATGCGCGGCACAAATAGTTCGCTCTCGCTATTGTCCGGCTTGATAGCAAAAGTTTTTACCAACAGGATGCATAGCATGCCAAATATATAGTAATATGCTTTCCGGTGTATTGTGGTCGCTACTATTAAAACGATTATGCAAAGAGCATATAAAACTAATTGCCACCATGCCGGATATAAATCTGTTAATTGCCCGCCGGGTAATTGGGCAAACCAAGTCACAATCTTTTCTAATACACCATAGAGTGTATTTACTACCGCCGGCAAAAATCCGGGTGAAATACCTAAAGCAGTCAGTGCTGTCGCAATTGCTCCGCCGCCAATAATCAATGGCGATAATATGCCGGCTATGATATTTGATGGCAGGAACCATAAAGGGAACGTATGGAAATAGCATAATGTTAGCATTGATGTGCCAACTATGGCTGCTATAGGTATTATGATCATCCCTATTGCTGCTTGTTTGTATGGCTCTGTTTTATCGTATGGGTTAAGTGCTTTACTTAGCCATACTATTGCTAAAACTGCTGATACTGATAATTGTAAGCCTGGCGACCATAACCAAAATGGATTAATTATTAGCCATATTGCAACGGTCACGCACACACTATTGTACACAGAGCTACTCCTTTGCATTAGCTTGGTGGCTATATAAACAAGCACCATTACTGCTGCTCGAGCCACTGATGGTGACATGCCTGTGATGCAAGCATAGCACATCACTGCCGCACCCAGCAAAATATAGTATGCATAGCGACCAAATGGCAGACAACGTATGCAAAACAATAATGCTGCGACAATAGCCATTATTATTCCCACATGTAGGCCGCTGAGTGCTAATATGTGCGCTAATCCTATTGCTCTGAAATTATCATTTAATTCGTTAGTGAGCAATAAATCATCGCCGGCTATTGTTGCCAATAAAAATGCTGAAGTCTCTGAGTTAAATCCTGATAATACAATGCTATTTTCCAGCATCGTTATTCCTCTGTTGTAAAGCTTTTGAAAAAAGTTCGCGCTACTCTTTATGTATGTTATTTCTCCCGGTTGTACTCCCATTCGTGCTGTGATACCGTCTATAAAAGCATACGCAGAGTAGTCTAATTGATCAGGCACATCTAAATACTGCTCATTATTGTATAATCTTCCTCTTACGCTAATCTCATCGCCTACATTGTACTTTTGCTCTACTGAGTATACTGTTATTGCCGCTCTAAATTTACACTCTACATTGTCATATTTATTTACTTGCAACACATATCGCGTTGTCTCTTGTGTCTCTGAAACTTTTACAATGCTACCGCTGATCACGCATTTCCTCCCCGACATTCCTTCTGATAAAGGTTGGGGCATACGCATCATCGTCATTGCTATTCCAACCGCGGTAAATACAACCAGGCTACTCCACCAATTGCGGCGTAACATCCATAGTGCAATCCCGACGACTATGCTCGCTATTGCAATTATCCATGATATGTTGCTAAGTTCAACTGCCAGCAAAATTCCCGCACTAAGCCCGGCTAAAACCGGAAGTGCGGGAACGTATGACAATGGAGGTTTCACGGCTCCAAATATTATTGATTAATCAATAGTTGATAATACAACACCAAGGCTGCTTACTCCAATCACTATCCACAATGCAACTGCCAATAGCAATGGTTTTACACCAACTTCTTTTACTGTCTTCAGTGATAAACTGGCTCCGATTAAGAATAGTGTGACAACCATGCCGCGTTTAGCAATCCATACCAGCACATTGGTTACACTTTCCGGTAGAGGCATATATGTGTTGATTATCATTGCCAAGATGAACACAAAGATAAACCAAGGTATTGATTTTTTCAGCGAACTAGTTTTGTCGCGGAATATAAACATTGTTACCAA
>CAZJEA010000074.1:1507-4316 GCA_964544895.1 uncultured Bacteroides sp. | reverse complement strand
GCCTTCACCACTGGACCTACTGCGGCTATTGCACTTCCACCGCATATAGCAGTACCCGATGATATTAAGTACGCTGTCTTTCTATTGATATG
The DNA here is from genome assembly GCA_964544895.1 of uncultured Bacteroides sp. Classification (GTDB taxonomy): domain Bacteria; phylum Bacteroidota; class Bacteroidia; order Bacteroidales; family Muribaculaceae; genus CAG-873. The sequence continues at coordinate 4,224 of CAZJEA010000074.1, read as the reverse complement.
CATCCAATATCCGAATAGTGTACCTAAAACCATTACTCCTATTACAGAGACAATAGTGAATGACATACCTTCGCTGCCGGACTTTAACGACTCGTGTAAATTCATCGAAAAGCCTAAGCATACTACTGCTACTTGGAGCAAATACTTAGATGTCTTCTTGTTAAATTTAGGATAAGGATTCTTAAGTGTAAATGCAAATATCAATCCAGCCAATAACGCTATTGGCGCGGTGATTAGATACTTAAAATGCCCATTCGCATCGCTGTGTCCTATGGGCAGCAAAATCAGCACTATGCACGCTATATATACAATCTTATTTAGAAGTGAAGCGGCTGGTGCATTTGTTGATGAGTTTGCCATAATTGTTCTAAATATATTTTTTATGTTAGTCGTTATTCCATATTTGCCATGCAGCGATGGCTTGTCCATGCAACATCTCTAACCCGTTTGATACTATGGCGCCTTGTACTGCACAAAGCGACATAAACTTCGTAACTTCCGGATTATATACCAAATCAAAGCATACGTGTTCGGGAGTGATGTATTCGTAAGGTATATCTGCTGCAGTGTCTACATTCGGACTCGTGCCGAGTGGTGTCGTGTTAACTATAATGCGGTGTGCTCGCATAATCTCGGCATTTAATTCCGAATATGTGATTACTCCGTCGCCGCTTTTACGCGATACAAGTTGTGTCTTAACGCCAAGTTTGTGCAATCCTGCTACTATGGCTCGCGACGCTCCTCCGGTTCCTAATACCAATGCCTTTTCTATAGCTTTACCAACTATAAGTTTTCGCAGAGAGTCGGTAAAACCTATAATATCCGAATTATAGCCTTTTAAATATCGTTTTCCATTGCGATGTGTTATTTTTATAACATTCACGGCTCCGATATTTGCAGCATCTTCATCTATTTCATCGAGCATAGGCATAACCACTTGTTTGTATGGTATTGTTACATTCAAGCCAACTAGGGTAGGGTGCTCGTCGAGAACTGTTGATAGCTTGTCTATGCTGTCTATGTCAAAATTCAAATATTCGGCATTTATCCCTTCTTTCGCAAATTTCTCGCTAAAAAAACGGCGTGAAAAGGAGTGGCCCAGGGGATGTCCGATTAGTCCGTATGTGCGTAATGATTGGTTTTCCATGATGGTTGTTGCTTACTCGCTTTTTACTTCTACTTTTTTGAGTTTAAGCACTGTTTTTCCTGAACTGTTACGCAACGACACACTGTTGTCGTTGTTGCGTACTGCTGTTTCAGTCTCTTCTAAAGCAACAAGCATCAAACGCTCTTGGTCAAGTTTCGGACAAGCCATTCGTGTTACAGCCATACCCGAAAAATTTATAGAGTTTGCTTTCGTTGGGTCAATCAGTATGCTACCGTTAAAAAAGTTGCATCCTGTGTTTCCGTGTATTTTAAGCTCATTGACATCGAAAAAGATATTTGCTTCTTCGTCATCAATGCCTTTGCCGTTGATGTCGGTAACTTGCCATTGTCCATTCAAAAACTGCATATTGTGTTTGCGGAGTGTCAATGTGCTGTGGCTATCGGTATTTACAAGCGTCATATATGTTTCGTTGCCGGAATTTTTTAATGTCACTGTTGCTTTTTTGCCATCTTGGAGTACTGAGGTTATCAGCCCATCATAATTGACTTCCGGACAATATTTTTGAGTTGACAAAACATTGCTAAATGATACCGTTGACCCGCTTATGCTATAGCTGCCGTTGAGCACATTACACCCATTTGAACCGTAGAATCGTCCTTCGCTCGGCTCAAATGTTACGTATGGCATATCCTCATCTTGGTTTATAGTAGTACTGCCAACGGCTGTGATTATCCATTCTCCGGCTATGTCTGTAGCCACACTTTTTGCTGAGCTACTTGTGTGGTTGCTACTCGTGCCTGATGTAGCGCTGCTTGTGCTTTGCTTTTTTGAACTGGTTGTTGTTCCCGTTGATAGTGCAGAGCAACCGGCTAATGGAAATGATGCTACCATAAGCGCTGCGAGTGTATATGAAATATATCTTTTATTCATTGTTATGCAATTCTTTTTGATCTTTATAACAGTATTTATTTTGCAAAGATACGTCATTACTTTAACACTCGCAAGCGCTATATTTTAAATTTTAGTGCCAGCCCCAGCCGCCACCGTTGCCGCCCATGCCGCCGTTTGTTGATGTGCCTAGTGAAGTTACTACGCTACTGATGCTAAATGTTTGAACTGTTGTGCCATTGCTCCAGCTTCCGCCATTGTACCATCCGTTCCAAAGTTCGCTGTACGAACTTACGCTACCTCCGCTCGATATGGTGTATGATGATCCTTGACTTAGCGACGAACTGCTAAAAAAGAAAGATCCACCACTCAAACTCTTAGGCATCTTAAATGCTATTATCGGTTTATTTGAACTATCAAGAACAGCTACGTTGTTACCTTTTGTTATTGATAATCCGCCATATTCTACACTGCATTGTGCACTTGCAGATGATGGCTTAGACTGTAACGAGCCACCGCCTATAGCTATGACTGTGCCACCGTTTATCTTAAACTGGTTACTGTTGTCAACATCTATGCCGCACTCCGGTGAGCTTGTTCCGCTGGCGATAACCAATCCACCGCTTATGGTAAGCGAACCATTTGAGTCGATTCCATCATTATTCAAAGCATAAGCATATACTTTACCACCGCTTATGTTGATTGCTGAGGCTGCATTTAT
>CAZJEA010000074.1:0-1407 GCA_964544895.1 uncultured Bacteroides sp. | reverse complement strand
CCTTTACCGCCAACACCGGTGCTCTTCAGCGTTAGTTTACCTCCGTTTATTGTGATGCTGCCATCAGCCTTAATACAAGCCGCAGACGATGTGTCTTTTTCGTCTTCATCGTAGGTGGCATCACCGCTTGTGTTAAGCAACAATTCTCCACCTTCAATGTCTACATCTAAATCAGTCTTTATAGCCTTGCCGGCTACAGATGAGATATTTGCATAAATCAATCCGCCATTTATTTTTACGCCAATGCCGTCATCGCTGTCGCCTTTCACATGTATGCCATTTTTCGCGGCTTCGGTGACAACAATTGTAACACCGGGACGCATCCAAAAATATCCGTCTGTGGCTATTGCGTGTTTTTTCTTTCCGGCAACGACAAGTGTACCTTTACCGCTAAAAACTAAGTTGCCTTCGCTAAAGAAGCAACCTTTACGGTCTTCGTCTGTAGTTTCCAAGTAATAAGTGTCGTCAACATAACTAGCGCAGTCGGTTAATTTGTTTGTAGTGCCATCAGCCAAGTGTACGAAAATACGTTTCTTGCACTGACTGTTTATTGCCGGTCCGCGTTGTGATGTGAGCTCAACGCCATTCAATGTGAGTTTAAATTTTTTGCTTCCGTATATCTTAAGGCCTCCGTTATCACTTTTTCCGCTAACAATGATTTCAACTCCCGACACAGTGTTAGTTGCCATATCAACACACACGTATGCTCCGTTTTGATTGATGTTCACATTCTTGTTTGAACTTTCCACGCTGGCGGTCTCCCCGTTATACGTAATCTTAACGGTATTTTTAAAGTTGTTAGCTTCGTAGTAGAAATCGGCGTCGCTACCGACTTCATCCAGCGATCCATCGGTAGCTGTTTGTCCGTTCCACTCTGTTATTGTACTATCAAATTCGGGCACATCGCCATCTTCTTTAACGTTGCCAGAATTCATATTTCCTTGGTTGTTTCCTCCGCCGGGCATAGTGTGATCTTCCCAGTCATTGTCATTGCTGACACACGACACTATTCCGATTGCGAATATTAGTGCTAAAATACATTTGAGCAATACGTGTCTTGATGATTTCATTTTCTTGAATTTAAAGTTAATTTTGCAACAAATTTATAGTCTAATGTTTTATTATGCTGATAAATTGTTATTAAAAAATCATTAAATTAGTATAGATTATCATTTCTAACCTGCAGGCGCTTTCAATTTAATTATATTTAGTATATTTGCACATAAAATTATTATATTCTAGTTATGCCAGAACAGTTATTAAACGATCACAACAAACAAGAGTATCCACCTATGCATACTGCCGAGCATTTGCTGAATGGCGAAATGGCTCGCCGCTATGCTTGCGGACGAGCCTTTAGCGCTCATGTCGAACGAACTAAATCGAAATTAGACTATCACCTTCAAT
>CAZJEA010000073.1:0-11461 GCA_964544895.1 uncultured Bacteroides sp. | reverse complement strand
ACGTCGCAAAGTCCTTGCGGCGTTTTTTTTGCGTTGCGCTAGCCGCGACACGACAATATATCAACATATTGCGTAGTGCACAGTAGAGGCTACAATAACACACAAAAATTATGATGATGCTTTTTGCATAATTGCAGTGTATTGTATATATTTGCACGGCAAACGATAGTGCTAAGTAACACGAACTTTTATTACCTAATTTAGTAGACAATGAAAAAGATATTGACAACAGCGTTTTTTGCTCTAATAGTGGCTGCTTTTAGTTGCTACGCTCAAAGAGTGAAATGGAATGTGGAAGTGGATGGCGGAGCAGCCTCAATGACAGCAATGCCCGCAAATGACTATGCACAGTTTCACTGGGCTGTTGGAGGCGGTGCAACAATAAAATTATCGCGCATAATTCATATAAGTCCATCGCTATTGTTGACTCAACGCGGAGCGAAATTTGACGGTTATTTTGGCTCAGAGCAGATTAACAGGAGCAAGTTTAGCGTTCGCACCAACTATCTTGAGCTTCCGCTATATCTAGCTTTGCATCTTGGCAGCAGAGAGAATCTCAGCTTTATCATCAAAACCGGGCCATGCTTTGCATACGGTCTAAACGGAAAGATTTCGGTGAAAGACGTGTATGGCGATTTTAAATATACATTTCCGGAGAATTTATTCGAAGAAGAATCGGCGCTTGATAACGGCGCCCACTCCGACAATGACCGTAGTGTTGGTATGCCGAAATTGCACAGATTTGACTTGCTCTGGGGGTCAGAATTTGATTTGGTGGTGCATAAGCACTGGATATTTGGTGTAAACGCCAAAATCGGTTTGCTTGACGCAACGACACGCCCCGTAGACGATTATTGGTTGGCACAACTATCGTGGGCTATGATATCGGGTACAAGCAATTCGCGCAACCTCAGTTTTGCATTTACAGCCGGATATCAATTTTAAGCGAGCAGAAGATAGGTGCAAACCTGGAGAGGGGTAAAATTGTATTATTTTTGTGACAATGTTTGAGTTGTCAAGAAAAATTTATAATTTTGACAACTGAAAAAATAGGCTTCTTATCAAAAGATATTAAGATGAAAAAGATTAAATGCATCTATCTGCTATTATTAGCATTGGTTGTAACCTTGTCAACATCGTGTTCTCACGACGAAAGCACAATAGGCGACAAGCTTGAAGAATTTATATCAAATGACGTAGACTTTGTCTTTGCCGGAAATTTAAAACGAGTATTGGAAGTAACAGACAGCGAAATTGAGTCGGACGGCACAGTTAAGCTATCTGATTATATGGAAAAGATGGTAGCTACGTTTCCGAGCAGTGTACGCAACGGCATAAACGACATACTCGATGCCGAGGGCTTTGATTGGACATCAGCAGTGATTGGCGCGCGCGTGAATAGCATCGGTGTGCAAACACTATGCGTGTGGTCAGTCAAAGACGAAAAAGATTATGCTAACTTTTTTGTGGACAAATATCACTTCCGCAAGGGAAAAAGCGGAGACTACACTATACTTTACGACGATGGTATATGCATTGCTATACAAGATAAACTGGCATTTCTTGCAGCACAAAACGGTTCAGTGATGTCAGCACAGCAGACAGTACGCACTATAAACGATTGGAAAGAAGATGCGAAAGACAATAAGATAGCCAATTGGAAGTGCAACTATCTTGAGAACGACGATGTTTTTGGCATTCTGTTCAACTTAGGCAATATTGCGAAGAGACTGCAAGACGACATTGACGAAGCCGACTTCTACAGCCAAACGCGTCCGGAGACGCTGATGCTAAACCGAATACTGCCCGATGCGCGCAAAGTGACTATGGGCGCAACATTCAACATCGACGGATTTAAGGCAAAGCTCAAAGGCAAGCTATTTACGAGCAACGGCAAGGAGTATAAACTACCTTACAACGGAGGCAAATTTAATGGCGAATTGCTGAAATATGTGACAGATAAGGATATGTTTGTTTTAGGCGCATCAAATACGGCAATAATATCAGACTTGCTTAGCCAGAGCGTCACAGGCATTGGCAGTGACATAATCTCAAATTGGCTTAACAACTTTGGCGGCTCGCTAATGGTAGCGACAGGCTTACGCACCAGCAACTTGAAAGATATGATAGATTCGCCGGCAGAGAGTATGCACTGGATTTTGGCAGCAGAGTGTAAGCCCGAAAAGGCAGCACAAACACTAAACTTGTTTGCAAACATAATACCTTTCACCAACGAGATTGAAGTGACAAAGCACGTAAGAGACAAAGAGCTACGCTTCAGAATTGCCACATCATACAAAGAGAATACAGCCTTTGAGCCGTGGGAAGACGGATATTATGTGCCCGTATATACAAACTTTTTGATGAAAATAGACGGCAACGTGCTTCTGCTCTCAAACGAGGAAATCGACCCCAGGCCGACAGCAAACTTCACAGCAGATATGTTTAAAGGCAAAGACTGCGTTGCTGTGTTGCACCTAGCGAAAAACGAGGTGGTGATGCGTGACATCATACACGCTGCATTTGGACTAGATTTTCGCATGACATTTGTAGATTCGTCATTCGAATTTGAGTTCTCGCTCAACAACACTAAAAAAGGATTGCTGGAGACATTTATTGATTTAGCAAATCCGGCAATAAACTAAGAGAAAAGAAATAAACATATATATGACCAAAATTGAGAAGATAACACTCAACAACGTTTTGCCACAGGTATTTGCGGGGTCGGAGCACGATGCCCCGGTATCACTATCGCAAGTGTGGCTACACAACGTGTTGTTTGAGAAAGGCAAAAGCTACATGGTTGAAGCCGAATCGGGCACGGGAAAATCGTCAATGTGCTCGTTTATATATGGCAACCGACGCGACTACAACGGAACAATAAAATTTAACGAAAGAGACACCTCAACATACAATGTCGCCGAATGGTGCGAAATACGTCGTCGGCACTTGGCACTATTGCCTCAAGAAATGCGATTGTTTGCAGAGCTTACGGCTTTAGAAAATATAATGATAAAAAACAGACTCACCGACCGCTATAGCGAAAAGGAAATAATAAGCCTATTAGGCGAGTTAGAGATAGATAATAAAACAAATCAGCTGGCAGCACGCTTGTCTATCGGACAACAGCAAAGAGTAGCCATAGTGCGCACATTGTGCCAACCGTTTGACTTTATCATACTCGATGAGCCGGTGAGCCACCTTGACGCTCGCAACAATGGCATTGTAGCCTCGTTGATAACCCGCGTAGCCAAAGAAAACGGCGCCGGAATAATTACTACCTCAGTAGGAAATCCACTGCTGCTCGAACAAGCCGAGCGCGTAAAACTGTAAGATTATGGACATGGTTTGGAAACTACTCAAGAAAAATATATCAGCCGGACAAATCATCGGCTACGCATTGGCAAACTTGGTTGGATTGGCAATTGTGCTATGCGCAATTCGCTTTTACGGAGACGTTCAATCAGCGTTTGAATCGGAGGACTCATTTGTAAACAAAGACTACCTGATAATCTCAAAGCAGGTGTCAACGATGAACACTATAGGCATCGGTGGGTCAACAACTTTTGACGAGCGTGAAATATCGCGTTTGAAAAATCAGCCGTGGGTGCGAGAAGTGGGCGAATTTACCGCTGCCAACTTCAGTGTGCAAATGTCGATGGAGTTCGGAAATCAAGGCATGTCAACATTCTTGTTCTTTGAGTCGATACCCGATAACTTTTTAGACATCTCGCCAAACGACTGGCATTTTGACCCGTCGCATCCGGTGGTGCCGGTGATAATGTCGAAAGACTATCTTACGCTATACAACTTTGGTTTTGCCGCAAGCAGAGGGCTACCACAGCTGAGCGAATCGCTTATCGGCAATGTGCCATTGGCAGTGCAGCTTAGCGGAAACGGTCAAACACGAACATTCCCGGCACACATAGTTGGATTTTCATCACGACTAAACACAATAGCAGTGCCGCAAGAATTTATGGATTGGGCAAACAAGATGTTTAGCGCAACAGAGTTGCCAGACCCATCGCGACTGATAGTTGAGGTGAATACACCGGGCGATCCGGATATAGACAGATATATGAACCGCAACGGCTACGAGATAGCCGGCGATAAGGCAGACAACTCAAAGGCATCGTACTTTTTGACTGTTGTAACAACAATAGTAATAGCTATAGGCGCCATAATATCAGTATTGGCATTTTTCATCTTAATGCTGAGCATTTACTTGCTATTGCAGAAAAACAAACAGAAATTGCACGATTTGATGCTGTTGGGCTATTCACCCAATCAAGTAGCCAAGCCATATTTCAATTTGGTGATAATAGTCAATGCGTGCGTATTGGTACTATCAGAATTTATAATGGTAATAGCAGCATCGTGGTGGCAACCCCGATTGCAGGAAATTGGCGTGAATTCGGGGTCAGTGCTCCCTGCCGCTATCACCGGCGTGCTCATCATAGCGCTAGTGACAAGCCTCAACTTAATAGCAATAGCACGCATCGTGCGCCGCAACTTCTAGTTGAGAGAGCGCGATTATAAGATTTGGAGTTTAACGCCAAAAGACAACCGAAGATAATCGGTAGCTTTCATGTAGCTATTAACAGCACGGCTGACAATGTACAAGTCGCAAGAGCTAAGTTCGTAAAAGGCAGAAATGCTTTTTACGAAATGCTTTTGCGGGTTTGGGATGTCGTACTGCCAACGTTGTCCGAGGAAAATGTGAGTGCGGATGCGAGTAGAAAAGCCATAATAGCCGTTTGGATAGCGATCGGGCTCTTTAGTCCAAAATTGGTCGGAGAAAACAGTATTAAAATATAGGCCTGTTTCGAGAGGTTCAAAAGCCCAACGCGGGCCTAGCGAAATGCTCCAGGGAATGTAGTTTTCTTTGAGAGTCATAGTGACTTTTGCGTTGCGCGAAGAATATTTCGGCACAATGCCTAAGAGGAGATCTGTTTCCCACTGACGGTGCTTACCGTAATCCCAGCCCACACCGACAGAGACAATGCCCATGCCGCCGGCATACTGAAGTTTGCCATAACGCGGTATTAAAGCATCCCAAAACTTATGATAATGATAGTTGCGACGTTGATACGTATCATTGTCAAGCGATTGAGCCTTAGCGGGGACAAAGCATAGCAAAGAAAGAATTGCTACCAGAAATTTAGAAATAAACTGTTTCATAATCGTATTCATTGCTATCTTCGTGAAGGGTAAAAACTAAATAAATGCGCTTAGCAATATTTGGACATTGGTAGTAAAGCACACCGTCGTTAAACAAGTCGTCGATGGTGAGAGCGTGGTCGTGGCCATAAAGGCAAAACTGAACGTTCGGAAATTGGTTTATATAGTATTCGAAAGGATCAGCAACATTATTGTTGAAGATAATGTTGAAAGGAGCAACGTGCATAGCAAACACTGTTTTCTCCACCTCAGGCGAAAGATTATCCAATTCGTTTTTTATGAACGTGAAATCGGGAACGGGCTCCGAGTAGTCGTACTCAAGAGCATTAGTGTTTAGACATATAAAGCGCACATTTCCGGCTGTGAAAGCGAAGTTAGTGTCGCCAAAAACAGCTTTATACGTGTCGAGTCCGGTGCCCAGGTGGTCGTGGTTGCCAATAACGCAGACGTTGGGCATATTAAAATTGCTGTAGATATCGCGCTGCAGCAAGAACTCTTTAGTAGCGCCAAAGTCAGACATATCGCCGGTATTAACAACAAAGTCAATGTCACCGCGGGCATTAATAGCCTTAACAGCATCTTCGGTTTCATCATACCAGCGCTGCGTGTCGCTGATGACAGCAAAACGAATAGACTTTTTGCCTTTTGTCTGCTGTTCAATAAGATCGATATTTTTTTGAGTTAGATTTCGCTCGCCTGTGATATGAACATCATAAGGATGCGATTCAAACATATCGCAAGAGGTCAAGCAAAGAGTACACAAAGCTAAGATTAAGTATTTATACATATTAAATGAGATTGCGAGGGGCAAAATTAGTAAAAAAAGCTGATTCAGAAAAAGCCATAAAGTCTAATAAGTTGGTCAAAACCACCACAACAAAGAGTAAAGAATGAACCAGTAGATTTTTAGTGGGGCTCATTTGGGCATAGTTCGCCCGTGAAATGCCAGCGCGCTATGAGACACGGCGAAGCCAGAAACACGAAGTGGTTAGAATACACGGCATTTCGAAACAAGTGAAGACGAGCGGACGAGGTATGCTAGCCGGCACGCGGCAATACGAAATATGGAGGTGAAGTTATGCGCTGATAAAAAGAGCTGCACCATAACAATCAGAAATTTTTCGAGTGCAAGTTTTTCAAATGCTAATTATTGCGAGTCTGAAATACTTTAATTGTGAAAAATTTATTAATTTTGTCGCTATACAGAACAAAAATATGGCAAAAGCGAAACCCTTCATCATCTGGGTTGGCGGGAAAAGTCAACTCATCGCCCAACTTAGAATTTGTTGATCAAGGTATATATAAAAAACAAAACCCAATAGCTTGATATACAGGGGCTACTGGGATTCAACACCGCAAAGATAAAATATTATTTTGAAATTTGCAAATTAATCGTCACATTTCTTTCAAAAAAAATGAATTTTTCTGATTTTGAAGCGATTGTATCGCATGAAAGACTTAATAGATATCTCATCGCCTGCAATGGAGATAAGAAAAAAGCGTTAACTTTATATAGGTATAACTTACAATTATCTGAGGCCTTATATTCAATAGTTAACTCCTTTGAAGTTGCTCTTAGAAATGCAATCGACAAAAATTTAATTTCAAATTTAGGCTCTGATTGGTTAAGGAATGCCGTTTGTGATGAAGGAATCTTCACTATTCCTCTTTTGCATAAGACTCACAAAATAATCAGCAAGGCATATCTAAATCTATATCATAATTCTAAATATACACATTCTAAATTGGTCGCCGAAATGGATTTTGGCATATGGAAATATATGTTTTCTCCGGTTCAGTATCGCCAAATAGGAAGGAAATTGCTATGCATTTTCCCAAATAAACCAAGGTCATCGCGCGAAATGCAATATAACCAGTCGTATATTTTCAATGAAATAGACAAAATCAATTCACTTCGCAATCGAATTGCTCACCATGAACCAATCTGTTTCATTACCGGGACAAATACATACAGCACAAAATACGCCCTTAATGTTTACAATAAAATTCTGTGCTTGTTAGAGTGGATGGATATTGATTCTAAGAAGTATTTATACGGCATCGACCACGTCAAACGTGTGTGCAAAAAGATTGATAATCTGTAAGATCAGAGAGATCAAGCCCTATTGAAAGAAGCGTTGGCTGCTATAGCGCAGAGATACGAATATGTAAGCAAATCACAACAAGTTATGAGCGGAATTTCATATCACGAATGTGTCGACACGGAGGATAGCGAGACGTGGTGCGTGCGGCACGGGAATCGGAGCAATAGAAGATATAGGGCGGATGACGCAGTTTTTTATACACACCGCTACGCGGAGCGCGTGGTGTGAGACGCTACACGGCAATACGGGACTGCAGTGTGTGAGGTGCTACAGTAAAATCTAATAAAGAGTAAAGAATGAACCAAAAATAAATAGCGGACGTTTTGTTTGTTTGATTGGTGACGATTTTGTAAATTTGCCAACAAACAAAAAAGTATGGAACATCCCGAAAACGACAGTCAATATGTAGGCCTCACCGTCAATAACGGTGTAGCGCAACCGCCATCAGTGAACCCCTATTTGGCAGCACGCAAGAAAAAGCGTAAGCCCATGCCAAGCGCCGCAGAGTTAGTAGAAAGCATACTCAAAGGCGACGTCACGATGCTGAGCCGCGCGGTTACACTCATAGAGAGCACCAACCCCGATCACCAAGCCATAGCGCAAGAAGTGATAGAAAAGTGCCTACCCTATTCAGGCAATTCGCGTCGCATAGGCATCACCGGAGTGCCCGGAGCTGGCAAATCAACGTCAATCGACGTGTTTGGCTTGCATGTGCTTAAAGATGGCGGCAAATTGGCAGTATTGGCTATTGACCCATCAAGTGAGCGAACTAAAGGCAGCATATTAGGCGACAAAACGCGCATGGAGAAGTTGTCAGTGCATCCGAATGCATTTATACGTCCTAGCCCATCAGCAGGCTCTCTGGGCGGCGTAGCGCGCAAAACACGCGAGACAATTGTGCTGTGCGAAGCCGCAGGCTACAACAATATATTTGTAGAGACCGTGGGCGTAGGACAAAGCGAAACAGCGGTGCACTCTATGGTTGACTTTTTCTTGCTCATACAATTGGCAGGAACGGGCGACGAGCTGCAAGGCATAAAACGTGGCATCATGGAAATGGCTGACGGCATAGTGATAAATAAAGCCGACGGCGACAACATAAACCGCGCACAATTGGCACAAGCACAATTTCGCAGCGCCCTACACCTATTTCCGCCAACAGTGTCGGGATGGATGCCCGAAGTGCTCACATACTCCGGCTATTACGAAATAGGTATTACCGAGGTGTGGGACATGATAGACCGCTACTTTGCCTATGTGAAAGAAAAAGGCTTTTTTGAAGAGCGCCGCAACCAGCAAGCTCGATATTGGATGTTTGAAAGCATCAACGAGCAATTGCGCAACCACTTCTACAACGACCCCGAAATTGAGGCAATGCTAAAGCTCAATGAGGCAAAAGTGCTTGACAACCGTCTAAGTTCATTTATTGCTGCCCGCGACGTGCTCGACTATTATTTTAAGAAAACAAACTTATAACATTTAGATATGCGCAAAATATTATCTCTCTTCGTAGCAATAATACTCTCGACAATATCAGCATTTGCCGGAGATGGTGCAAAAGCAGAATTTGCTGAAAAATCGCACGATTTTGGCATCGTTAAAGAAGAAAAAGGCAAGGTCTCTCACGAGTTTACCTTTAAGAACACCGGCGACAAGCCGTTGGTGATTATTTCAGCCACAGCAAGCTGCGGATGCACAATGCCCGACTATCCGAAAGAGCCGATAAAACCCGGCAAAAGCGGAAAGATTAAGGTGACTTACAACCCCTCAGGACGCCCGGGCGCATTTGATAAGTCTATAAAAGTGCGCATCAACGGCAGCGACAAAAAAAGCAGCAAGATAACGCTGAAAATTACTGGAACTGTGGTACCGAAAGAATAAAAAAAAGAAACGTGGCAATATCATCGCGATATCGGCCACGTTAAATAATAAACCAATCATTATCACATTTCTTGCAATGGAAAAATATTTGCTATGTACTTCTAGAACAAGCCATAAAGTTAAAAGTTTACTTAATTTAAGTAAATAACTTAATTTAACAGATATGGGAAATATTCTTGCTCATGCTGCGTAGTAACTTTGCAGAGTAAACAATTTACAATAGCAAATACAAATTAAAACAGGAAAATAATATAAAATCAAACATAACATGGAAAAAACCGAAAAACCTAAAAAAGCCGCTGCTAAAAAGGGCGTTGCCGCAGCCGATCCTCGCGCAGCAAAACTCGAAGCGCTATCAGCAGCTATGGGTAAAATCGAAAAATCGTATGGCCGAGGCGCAGTAATGAAACTTGGCGACGACGTGGTGGAAGACGTTGACGTGATTCCTACCGGCTCAATTGGTCTTAACTATGCTCTCGGTGTAGGCGGATACCCTCGCGGACGCATCATCGAAATATACGGACCTGAATCGTCAGGTAAAACAACTTTGGCAATACACGCCATCGCCGAAGCACAAAAGATGGGCGGCATTGCTGCTATGATTGACGCAGAGCACGCATTCGACCGCTTTTATGCACAAAACCTTGGCGTAGACATCAACAACTTGCTTATTGCTCAACCCGACAACGGTGAGCAAGCCCTGGAGATTGCCGAGCAACTTATTCGCTCAAGCGCCATCGACATCATCGTTATCGACTCTGTTGCTGCCCTCACACCGAAAAGCGAAATTGAAGGCGAAATGGGCGACAGAAACATGGGTCTACAAGCACGACTTATGTCGCAAGCAATGCGCAAACTAACCGGCACTATTGCCCGCACAAATACCACCTGTATTTTCATCAACCAATTGCGTGAAAAAATTGGCCAAATGTTCGGACCAACCGAGACAACAACCGGTGGTAATGCGTTGAAATTTTACGCCTCAGTGCGCATAGACATACGTTCGCGCAACCCGATTAAAGACGGTGAAGATGTATTGGGCCGTCGCGCATACATCAAAATCGTTAAGAACAAAGTTGCGCCTCCATTCAAACGCGCAGAGTTTGACGTGATGTTTGGCGAAGGCATCTCTCGCGCCGGCGAAGTGCTCGACCTTGGCGTTGAATACGATGTTATCACCAAGAGCGGCTCATGGTTCAGCTACGAGGGCGAAAAATTGGCTCAAGGACGCGATGCAGCAAAGAAAGTGATACAAGACAACCCCGAGTTGTACGAAGAGCTTGAGAAGAAAGTTTACGCCGCAATGAAGGAAGCTGACGCATCGCCTGAAACGGCAGCACGCCGCGCCACACGCGAACGTCTCGAAGCCGAAAGCAATACTGCTGCCGGCGACAACGCTGACGATCAACCCGCAGCTCCTAATGTTGAGGAAAATGTGGATGACGAATTCTCAATTGAAGAAGATCTCAGCTAACATCTAAAAACCGACATAATTTAAAACCAAGCGAAGGTGCGTTGAAAAAAAATCAGCGCACCTTCGCTTTTAGATTTACGGCTCAAAAATAGCAATTTTCAGCGAGAAACCAGCTCAACTTGAGCCGATACGTCTACTCATCTTGTATTATATAGAGCGCCCCGGGTCGGTGTGACTCGGGGCGCTGATATGTGTATGTGTAAATTATTATTTTACGACTATCTTACGAGCAGAGTTTGCTGTGCGAACGATGTAAACACCGGTAGCAAGGTCTGAGATAGAACCCATCTCAACGCCACGCAACACTTGCACACCCGACAAATTGTAAACATCAACAACTGTATCAGCATCAAATTCGCCCTCAACATTGATGTCCTTAACAGCCGAGCTATCTGCTTCTTTTGTTTTAATTTGCAATGAATTAATATCATCGAAATTGCTTAAGATCAAATAGCCATTTGTTAGATTATTTGTTATGTCAGTGTTATTAAGAAGCACTTCAGACACTTCATTTTGACCATCGCCAACAATGTTAAAACGAACTGTTTTAGCCGCATTTACAAACAAGCTGTTGCCATCAGCCAAAGCATGAGCAGAGGCAGATTTTGCACTTGCACGTCTAACACGGTTAGAATCATTATTAATATCGTCTAGTGCTTCAGCTTCGCTATCGAACACTTCGTAAGTGAGCGTTGCACCATTAGCAACTTCGATGTCAAACGATGATTTGAGGTCTACAAATGAGCCCCAATATTGAGCTAGCAAATAGTCATAGAATGCATCGGTGGGGATTGATACGGTGCATACCTCATTCGGAATA
>CAZJEA010000072.1:0-11585 GCA_964544895.1 uncultured Bacteroides sp. | reverse complement strand
AATTGATTTTGATGCAAAGTTAATATGGGTTGGAGCGAAAAAACACACTAAAAATGCAAGTGGTGCGAATTAACATAGGTTAAAATAGGAGGAATAGAAGCAATCATTTAGTCACGATGACAGGTTACATTAAGTTTAGAATTATCGAGTATTGGATATATTTGTACTTTAACCTTTCAATATCAAGGAGAAAAATAGATAGAGCGCAATTATAAAGCCTATAATCGATATTAGTTTTATTAAAGATGGATGAGAATGTTCAGGCTCTCGCTTTGAAATTTCATTAGACATCATTTCGTATTCTCGTCTATTTAGAAATGCCATAACTTCATTTTTTCTTTTGCATTTGACGACAATTAGGCGATCTCTTAGAGTTTTAGAGTCTACAAAATAAATCATTAGATTTACAGGCTCTTGCTTGTCAGTTGATCGGTTGCGTTCTTCAGCCAAATGCATCAAATAAATTTGAGCGTTGTTAATTGGAAAAGAAGTTAAGCCTTGGGTTATATTTAGTCCGTGAGTGTGCAAAGACAAAGTTATGTCTTTTTTGTAATTAAATCCGTAAGATTCATAGTCAGTGCCAGTTAGAAAATCATTAGAAAATCTACCAATGCACATCGAATCCACATCCCAAAATGGGAGCGCTTTGCCAATTTCAAGATTTTCAGGTAAAACAATTGTAGATTCAGATTTTTGTTGCTCTGAATCTTCCGGGTTGCAATATGGGCAATCACTGGATAATAAATCGCTATAAGAATTGCCACACTTTTTACACAAAATAAGTGCCATAGATTAATGTTGAAAGTTCTTCGTGCAAATTTATCAAAAATATAGATATTTGTCAACATTGGCTAACCCGGATTTCGTTACATAAAAGCGAACCCCTTTTTTATGCACATCTCTATGTGGGAGAATGGTGTAGTCTCAATAAATTGAACTGCACAGCAGAAGTAGTATATGAAACTTCAGCTGTGCAGTTCAGAAATGCTATATTCTATATCTAAGTTTATCTGCTAGAAAAAATAAGATAGACGAACATTCCATTGGCGGCTTCGTGCACTAAAGTTGTCTAAGAGACTTGTCTTTAGGACGTAAGTCATGCCCCAAGTATAGCTGCCTCTTATTTGCCATCTTTTGAAAATTTCAGCGCCGATACCGGCAGTTACGCCAAGGTCACCACCTGAATAATCGAATGCTTTGCATTTGCCGTGAGCTACTTGTATATTAAATTCAGGACCGCCAAAAATTATTGGAGCGATCTTGTCTTCGAGGCCATTAAGACGAGTGTACTTGAGTTGTAGGTGGATAGGAATTGAAGCGGTGTGTAAGAACACTTGCTCGTTTCCATATCCGTCGGCAGCCCACACTTGCTTTTCGCCTAAATTAACTTTTGCGCCTTGTTGGTTGTATAGCAAACCAAAAGTTAGACCTACGCCAATGCCGGGGAACATCATTTCGCCATTAATACCTGCAGCATAGCCTACAGTTTGAGAGACACTAACAAGATCTTGCTTGAACGATAGGTTATTTATTGACACACCGGCAGTACCAGCCCATCTGAATTGAGCATTAGCTGTTGGCGCAGCCAAAACCAATGCTAGAATGAGCAATATTGATGAAAACAGTTTTTTCATTATCTGGAATTAGTGAATGTTATATAAGATAATATTATTAAGTCTATTTCTCTGATTTTATAATTTTATGAAGTCAGCGAGTTCAGCAATGGCTATTGTCTTTTGCTCACCGGTCTGCATATTTTTTACAGTAACGGTGCCATCGTTGAGTTCTGATTCTCCGATAAAGCCAACAAATGGAGTCTTCAATGTATCGGCATATGACATTTGCTTTTTCATTTTTGTATTTTCAGGATACAATTCTGCAGCAATGCCGGCAGCTCGCAAAGCCTTTATTGCCTTCAATGAAGCTGAAGCCTCAGCTTCACCAAGGTTGGCGAACATGATTGTGCTACTTTGTTCAATTGACTCAGGATATAAGTTTAATGTGTTAAGCACATCATAAATGCGGTCTGCGCCAAAAGAGATGCCGACTCCTGAGACACCGGGCATGCCGAATACGCCAGTCAAGTTGTCGTATCTACCGCCACCGGTGATAGAACCAATTTGAACATCGAGAGCTTTAACTTCGATGATAGTGCCGGTGTAGTAGTTTAGTCCGCGCGCGAGAGATACGTCTAAATCTAACTCTGCTTTTAAGCCGAGAGCTTGAGTATTTTCTACAACATAAGTAAGCTCTTTTACGCCTAAAGCTCCGACCTCGCTACCGGCGAGCAATTGCGAGAGTTGTGCTATGCGTTCTTCAACAGAACCATCAATGCTTAGAATGGGCTGTAGGGTAGTGATTGACTCTTCGCTGAGGCCGCGTTCGCGTAACTCATCATTAACAGCATCTATGCCGATTTTGTCAATTTTGTCGATAGCTACTGTAATATCTATGATTTTGTCGGGAGCACCAATTAGTTCAGCTATGCCGGCTAGGACTTTTCTGTTGTTAAGTTTTATGGCAACGCGTACGCCAAGACGTGTAAACACGGTGTCAATCATTTGAATCAACTCAACTTCATTAAGAAGAGAGTCGGAACCAACAACATCGGCATCGCATTGATAAAATTCGCGATAGCGACCTTTTTGCGGCCTGTCAGCACGCCAAACGGGTTGAATTTGGAATCTTTTGAAAGGGAACTGAATTTCGTTGCGGTGTTGAACGACGAAACGAGCGAAAGGAACAGTTAGGTCGTAACGCAAACCTTTTTCAGAAACTTTATTTGTCAAATGCACATAATCGCCATCAGCAATCATTTGTTGATCAGCGCCGCGCAACCAATCGCCGGAATTAAGTATTTTAAATAATAGTTTGTCGCCTTCTTCTCCATATTTACCCATGAGAGTTGATAAATTCTCCATAGCCGGAGTTTCAATAGGTCTGTAACCGAACAAACCGAAAACATCTCTAATAGTGTTAAATATATAATTTCGGCGAGCCATTTCTACCGGTGAGAAATCGCGAGTACCCTTTGGAATTGACGGTTTTTGTGCCATTTTAATTTGTATTCTTAAGTTTAAAATGCAAATTTAGGCAATTTGCTTGAAATTGTAAGCTCATATAGATATAAAAAAATGTAACGCCTACAATATTGCATGTGTGCGTTACATTATTTTATCAAACTTGTAAGGCTCAATTATTGCAATGTGCCTGCTTCAGCTTGTTGAATCATTGTTTCGTTAGCGTAGATGTAAATTTCAACGCGACGATTTTGAGCACGACCTTCAGCAGTGTCGTTTGTGGCAACGTAGTCAGACATAGGAACGCCAGCAGCAGCCAAACGGCTAGAGTCAACGCTCTTGCTTACGAGGTAAGTTTTTACTTCGTTTGCGCGGTTGTTTGATACGCGTTCGTTAGCTTCGTAAGTGCCGGTGTTATCGGTGTAGCCGTAAATTTGCACGTCAGTATTGAGATTGTTGTTTAGGCTGTTAGCAAATTTTGTAAGGTCGGCTTTAGCTTGAGCAGTGAGGTCCGATTTGCCAGTAGCGAAAAGAATGCCACCATCAAAAGTAACTTTGATAGCTTGAAGGCCGTTAGCATCGGTAGTTTGTTCAACAGTTGCTTGATCAGCAAGTTGTTGAGCCAATTCAGCTTGTTGTTTGTCCATTTTTTTGCCGATGAGTGCACCTGCGCCTGTACCAACAGCAGCGCCAACAGCAGCGCCGATAGCAGCACCTTTGCCTTTGCCGATAAGAGCGCCAACAGCAGCCCCGAGAGCAGTGCCGCTACCACCACCGATAAGAGCACCTTTACCGGTATTTGTCATTGAACTACAAGCAGTTTCGCCTAAAAGAAGAGCAGTTGCTAAAAGAGCAATTGAAGCGTTACGTAATACTTTCATAAGTAGATTTTTATATAGTTAAATAAATTAATCAGTGAATATTAATTTGCTCGAATTGGAGCAAACGGCGACAAAATTAGTTATTATATATTTATAATGCAATATCTTTTCACTATTTATTAACAAATAGACTGATTTTATAGGGTCTATTGGTCAGTTTTTATGATTTAAATGCACAAAAATATACATTTTGTCATTTAGCCCAAACAATGTAGTCGCTTTTGCGAGGGCATTGAGGTTTAAGAGCGTCGGGCGCAGCATAACCAAGTATGCAAAAACCGATGCCTTCGTATTCATCATTGATGCCTAAATCGTTAAGTATGCTTTTGCCTTCGTTAAGTTCAAAAGTCTCTTTGGCGCGGTGTATCCAGCACGAACCTAAGCCTAGACTATTAGCGGCAATCATAAGATTTTCCATAACCAATGAGCCGTCATAAACGCGGGTATTAACATCTTTTTTAGCTAAAACAGCCAGTACGATTGGAGCACCATAAAACGGGTCACCGTCGATGCCAAGGATAGAAGCGTTTATCCGGCTTAGTTTGTCACGTAGTTCTCGGTTTGTGACTACGATGATTTTTGGTGATTGCCTATTCATGCCAGTTGGAGCATAAGTGCCGGCAGTGACAACTTCTTCGATTAACTCCGATGGCACATCTTTATCTAAATATTTCTTTACGCTCCGCCGAGTTATAATGTCGCGTATAGTGTCGTTCATTGTTTTGATATTTTAAATGCGTTCGAGTACAGTTTCAACTAAATCTCGTATGCCATTTTTGTAATTGGGATTTGCCTCTTCGTTAAAACGGTTGGCAATGATGCAGCATACAGTCATAGCTTTATGCCCCATGAGTTTACCTAGACCTTGTAATGGAGCTGATTCCATCTCGTAGTTAGTGACTTTGCGGCCGTGATATCTAAATTGTTCAAGGCGATGATTTAAATCTGGATTTGATAGGGGTAATCGCAATTCGCGGCCTTGGGGCCCGTAAAAGCCTACAGCCGAGATCGTATTACCGCGCACCATATCATCTTTGCCGATTCGATCTACGAGTTCGGCATCGGCATCAACCACGTAAGGTTTAGCCCAAAGGTCATTCCATCCGGTTGCTTCGCAAAGAGCTTTTTCGAAATCTAAGTCTGCCACGTCATTTCTGCCGGCATAAAAATTGAGAACGCCATCGAAGCCAATGGCTTTTTCTGCAATTACGGGAGTGCCTAGGGAAAGTTCAGGATGGAGAGCTCCGGAGGTACCAATGCGTACCAAGGTGAGCTGACGGTGCTGAGGTTTTACTTCGCGAGTTTCGAAGTCGATATTAGCTAGAGCATCAAGTTCATTAATGACAATATCAATATTGTCGGGACCGATGCCATGGCTTAAGCACATGATAGGTTTACCTTTGTACGTGCCGCCTATAGTGTGAAATTCGCGAGAGCAAACTTCAAAAGTTTTCTGATCGAAAAAAGAAGCGACCATATCTACACGACCGGGATCTCCGACAAGTATAACACGGTCAGTTAGCTGTTCCGGTTTTAGGTGAAGGTGAAAAACCGACCCATCTGCATTTATGATTAGTTCTGATGATGGAATTATTTTTGCCATAATATGATTATTTAGATATTAAACGTTTTTATGAAGTGATATGTTCGTCTGAGAAAGACATTTAAGCACAAACATTGACATATCTGCCTCCGGGGATAGAAACAATAAGCCCGGTCATTTCCAATTGGAATAGTATGTCGCTAAGTTGAGAATAGTTTTTGCCGGTTTTGACAATCATGTCGTTTATTGTATATTCCGGGTGTTGTCTGATTAGTTCCAATATTTCTTCTTGGTCTGCAGGTAAGTCAATTGCCAATTGTTGTTGATCACCTTCTTTAGGTTTGCCTTGCCATCCCAGCAGATCAAGTATTTCGTCTGCGTCAGTCAACAAATTGGCGGTTTGTGAAGATATAAGGTGGTTGCACCCGTGACTATATTTGTCGATTGTACGTCCCGGCACAGCAAACACTTCTCTGTTGTAAGCATTGGCTATGCGAGCTGTTGCCATAGCGCCGCCTCTAAGATCAGACTCGACCACTATTGTAGCATCGCTTAGTCCGGCTATAATGCGATTTCTTGCTAAAAAATTACCTTTATGTACGGTGTCGCCGGTGGTGTATTCTGTTACTAATGCTCCACCTTCAGTTATTATTTTTGCTGCGACATCTCTATGCTCAGCCGGGTAAATAGTGTTTAACGGGTGAGCCATGACTCCAACAGTAGGGACACCTGCTTTTAATGCTGCTCTGTGAGCTGCGACATCTATGCCGTAAGCCAGTCCGCTAACTATAATCAAATCGTCTAAGCGCTCGCTCAGCGCTTGTACCAGTTTAGATGTGAAGTCAATGCCGTAAGCAGTGGCGTGTCGCGTGCCTACGACAGCGACAATATGTGAGCTGTCTAAATTTGCTGTTCCCAATTTATAGAGCATCGCCGGGGCGTCGTTGCACTCGGCTAAACGCCGTGGATAGTTGTTTGCGGTAAAATAGCAGCGTTCGATGTTTGAGCTATCGGTAAACGCACGTTCCGCTATGGCCTTTTGCAAAAGACTGTCTCGATAGCTGCGCTCAGTGAGTTTAGTTTGTAAAAGAGTAAGGGCTTTAAGACTGTTATCAGTGGCTTTAAAAAAGTTTTCCTCGTCGCCGACTTTAGCCAATAGCTTAGCCGCAGTAGTGATATTCACTCCGCGTATCATAGAGAATGCTAATTTGTAGTCGTCAGCGTCGAGCAACATATTTTTGTTAAGTTAGATAGTTTTTGAATGTTTCAGCTAAGATCTCACCACGAGTGAGTTGTCCGTTTTCAGTGCAGGCAACCGAGATCTCTGCTTTAAGCACCGGTGTGCCATCTTCTTTGTACAAGTCTTGTTGAAATATGAATTTGGGACCACGACGGGTAATATTCAAGCAACTTAAGAATATTTCATCGCTGCGTAATGGCTGACGGTAATCTATTTCAACTCTAGCCAAAACGGGGTCTATGCCTCGTCTATGCATCTCCGCGAAAGTTAAGCCTGCTTGTCTGCAAAACTCATGGCGTGTATGCTCTAAATAGTGAAGATAATTGGCATTGTTAACGATGCCTTGATAATCAAGTTCGTAATCGCGAACTTGCATTTCAAGCGTAAATATATATTGGTTGATTTCCATTGAGCAGTTCTATTTTTACAACATCAAAATTATAAAATTATTTTGAGAATGCAAAAAAAATAATGGCCTCGAAAGAGGTAAAACCATCGAGACCATTTTTATATTTTGATTGTAGACTTTATTTTACAGCCTTGAAGCTCATGTCCAATCCTTTAACAGAGTGGGTGAGAGCACCTACTGAAATGAAGTCAACACCACATTCGCCGTATGCGCGGAGAGTGTCGTAGGTGATGCCTCCTGATGATTCTATTTCAACAGCAGCATTCTTTTCGCGAATGTGTTTTACAGCTTCTTTTGTGCGCTCGGGAGTGAAGTTATCAAGCATGATGCGGTCAACGCCGGCAGCTAGAGCTTCGTCGATTTCTTGAGTGTTACGCACTTCGAGCTCAATCTTCAGATCTTTATTGTTTTGCTTGCAATATTGTTTTGCAGCGTTTACGGCTTGAGCAATACCACCGGCAAAATCGACATGGTTGTCTTTGATTAATATCATATCAAATAGGCCAATGCGGTGATTTGTGCCGCCGCCAATTTTAACAGCCATTTTTTCAAGCATGCGCATGCCGGGAGTTGTTTTGCGAGTGTCGAGTACGCGAGCGCCTGTACCTTCGAGTTGACTTTGATATTTAGCGGTGGTAGTAGCTATGCCACTCATGCGTTGCATTATATTTAGCATTATGCGCTCGGTTTGAAGCAGAGAGCGCACGGGGCCTTCAACGACGAAAGCAATGTCACCGGGTTTAACGTGAGCGCCATCGTTGATAAATACTTCCATTTTTAGAGATTTATCAAATTTGTCGAACACTTTGCGAGCGATATCAACACCGGCCAAAATGCCCTCTTCTTTGACTATTAATTGTTGACGACCCATCTCATCAGCAGGGATGGTTGAGAGGGTAGTGTGGTCACCATCACCTACGTCTTCGGCGAATGCTAAGGTGAGCAAATCATCAATTAGCTCGTCTGTAGTTTTCATATTCTTAATTTTTAGAGTTATCTTTGTGCAAAATTACAAAAACTTTTGCAGCAATGAAAATAATTCTTTTAGCTATTGGAAAAACTGTAGATAAGCAATTAGCAGCAGCTATCGAGCGGTATGTTGATCGTATTTCGCACTATGCACCATTTGAGTTTAAGATATTACCTGATGTCAAAAATGTGCGAGGAGGTAATCCTGATCGACAAAAAGAGCTGGAAGGAGCTCAATTCTTGTCGCAAATACAACCGGGCGACCATGTGGTCTTGCTTGATGAACGAGGTAAAGAACTTACGTCGAGACAATTTTCAGAAAACGTTGAAAAGTATATGCTAACTCTTCAACGTAATCTGATTTTCGTTATAGGTGGAGCGTATGGTTTTTCACCAGATGTTTATGCACGAGCAGATAGCAAACTGTCGTTGTCGCGAATGACTTTCTCTCATGAAATGGTGCGCCTGTTTTTTACAGAACAGATTTACAGAGCTTTTACCATTATTAGAGGCGAGCCATATCACCACGATTAACTCTATCGCTCAACAAGAGTGAATTCAGGTTTTTCTCCTTTAGCCACTGTTACGTATATGGTTATTTCGCTTTCTTCACCACCGGGCATATTGGCTTTTGCCGTAAACTTATAGTCTGTGCCGGTGTTGGTGTCGCGTTTACCTACGGTTATAGGTGTGCCGAGGGGGAATTTATAACCGTCGCAAGCTTCGTGAAATATTTTAGTCTCTTCGTCTGTTACAGGGGCTTGGCTTGAGTAGTCAGGCAATTTTTCGACATTACCTTCTTTAAAGCCGGCTTCAATGAGATAACGAGTTATTTCATCTTTAGCTTTCCCAAGGCGAGCAGTGCGCACCCCGTAACCTTGTTCAACTTTAGCGTCGGGTAGGGCCTTAATTAGGTCAGCAGTAGAAGAGCCAATGCCGCCACTTCCGAATGTGGCGAATGTTATCACACGTTTGCCTTTGAGATCATTATTTTTCACGAAAGTGGCAATAGGTAGGGCATAAGTGCCACCCCAAACCGGATAGCCTAAAAATATTGTTGAATAGTCGTCTAAGTTTACGTTGAGAGGTTTAATTTCAGGTAAAATGCTGTCGGTTAGCTCTTTTCTCCAGCGTTCTATTGTTGCATCATAATCGTTTGGATAAGGGTCAACAGCTTCAATTGCTGCAATATCAGCGCCAAGTTGATTGCCTATTTCCTCAGCAACAGTTTTGGTTGTGCCAGTTTGTGAATAATAGAGCACGAGCACTTTGTCAGCTTCTTTTTCGGATTGTTCATCGGTTTTAGCCGATTTAGTTGTGCAGCTACTCATAGTTACGGCAGCAGCTGCAGTCATTGCGATAATAACATTTTTCATGTCTTATTGGTTTTAGTTTGTTGATGCTGCAAATATATGATTTTTATTACAAATGATGCAATTTTTTAGATGAATATTCGGCTAAATGTTATAATTTTGTAACCGATCTTTTTATCTAAATTCATAATTAATATGCATATACCTTGTTTCGTTAAAATATTAACTGTATGTAGCGCTATTTCAGCGTCTGCAATAACTTCGTTCGCTGTAAATGATAAGCCGTTCGTTATACCGGAGTTGAAGGAGTGGTCGGGTAAGGACGGTGCGCTGTCAGTGTCGGCGTCAACTCGTATTGTGGTGCCAAAAAATAATACTGAGGCTTTGCAAGTAGCCAAAGAGTTTGCTGACGATTTTAAAGCGATGTTTGGCTTATCGTTAGATGTAGTGCAAGGCTCTGTGTCTGCCGGTGATATCAGTCTGTCTATCCAAAAGAATAAAAAGTTGGGCGCTGAAGGTTATAAGATTTCTGTGTCAGACCGAATTACTATTTCTGCGCCGGAAAGCACGGGGTTGTATTGGGCAACTCGATCATTGCTGCAAATTTACGAGCGAAATAAGATTTTCCCCAAGGGAGATATAGTAGATTTTCCCGATTACAGTCTACGCGGACTTATGATAGATTGCGGTCGTAAGTATATACCTATCGATTATTTGGACGATTTGGTTAAGGTTATGTCATATTACAAGATGAATACCCTTCAAGTGCACTTAAATGATAACGGATTTCGTAAGTTTTTTGATAATGATTGGGACAAGACGTATGCAGCCTTCCGACTCGAGTCTGATACTTATCCCGGTCTCGCAGCTCGCGATGGTTACTATACTAAAGCCGCTTTTATTGATTTTCAAAAATCAGCGGAAGCACGTTATGTAGACATTATTCCTGAAATAGATGCCCCAGCGCATACCTTAGCCTTTGCTCATTACAAGCCGGAGTTGGGTAGCAAGGAGTATGGCATGGATCATTTGGATTTATTCAATCCGGAAACATACACATTTATGGATGGCCTCCTTAAGGAGTATCTTGACGGTGATGATCCTGTCTTTAGAGGGCACAGGGTGCATATCGGTACTGATGAATATTCTAATAAGGATCAGAAAGTGGTTGAAGCCTTTCGCGCTTTCACAGACCGATATATTAAGTATGTTGAAAGTTTCGGCAAGCAAGCTTGTGTTTGGGGCGCGCTCACTCATGCCAAGGGCGAAACTCCGGTGAAATCAGAAAATGTTGTTATGAGCACGTGGTATAACGGTTATGCTGACCCGGTTGAGATGAAAAAACTAGGCTATCAACAGATCAGCATACCGGACGGTTGGGTTTATATAGTGCCCGCTGCGGGATATTACTACGACTATCTAAATTGTAAGTTCCTATACGAAAATTGGACTCCGGCACATATTGGCGATGTTGTTTTTGACGAAAAAGATAAGACCATCATTGGTGGTATGTTCGCTGTGTGGAACGACCATTGCGGAAACGGTATTTCGGTGCAAGATATACATCACCGCATCTTCCCGGCGTTACAAACCTTAGCGGATAAAACTTGGGATGGTGTAAATACGACTCTTTCGTATGCTGAATTTGATAGTCTGCGTACATCGCTAAGTGAGGCTCCCGGCGTAAATCGTCTTGGTAGGGTAGGAAATGCTCAAATTGCCGACATTGCGCCAAATAGCACGCTCCCTTATCGCGAAGTTGGCTATAATTATGTTGTTAGCTTCGATATTGCCGGAGTTGACGAAAAATTGGGCACCGAATTGTTCCGATCTCCGTCAGCAGTATTTTATCTAGCGGACCCGATAAGTGGAAAAATGGGATTTGCTCGTGATGGATACCTTAATACATTTAATTATTATATTCGCACGGGCGATAAATTGCACATATCCATACACGGCACGAACAAAGGCACAGCGTTATATGTCAACGACAAATTGGTAGATGACTTGAATATAGGAAAGCTCTACTTTAATGATGCTAAAGACTCAATAAAAAACGTGCGCACGCTAGTTTTCCCACTTGAGAAAACCGGAAACTTTAAAAGTAAAATTACAAATCTCAAAATAGAGCAATAGCTTAGCAGATTTGTGATTTTATTTGGGAACGAAATTAAGTAAATTATTTGTGTAAATTAATATTTTTTGTAATT
>CAZJEA010000071.1:0-11585 GCA_964544895.1 uncultured Bacteroides sp. | reverse complement strand
CCACTAAATATCTACTTTCTATTGCAGATTCGTTTTAAATATCTAGTTATATACGATAACCCTATAGTTACACAGAAAGTCTCAATTGTACTAATTATCGGTATGTCCAACTTAACAAAACGGCACAAAGAAAGCACCAAAACATGATAAATGTATACGAATGAACTATGATCTCGACCCAATTTTGAGAGCCAATTATTCGATAGCTTAATTTTAAGTGCAAGTATAAACGAAAATACTATCAAAGGAACTGACATTAGCATAAGTTCCACCACATATCCTCTCCCTATTAAAGCGTATTCTGCGTATGTCAACACAATTATGCACATTATTGCCAATTGCTCCTAGTCTGATTTTTTCGGGGGGGGTAAGTATATTGCTAATCTTCAGCATATTAGAGTATTTTTTTATCAGTTGTTATTACCACATTTGGTTCATGCCATCTTAAAAAATATGATAATGACTTTTGTGAATTAAAGAAGAAATATAAATACAAAATTACAAATTTTTATTTAATCGCATAACATTGCCATATCTTTAACACTAACAACTCACCCTATTTCACTTGTTTTAATCCACACATTATCTACCAACTTTTGATAAATGTTTTGTAGCTCCGGATGTGCGTATTTTACAAAAGAATGACTAACTTTGCATTTACAAACCCCCATCATCATTAACTATCTATTTATATGGCTGTAATTTTAAATATCGAAACTTCAACTCGCGTTTGCTCTGCCGCTGTAACTGCTGAAGGCACTATACTCAAACACTTCGAAGATTTTGATGGCCGCAACCACGCCGCTCTCCTTAGCGACTTCATTAAAGGTTGTCTCGATTTTATCGCCGAAAAAGAAATAAAACTTGAAGCTGTGGCTGTTTCTATGGGTCCCGGCAGCTACACCGGTTTGCGTATCGGTCTCAGCGAAGCAAAAGGCCTGTGCTACGCTCTAAACATCCCTCTAATTGGCATTAGCACTCTCGAACTTATGGCTACGCGTGTCATGTTCTCTACCGACAGTGTCGACCCCGACAGCATTCTCGTGCCCATGATCGACGCTCGCCGCATGGAAGTATATACCGCCGCTTACGACTTTGCTCTTTCTCCACTCCTCAAACCTCAGCCTCTCATACTCGACGAAAATAGCTATGCCGACATCATTGTCACCGGTCGTCCGGTGCTGCTCTTTGGCGACGGCATGCCTAAATCAAAATCGCTTTTCTCTGCTCCTAATGTCACTTTCGTTGACGGCGTCGACCCTATTGCTGTCGACATGGTTGCTCTCGCTGAGCGCGACTATGCTCAACGCAACTTCATCGACCTCGCTTACAGCGTGCCTACATACCTCAAGGAGTTTCAAGCAACAAAGCCTAAAAACAAAGTGCTATAACCTATATTCACAATATCGCTCTTAACCAATCTTCACAGCAAATGCCTAAAATCTCTGTTATTGTTCCTGTGTTTAATGCGCGTCAATGGTTGCCGCAATGTGTTTGTAGCATCGTCAGACAAAGTCATACCGACTGGCAACTTATTCTCGTTGACGACGGCTCTACTGACGGCTCCGACAAAATGTGCGACGACTTCGCCGACAACGATGCTCGCATCCTTGCCTTGCACAAACCTAACGGCGGCCCGTCGTCGGCACGAAATGTGGGCATACGTCGTGCTGAGGGCGATTTTATACTTTGCATCGACGCCGACGACGAAATTCACATCGACCTCTTCGCTTTCCTCCTAAAACTAAACGAACTCAGTGGCGCTGACATTTGCGTGGCTAGTGCCGTGCGCAAACTTGAGCATAGATTTGAGGGATTAGATGCCTCTGACTATAAAGTCTACGATGCAATTGATACTATTGAACGAATACTTTACCAACGCAAAAACTTCTTAAACTCAATCTGGAATATACTCTACCGCCGCGAACTCTTCGAGGGCTTGGAGCTCACTGAAGGGCTATGGTATGAAGACTTGGATTTTTTCTACCGCATTTTGCGCCGCGCAAAAACTGTCTGCCACTCAAACCAAATTACTTACCTCTATCGCGACAACCCCACAAGCTACATGAACACGTGGTCGCACGAGCGTCTTGACGTGCTGCGTGTGGTTGACAATATGGTTGAGTATATGTCGAAGCATGAGACTGCACCCCTGCAACGTGCTGCTGCCGACCGCCGTTTCAGCGCATACTACAACATGTTTGCCCTCGGCGCAAAACATGGCGAACACGACATTTGCGACCGTTGTTGGCCTATCATCAAACAACAACGCGCCGGTGAACTGGCAAATAAAAAAGTGCGCCTAAAAAATAAATTAGGAGCACTCTTGTCTTATCTTGGCAAGCCGGCAACAATTGCCGTTGCTAAGCTTGTCATTTGATGGTTACGGCATTCGATGGCTGCGACTCTATGTTAGCCCTATTTAATGCGGTCACATAATAGCAACCTGAACGCGAAACTTTATATTCGGTCTCATTCGTGATGCCAACTATTGCTTCGGCATTCTCAAAGTCCGGATGCTTATCTTTCAACTCAAAGCGATATATCACATAGCGCACAACATCTGTGGTCTTACCCTGGTGTTTTGTACCGTTCCATTGCAACACTTTCCCGCTGGCTTTAACGTTGCTCACCTGTGTCGGCTTTTCTGTTGTCATCCACCTATATTCGGGCACCAGCGCAACTGTGCGTTGTATATCCTTCTTTAGCGAATCGGCAACACCGCCATAGTTTGCTGTTACTGAATATGCCGGCCACCAGCAGTTGCCTTGTATGTGATCTGCCTTGCGTGTCAAATCAACTTTGTGATGTAGCTGTGTCTTTTGTGTTGACGGTGATATGTCGCTAAATTTCATTGTACGTTCAACATCTTGACCTATATATAAATGCCTATTGCCGACATTATTATTCCACCATTCTACCAACACAAGATACGATGCCGATTTATGCTCTAAATCCCAGTACAATTGCGGCAAAAGGTAGTCTATCCAGCCTTTTTGTGCCCACGGCAGCACATCTGCATACAAGTCATCATAATTCTGCAGCCCCTTTGTGTCGCTGCCTCGTGCGTCGGTGCGTTTATTGCGCCATATCCCAAACGGACTGATGCCAAATCTCACCCACGGCTTTATCGACTGTATGCGCTTGTGTACTCCTTCTATCAGCAAGTCCACATTTTTCCTTCGCCAATCTCCGCGTTTCATCCCGTTCCCATATTTCTTGTACGACGCGTCGTCGGGAAATTCATATCCCTTGACAGGGTAGGGGTAAAAGTAATCGTCGAAGTGTATGCCGTCTACATCATAGCGACTTACTATATCTGCAACTACATCTTCTATAAACTTCCTGTTTTCAGGCAAACCCGGATCAAAATACATCTTCTTATCTCCGGCAAAGGTCACAAATCGTTGCGGCTCTTTGTGATACAGATGTGTTGACGGTAGTTTCTCATTGGCTGATGTTGTCACCCTGTACGGATTTAGCCACGCATGCAGCTCCATGCCGCGCTTGTGCGCCTCTTCTATCATATATGTCAGCGGATCCCAATAGGGCACCGGTGCCTTGCCTCCTTTCGTCAAAAAGTGGCTCCACGGCTCTAGTTTGCTGTCGTAAAATGCATCGGCACTCGGCCTCACCTGAAACAACACGGCGTTAACTCCGCTCGATTGCAACTTATCAAGCTGATCTGACAAATATTTTTTTAATTCGTTTGTGCCTTTTTGCGCGTATTGGGGCTGATACACCGTGTGCATCCACGCTCCCCTAAATTCGCGCTTCGGATTTAGAGCAATCGCCGCAACCATGACGGTTGCAGCGATTGCCACACTTATTATTCGTTTAAGCATTGTTATGCTTCTTCTTTATTTTCTGGTGCGATATTCGGTAATTCTAGTCCCAGACCTTTCTTGCGGTCTATAACTTTAAGCACGAAACCCAGCAACAACGCTGCTACGCCCAAGCCGGCGAGCATCACCAACGGTGCGGTGTAATTGTAGCTCACTGATGCCTGTTCCGGTGTCATTGTGCCGTTGGCTACGGCTTCTACTATCTCCGGATTGGTCGCATCCAACACTTTGCCGATGAGCAACGGGAAGAGCCACAATCCGATGTTTTGTATCCAGAATATCAACGAGTAGGCTGAGCCGATGATTTTCTCATCAACCAATTTTGGCACACTCGGCCACAACGATGCCGGAACAAGTGAGAACGATGCTCCAAGCACCAATATTGTCAAATATGCTACGGCTACTCCGCCTATCAAGTTGCCTTTAAACATCGGCAATACAAAAGCAAAAGTCAAGTGACATGCTATTAGTAGCAACGATCCCAATACCAACATTGAGGCTGCCTTTCCTTTGTGGTCTACATAGCTTCCCAAAATCGGGGTTATTCCTACTGCCAACAACGGGAATACGGCAAATATGCTTGCTGCTGATTGTCGCATATAGCCCATCACGCAATATGTTATCAACGCTACTATTGCTAAACCTAGCAATCCGTATTTCTTTGTCTTATTCTTTGAAAAGTTGCTCGCAAACGATGCTGCTGCAACAACTATCATTATCACATATTGCACTATCGTTACGCTGTTAGATGCCCAAAACGAATTCGGATCTACTTCTGTAAACGACAAGTTACATTGCAACATATTTACTGCATATTTCTGGAACGGGAATATTGCCGAATAATATAGCACGCATAGCAATGCTACAATCCAGAAACCACTGTCAGTGAGTATCTTGCCTATATCGCTAACTTTAAACGGATCGTCTTTGTCTTCTGCTGCATGGGTTTGTTCATCCAACTTCTTATCCATGAAGAAGTACACTACAAACATCACCAAAGCTATCATCAACAAAACAACACCAAAGGCTACCGAACGCGAAACACTTACATTTCCTCCTAAGTGCGCAAACACCGGCGAAAATATCATACATGTTGCTACGCCCAAGCGCGCTAGTGCCATCTCCGATCCCATAGCTAGTGCCATCTCGCGGCCTTTAAACCATTTAACAATACCGCGGCTAACTGTGATTCCGGCCATCTCTGCACCGCAACCAAATATCATAAAGCCTATGGCTGACAGTTTTGCTGACGCCGGCATGCCTTCATAAAACGGTGATATGCCTAGCTCATCAAATCCCGGTATGTAATTTAGATGGTTGTTAAACCATGCTTCCAAGCTTCCGTTTGCAAACATATCGGTCAACGCATACCAGTTGATTGTCGCGCCAACCAACATCACTGCTCCTGACAGTATGGCTGTAAAGCGCACGCCCATCTTGTCTAAGATGATGCCCGCAAATATCAAAAAGAATATAAATACATTCAAGAATGTTTCTGAGCCTTGCATCGTGCCGAAGGCTGTTGAGTCCCATCCATGTTGCGATTGTAGCAGGTCTTTAATTGGCGACAATATGTCCATAAATATATAGGCACAAAACATTGCCAACGCCAATAATCCCAGGGCTGTCCAGCGTGCCCACGCTTTATCGCTTAGGATTTCGTTGTTTTGATGTGACATAATTTAAAAATATGATTTTGATTTGTTATTCCTTTTTTTGAACTGCTTTATGTTCTACTTGTTATTAATTTGCAAATTTAGAATTTTTTTTCTATTATTGCACCATATTTCATGTCATAAAACTACTTTTCCTCCCAAAAAAGTTGCAATGCAATCACTCGAACAGTCTCAACAACGCAAACCCTTCACTTTCGATAGGGTAGTGCGCATGATTATTTCCATAGTTCTGATTATAGCTGCCATTTGGATCATTAATCGCCTTAAAAGCGTTTTGCTCCCGTTCTTGGTTGCCTGGCTTATCGCTTACATACTCGAGCCGTTTGTCCAATTCAACCGCCGCGTTTTTAAGCTCAAAGGACGTGTGGTTGCTATCCTCATTACTCTCGTTGGCGCTTTGGCTTTGCTCGCTCTTTTGGGATACATTTTCATCCCTTCGGTTATCGACGAGTTCTATCAAATGGCTTACATCATCAAACGATATGCTGCCACTAAAACTTACATCGAGTACATCCCTCAAGGCGTGCAAGATTTCTTGCGCTCTTCTATCGACTTCAATAGCATCAGCGAGCACATGACGCGCCAAGATGTGCAAAGCATCATCAAAGCCGCTTTTAAACTCGTCTCTAATGGCATCGAATTCATCCTCAGCGTTATTGGGTGGTGCATGGTCTTGATTTACCTCCTTTTCATTATGCTCGATTACGAAAAGCTTCTAAACGGTTTCCGCAAATTAGTCCCTCCTAAATACAGAGAAACTACTTTTAAAATCTTCTCAGACATCCAAAATAGCATGAACCACTATTTTCGTGGTCAATCTCTCGTCGCTCTCTGTGTGGGCATCCTTTTCGCTATTGGCTTCTCTATAATCGGGCTCCCCATGGGCGTCGTCCTAGGTCTTTTCATCGGCCTACTCAACATGGTGCCTTACCTACAACTTATCTCACTGGTGCCTACCACTATTTTGTGCATCATCTGCTCTGTCGGTGGCTCTATCTCTTTCTGGTCTATTTGGCTCGAATGTATGGCTGTTTACATCATTGTCCAAGCTATACAAGATCTATTCCTTACCCCTAAAATCATGGGTAAGTACATGGGCTTAAATCCCGCTATTATACTACTATCTCTTTCTATTTGGGGCAGCCTCCTCGGCCTCGTTGGCCTGATTATTGCGCTCCCTCTCACTACTTTGCTTATCGTATATTACAACCGTTACATCAACGGCAATCAATAAAACACACTCAATATGAAGAGTCTACTTGCTTTAGCCGCTTGCTGCGCTAATTTCGCACTGGCACACGCTTTCTCTCCTCAAAATCCGCTAACTTTGTGGTACACAAACCCGGCTGAGCTTTCAGCTAATGGTTGGCAAGAGTATTCGCTGCCAATTGGAAATGGACATCTCGGCGCATCCGTCTTTGGAAATGTCGATCATGACAACCTCATTTTCAACGAAAAGTCTATGTGGTCGGGCTCTAATAATACCCCTGACCCAACGCGCGACTATGGCGTCTACCAAGCTTTCGGCTCTGTTAGCATCTCTAACATCTCTAACTCTCCGATTGATAGCTCTTCTTATGTGCGTTATCTCGACCTCTCAACTGCTACGGCTGCAGTCGAATATGCCGACGTCAACGGTGTAAAATATAAACGCGAATTTATCTCCGATTTCAACAACGATGTCATTGCTATCCATTTCACTGCTTCGGCTTCGTCTAAACTGAGCTTTGAGTTCGAACTAATCCCCGGCGATTACACCACCGTCGCCAAAAACAAATTCTCTGCCACTCAATGCGCTTCTTTGCCTTTCAATCAACTCGGCTTTTTCGGAAAACTCGACCTTTTAAGCTATGCCGCAAATCTCCGCGCTGATGCCGTGGGTGGCTCAACCATTAAGCAAGGCTCTAAAATCTTTGTCCTTAATGCCGACGAAATAACAATCTTCCTTGCTGCTTCAACAAACTTCGACAATTCTAACCCGGCTAAAGGTTTCACTTCTTCAGTTGTCCCTTTTCAAGAAAATGCCAAAACACTTAAACGTGTCAACTCGTGGAGCAAGCTACACGCTAACCACATAGATACGTACAAAAAATACTTCGACAGAGTCTCTCTCGACCTCGGTGGCGTTAACAATATGCCAACTAACGTGCTGGTCGATGCATATCGCAATGCAAATCCGGAGGCTGACCGTATGCTCGAACAACTCTATTTCCAATATGGCAGATACCTCGCCATTTCATCTTCTTTAGGTTCCATGGCTTTGCCTTCTAACTTGCAAGGCATTTGGTCGTACAACTCTAAACAAGCAATTAATGCCTGGAATTCTGACATCCACGCCAACATCAATGTGCAGATGAATTATTGGCTCTCCGAAAATACTAACCTCTCCGAAACTCATATCCCATTCCTCGAATACATTATCCGCATGGCGAAAAGCCCCGAATGGATTAGTTATGCCTCTGCTGCCGGACAACATTATGGATGGACTTGCCACACCGAAAACAACATCTTTGGTGGCTCTAGCTGGTGGATGTCTAATTACGTCATTGCTAACGCTTGGCTTTGCTCCCATTTGTGGCAACACTACCTTTACTCTCTCGACAAAAATTTCTTGAAACGCGCTTTCGACGCCATGTGGTCTTGCTCTCAGTTCTGGTCTGAACGTCTCGTCACTGCTGCCGACGGCTCTTTGGAGTGCCCTCTAGAGTACTCTCCCGAACATGGCCCGGCTGCCGAAAATGCTACCGCTCACTCGCAACAACTCGTCGCCGAATTATTCGCTAACACAATCGACGCTTGCAAGGTCCTTGGCAAACACGACAAGGCTCAACAACTCTCGCAAATATATGCTCGACTCGACAAAGGTCTACACACCGAGTCGTTCGGCGGCTCTACTATCTTGCGCGAATGGAAATACACCCCCGCCGATTCGGTGCCTACGGTTCGCGGACACCGTCATGTCTCGCAAATGATGGCTCTCTATCCTTTCCATCAAATTAAACCCGGCGACCAATTCTTCGATGCCGCAATAAACACTCTCAATGTCCGCGGCGATGCTTCAACCGGTTGGTCTATGGCTTGGAAGTTAAATCTTCGCGCTCGTGCTCACGATGCTGAGCGCGCCTTCAACATATTAAATTTAGCTCTAAAGCACTCCAACAAATCTGGCGGCGTATTCTATAACTTGTGGGATTCACATCCACCTTTCCAAATCGACGGCAACTTTGGCGTCACTGCCGGTATCGCCGAAATGCTGCTTCAAAGCCACAATGGCGAAATCCAAATCCTTCCCGCTCTGCCTAAAGCGTGGGCTAGGGGAAAGGTCTCAGGTTTAAAAGCCGAAGGCAACATCACTGTTGATATTGAGTGGAATAACAGCGCTCCCGTTGCAACATCTTTAACTAACGAAGCTCGTGTCGCCCAATCATTAACCGTAACTTTCCCCGATGGCTCTGCTCATAAGCTATCAATCAATCCGGGCTGTAAAATTGTACTTTAATTGCAAATTATTTTGTAATTTTGCACGGTGATTTTATAGCAACGGTTTGAAAAGATTTTTTTCTATATTGTTTTTTCTAGCTTTAGCCTGTTTGCCTTTTAGCAATCGGGCAAATGCTTTTTCGTTAGACCTTGATTCTGTAGCTACTTGGGGCAAATTCCCTCGCTTTTGCGTTAATACATACCGCTGGGGCGATAAGTTCTTCAATAGCTACGACTCTGCATATGTCGAAGGTACAGGCTATAAACTCAATGTCAAATTTAAAGCTGATACTTGGATCGATAATTACGACTTTATGCTCCCCGACGACTATCGCATGTCTATGGTCTCAGACTATTGCACATCTGCCGGTGTTTGGATCACTTATCTTGCCGTTTCTGCCGGTTACGATATGAACGTTAATAAATACCTAGGCGTTAACGAGTCGGCGCGTAAACGTTTCAATTTCAAATTCAGTTGCGCTCTCTTTGCTGCAAATTTCTATTGGGTAACTAACGACGTTGGCACCACTATCAAAAAATTCGGTAAGGGTAGTGAAAAAGAAAAATACGACCTTTCGTTCAATGGTATTAATACCAAACTTTTCGGAGTCGACGTTTTCTATTTTTTCAACAATAAACGCTATTCTCAAGCCGCTGCTTTCAACTACAGCAAACTGCAAAAACGTAGCCAAGGTTCGTTCTATTTGGGATTCTCTTATTGGACGCAAGATTTCCATTTCGACTTCTCGCAACTCCCTTATCAAATAGTTAAAGACCTTCCCGAAAACTGGGCTAACCACGACTACAACTACAACGTTTACAACCACAACTATTCGGTGCGCGGTGGCTACGGATATAACTGGGCATTCAATAAACACTGGATTCTAGGCGTTAGCGAGTCGCCTATTATTGGACTTAAACACGGCTCTTTCAACGGCGAGAAACCTAAAGTCTCGTTCTCCCTCTACAACCGTTTCCAACTCTCTGCCGTGTGGAACAACCGCCGCTGGTTTGGCGGTCTTATTCTCACCGCCGAAAATGGTCTCTATTACGACCATTCTCACTCTCTTTACAACGGCATCTTCACCGGCGAAGCTTCTTTCGGATACCGTTTCAACCTTTGGTAATCTTTCCCGCTAATTATCGTCTATAACAACCACCGGAGTGCTCATTGCCGACATCAAATGTGTCAAATTCGCTACTGCCTCAGCACGCGCACGTTTCACATATCCTTTGTCGTATATGTGGCGACGAAATTTATATGCCACGTGTTCTTTTACCCTATTTTCTTCTGCTGCGGTCATATCGTTGCTCCCTAGCAAATTGTCATTCCACGTGTCTATCACTTGATACGAATTAGGCGCAGTCGACTCTTTCACGTCCACAATCTCTTTCGGCAGATATACCACCAGCGTGTCTCCGCGGCTTTCTGTCTTCAAATTGCTGATGTCAAACGATATAGTACCTTTCAGCGCAACTTTGGCAAAGATATGCTTGCTCCCCAGTTGCTCGTCAAGCGGATAGTCTTCACTTATTTGAACCGTGCACAAACTAAACATTGGCTTTATTTCTGCTATCATGGCATTGTGCACACTCACCGTACTTGCCTCCGGTGCATCTTTATAGCTCTTTACTAAATAAGCTATGCTCCCAATGAGCGCTATGGCTGCTACTGCTACAAGTACCTTATATGTAGTTTTTAGTGATTTCATAATTCTTTTCAACCTTTAAAGTTTACTATCACGTTTTTATCGTCTCCAAATAGCCCACAAAAATATTGTTGAGCATTATTCTTCGCTTCTGCCTTCAAATCTGTCGTAAAGGTCGCATTATTTTCTACCTCTTCTATTAGCGATTTATTCATTAGCTCTTTTATCTTTGCTCGCTCGTCACTGCCTATTCGCGACCGCAATCCAGTCACTCTATAGTGCAACTCGCGTATGGTAACATCTCGCCCGGCAAATTCGGTTTGCACCTCCGGCAGGGTTATCGTTATTGTCTTCCCGCCGTCAGTCACCTGCACATCATCTTCGGTTAATCCACTCAAATCTATATATGCGCGCAAGTACGTGTCGTAGGCGTAGGCCCCTTTGCGATCTCCTATCTTCAAATTTGAGATCACAGCTGATGCTAGTTGTTTCATCCCTTGCGCCTCGTGCACATCTATATCATCTATGGTCGCCATCTTCGATATCGTCATTTGTGCCAATACCAACTTCTGCACAGATTTTATCTCTGTTACATATTCTGCTCTTTCATCTTCTTCTCTCTTATGGCTGCAACTCATGCACATAAGCAATATGAGCGTTAGTGATAATAATTTGCGTAGCATAGTTCTTTTCTTTTTCGTTTATTCCTTAGACATCCCGTTCCCTCAAAAGTTTAGTCCTAATTCCTCTTCTCATTCATACAATAAAAAAAGCTCCTAACATTTCTGCTAAGAGCTTTGTGCGCATGAAGGGACTCGAACCCATACGTCGCGAGACACTAGATCCTAAGTCTAGCGCGGCTACCAATTACGCCACATGCGCGGTTGCGGATACAAAGGTACTAATAATTATTGAACTGACAAATTTTTTAGCCA
>CAZJEA010000070.1:0-11628 GCA_964544895.1 uncultured Bacteroides sp. | reverse complement strand
CCACCCGGGGTGGGCGTACCCCCCACACCACGCGCTCCGCGTAGCGGTGCGTATAAAAATATATTATTGATGTGAAAATTATGTTGGTGCGAAAAGTTTTTTTTTGTAATTTTGAACCGTGAAGTGCATAATAGTAAAATATCTGAGCATATTGATGGTTGCCATTATGGTTTTGGCAGCCGATATGCCTGTGCGCGCCGCCTCACCAAACTGGGAGCAAACTACCGCTATAAGCATTGATAGCCCTGATGCTGACCGCTTTGAGGTGCGCTCGCGCGATGGTTTTATCTTTGTCACAACTGACCGCCAGGTGAATGTGAAACTTTTTTCGATACTTGGACAACTCATATCGCAACAAACGTTGCAACCCGGAGTGTGGCGATTGAAAGTTAAAGCCCGCGGTGTATATATATTGAAAACCGACACGGTTACTCGTCGTGTTACAGTTTAAAAAAGTAACAAAGCATTTAAATCATGAATAAAGTTAAAGTCAAAATAATAAATCGTAGTAATAACGCATCGCCCAGCTATGCTACTCCCGGTGCCGCCGGCATGGATGTGCGCGCATATCTCCAAGAGCCGATTGTGCTCAAACCTTTGCAGCGCGCTTTAGTGCCCACCGGATTGTATGTGGAGCTCCCCGAAGGCTATGAGATTCAGATGCGCCCTCGCAGCGGCTTGGCATTGAAAAACGGCATTACCTTGGCGAATACTCCAGGCACTATTGATTGTGACTATCGCGGTGAAATTGGCGTGATTCTTATCAATCTTTCTGACCAAGAATTTACAATTAACCCCGGTGAGCGCATTTGCCAAATGGTGGTGAACGCTTATACCCAGGTTGCGTGGCAAGAGGTGGAGTCTCTTAACGAAACCGAGCGCGGAGCAGGTGGCTTTGGTCACACCGGAGCAAAATAAAACTTACTACAAAAAAGACTAGGTCTATATCTAAACCAAGTTTTTATTTAGAAAAACAAGTGAATGACTGATGACATTACATCGCAAAATATTATTGGCTTTGGCTGTTACCACAGTGGCGCTGACTGTGTGCACGGCACGAAGCAATTGGGATGATGACGCCGCCAAGCGTAAAGCCGACTATGTGTTTTTTCGCGCTTGCGGCATGAATGCGCTCGACAGCATTGACACCGGCAGCCGTCTGTTGGCTCGTGCTGCGCTATTAAATCCGAATGATGTCTCTATTGCCGGCGAACAAGCGTTGCTGGCTCTCACCGACGACTCTCCCGACTCTGTCACGTTGGCTACGGCTTACGCTCAGCTGCAAGATTTATTTGAGTCGGACTATAGCGACTACCACACCGGTTATATGGTGGGTCAGCTTGCCGGATATTTGCGCGACTTCGACAATGAGGTGCGCGTTTGGCAAATCCTCGACTCTGTTTTTCCGTCAAAGACTGACCCCGCGGTGAACTTGGCTAATGCCCACGTTAAGCGCTTTTTTACGCAAAACAATGAGGCTGACTTCGACAAGGCTATCTCGATATTTAACAGACTTGAGCGCGGCACCGGTAAAGATATAGGGCTGACTTCGCAAAAAGTGCGCGCTTACGCGTTGCGCAACGACACTGCTGCTGTTATTAATGAGGTGTCTGAGCTGCTCAAAGATAAGCCTAACGATGCTAATGCTTTTTTGTATGCCGGCTCAATATATGAAAATTACGGTCGCGACAGCGATGCTATATACAACTACAAACATTCGTGCGAACTCGACTCTACCGACGGACGCGCTTATGTGACACTTGCTAACTTTTATCGCCAACGTGGCGACAGCGTGGCTTACGACCGCGAGGTGTTTCAAGCTTTGCAGAGCAGCAATCTGGAGTTTGAAGCTAAATATGAAATTATGCGCGGCTATGTGAGCGAGCTATACAGCGACAGCTCTCAGTGGGCACGCATTGACCACCTCTTTGGCGTGCTACAAGAGGAAAATCCCGGTGAGCCCGGGGTGCACGTGCTGAACGGTGCTTTTGAACAGGTGCGCGATAATTCATGGGCTGCTTATGAGCAATATAGCTATGCTATGGCTTTAGACCCGTCGGAGAGTAACTATCGTGTGAACGCTCTCCATGCGGCGTTGATGTGCGACAGCTTGGAAACAGTGATTTCTATCGCGAAAGAGGGCATGGCTCTTTTCCCGTCAAATTTCTACTACCCGATTGTTGCGTCATCGGCTTACTCAAGACAGAAAAAATATGGCGAAGCTATATCTTTGCTTAAGAGCGTTGACTATAGCTCGGTGCAAAATAGCAAGGCTGTGTCAAATTTGCTCTGCTCTTTGGGCGACAGCTATTATCAAGCCGACTCTCTTGACCAGGCGTTTGATATGTATGAGAAGGCTATAAGCTACGATCGCGAGAACTATATGGCGTACAATAACGCCGGATATTTCCTCGCCGAATCGGGCCGCGACGTCGAAAAGGCTATACGCTACACTCACTACGCTGTGATGAGCGAGCCCCAAAATTCTACTTATCTCGACTCTTATGCTTGGGCTTATTTCAAAAATAAAGATTACGCTAATGCGCGCAAGCAAATTGATTTGGCTCTAAAATATTATAACTATTTTGCCGACACTATCGCTGAACCGGTTGACACTGTTTATGCGGTGGAAGATGAAGCCGTTGACGCAGATGACGATGTTGACACTGATGATGACGATCAGTATGTTGAATATGTCACTGTTGAGTCTATCTCGGCTGATGTGCTCACACATGCCGGCGACATCTATTTTATGAGCGGTGACCCTGAGCAGGCTGTGAAATTCTGGCAAGAAGCTTTGGCTTTGAAACCTGAAGACGAGTTGCTAGCTCGCAAAGTGAAATACAAAACTTATTTCTACAAATAAATATGACACGAAAATATTCTGTAAAACATATATTTACTTGCCTGTTGTTGGCAGTGGCAACTCTGGCTATGACTTCTTGCCACTCAACTCGCACGGCTACGGTGACATCGGCTAACGGCGGTTGGCACGATGTGTACATGCCGGTGAAGGTGAAAGTTAATTCTCCTATGTCGATGTCGCTATCGGGCAGAGCTACGATAGTGCGCGATAGCTTGGTTAATTTGTCTATGCGAGTTTTGGGCATGGAGGTTGCCGTGGTCAATATGACTAACGACTCTATTGTCTTGGTTGATAAATATCATAA
This sequence comes from uncultured Bacteroides sp., assembly GCA_964544895.1. Classification (GTDB taxonomy): domain Bacteria; phylum Bacteroidota; class Bacteroidia; order Bacteroidales; family Muribaculaceae; genus CAG-873. The sequence goes on along the minus strand of CAZJEA010000070.1, from coordinate 8,458 downwards.
ATATTTATTCTCTGAGAGCATGGCTAATTTGATGGGGTCGCACAAGCTTACTCTTGGCGACATTCAAGACATCATGCTGGGCTTGAACTCAAATGCTCCGCTCAATCAACTGTCTTTTAATAACCCGGGTAGCGAAAAACCCGTAGTCGCTACTTTCAGCGACTTTGAAGATACTCCCGCCGGCAAAATGGCGCAGACGGTGACTGTTGAGGCTCCCCTCAAAAAAAATGACGTCGAGGCGCAGCTTATTTGGTCGGCTGGCTCGGCTACGTGGAACACCGGTCGCTCCGTCGATTTCACTACGCCGGTTAAAGGATATAAGCAAATTTCGTTAGATAAAGCGCTTAGCATCTTCAAATCTATGTAACGAACAACTTTTACGACAATTCTTGTGCAAGCCGCGACTTGCACTATATAAATATTCATCACAGTGCTTCTTAAAAAATATTTGCTATTTTTCATGTTGGGTGCAATGGTCTTCGCCGGATCGGCTAAGACTGCGCAGCGCACGGCTAAAACCGTGAAAACTGAAAAGCAACGCACTCAGCAAGAAATAGCGGAAACTCAAAAGAAAATTAAAGACAACGAACGTCAAACTCTCAAAAAGTTAGACGAACTCAATCATATAGGTAGCCAAATCGAACGTCAACAATCAGCGATAACGGTGCTGTCTACACGCCTCGATTCGCTTGACGTGGCTATTGGGCAGTGCAATGACTCTATCGCTGCGCTAGAAAATACGTCAACTGCACTTAAAGCCGGACTCAAAACTACTTTGCGCAATATGCGTACTCGCCGTCAGCAGGTGAACAGTGTAGGCTTTGTGTTCGCTTCAAATTCGTTTCAGACTGCCCTCAAACGTGTGGGCTATCTCAACGAACTCAATGCTTGGCGCTCTCGCAAAATTAAAGCTGTGCAACACAATCTTAATCAGCAAAACGAGCAACGCAAGAATCTTGAATCGCTGAAGGGTAAGCAGTCGTACACTATGGCGCAACTCAGCAATGCTAAGCAAGCTCTCGAATCGAAGCAAGCCGAATCGCAGACGCTGGTGAAAAATCTCAAAAAAGAAGGTGCCGGCCTCAATAAATTGCTGGCTCAAAAACAAAAACGCGCTAAAGACTTGGACCGCGAACTTGATCGTATTATCGCCGAAGAAGCACGTAAGGCGGAGGAAGCTCGCAAAGCTGAAGAAGCTCGCCGCGCCGAGGCCCAGCGCAAGGCTGAAGAGAAACGTAAAGCCGAAGAAAAACGTAAGGCTGACGAGGCTCGCAAAAAACAAGAAGCTAAAGAAAAAGAAGCTCGCGACAAAAAAGATAAGAAAGACAAGAAAACATCTGCGCCTAAAGTTGAAGAAAAGCCCGTTGAAAAACCTGTGGAGAAGCCCTCAGAAAAACCGGCTGAAAAGCCTGCTGCAGAGGCTGCTTCAGGCGTTGCAGAGGCTGAGCGTAAACTCACCGGCTCGTTTGTGGCTAATCGCGGTAGATTGTTGTTCCCAATTGCCGGTAAATATACCATTGTCGGCACTTTCGGTCGCACTCAACACCAAAATCTCAGCAATATTGAGGTGAACAATAGTGGTATCGACATTAGTGTCGCTAAAGGCACTCACGCACGCGCTGTTTTCGATGGCACGGTTTCGTCAGTGTTCTTCATGCCCGGCTATCAAAATATTGTTATTGTGCGCCACGGCGAATATCTCACTGTGTATGCCGGACTGGGCTCGCTGAGCATTTCTAAAGGTAGCAAAGTGAAAGCCGGTAGCGACATCGGCACGGTTTACAGTGACCCCGACGACGGTGGTCGCACTATTTTGCACTTCGAGGTGCGCAGAGAGCGCGAAAAACTAAATCCTCTTGATTGGGTGCGATGAATTTTATAGCGCGAAAAAGAGAGCAACTCAGCAGATCAACACATCCTGCCACACGTGCCATTCTCAAAGCTATGGGCGTGTTCACAGGTGTGCGCTTTCTCACTATTGTTTGCTCGCTTGTGCGCAACAAACTTATAGCTATTTGGATTGGCCCCATTGGCGTAGGCTTGATGTCTATTTTCAATACGCTTTTAGACCTCATCTGCACCACAACACGCTTAAATATTGACCAAAGTGCTATACGCGATATAGCAACGAAAAATAGCGAAAATGTGTCGTCAACAGCGTTGGCTGTAAAGCGTTGGTCTATATTGCTCGGTTTGTGTGGCGGTGCCTTCATCGCAGCTATGTCGCCGTTGTTGAGCCTGTGGAGTTTCGACTCTACTGACTATTGGTGGGCTTTTTGTATGCTTTCTCCTCTGCCACTATTAGTTTCGTATTCAAGTGCCGTTCAAGCTATTTTGCAAGGCCAGCGCGAGCTTGGAGCCGTTGCCCGCTCGAGCACTATCGCCGCTTTGATTGGCATTGTCGTCTCTGTGCCCATAATATATTTTTTGCGCGAAGACTCTATCGTTTGGGTAATACTCGTCTATGGCATAGCCTCTCTCATTGGTGTGCTTTTCAATATGCCCAAATTGAGTGTCGTGCATCAATCATACAGAGAAACTTGGCGCATAGGTCAAAACTTTGTGAAACTCGGTTTTATGTTGACAGTTGCAACTCTCATGGGGCAATTGTTCAACTATCTCTTTGTGTTATACATTAAAAATTATTCGTCTACAGCAGAGCTCGGACTCTATCAAGCCTCTTACACTGTTATTAATAACTATGTGGGTATATTGTTTACCGGTATATGGATAGAGTATTTCCCGCGCCTGTCGGCACACGCCCATTCGGCAAAACGCTTGTCTATATCTGTCTCTCATCAGATAACGACAACTATGTGGATATTGCTCCCCATTGTCGCAATATTTATTGCCGCTGACGAATTAGTGATAAAGATACTCTACAACTCAACGTTTATTGATATGTTGCCAATGCTTACCATTGGCATTGTGTCGGTGATTCCGCGCTATGTGTCGTGGTGCATGGCTTATACCATGTTAGCCAAAGGCGACGGCAAAATTTATGTTATCAGCGAAACCACAAGCGGTGTGGTCGGACTCGTGCTTAATGTCGTTGGATATTCTTGCTGGGGTTTCGCAGGACTCGGTGTGACCTACATATTATGGTATATAATATATATAGGTATATCAAACACCATAAACAAATATCGTTATGGCATCAAAATCACTCGCCAAGTTTGGATCTTAATATGGGCAGGTTTGCTCTTTGGTGTTGTGGCTATTTTTGCCAAACTTGTTGCCGGATGGTGGTTGCCTCTGCTTATGGGCATCGCCATAGCTCCAACTTCTTTTAAACGATTGCTGTCTAAATGACGATTGCTGCGCATTTGCCTATTTTCTAAAAACTAATTATCTTTGCTACAAAATAATACATAATCATATGAAAAAACTAGCAATAGCACTTCTTACCGCGGCTACAGCTGTAAGCTCGTTGTCAGCTAAAGACCGCATCACGCACAACGATAAAGCAACAAACACTGAGACTATACTCCACGCTTTTTGTTGGAACTTCCCCACAATCGGTGAAAATATGAAAGCAATTGCCGACGCCGGTTTCAGCTTCGTGCAAACATCGCCGGTGCAAAGATGTTTCAACCCCGAGGGTAGCTCAAAAAAAATATTCGATACCAATGTAACCGAAGGCAATTGGTACTATTACTATCAGCCCACAGATTGGAAAATAGGTAACCAAATTCTTGGCACGCGCGACCAATTTGCGGCTATGATGGACTCGGCAAACAAATACAATGTGAAAATTATTGTAGATGTGTTGCCAAATCACACTGCATTTGATGTTGACTGCGTTAGCGACGAATTTTTCGAAGCTGTTGGCGGTCGCGACAAAATGTATCACTCAAACGGCTTAACCGAAGTCGGCGACTACAACGACCGTGCACAGTGCACCTTGCAAGGCTGCGGCGGATTGCCCGATGTTAACACTGAAAATCCAAAATTCCAAAAATATTATATGACTTTTGTAAACGACCTGTTGAGTCTCGGAGTTAAAGGTTTCAGATATGATACAGCCAAACACATTGGCGTGCACTCTGATCCTAAAGACACTGCCTCGGGCGTGAAAGAAAATGATTTTTGGGACGTTGCTACCGGACGCAAGTCGGTGCTCGGTGTGAAGCTGGCAGTGCCGGCTGATCAGCTGTTCATTTATGGCGAAGTGTTGCAAGATAAAAATGTGCCTGAAGCCGAATATGCCGACTATATGGGCCAAACCGCTTCTTCGTACGGATACGTGCTTCGCGAAATGCTTGAGAAAAAATCAGCAAAAGATATCAACGTTACAAACTGGTGCCACAACGAAGCTCCCGAATATCTCACCACTTGGGTAGAGAGCCACGACACTTATTGCAATGCCAACGAAAGCGCCGGGCTCACCGATGAGCAAATTCGTGTCGGTTGGGTATTTTTGACCGCGCGCCAAAACGGCACCCCGCTTTTCTTTAGCCGCCCAAATCACTCTACACGTCAAAACTATTTTGGCGACAATGTGCTTGGTGCACGCGGCAATGACGAATTTTTCCATCCCGAAGTTGTTGCAGTAAACAAATTCCGCAAACTTATGGATGGTCAGAAGGAAGATGTGCAAGTCATGGAAGCCGGCAATGTGCTCCTTGTCAACCGTGGCAAGAAAGGCGCTGCAATAGTTAACATCACCGACCGCAGTGCTTTTATTGACCTCCCAACAGGGTTGCCAAACGGCACTTATAAAGATCAAGTCTACGGCAAGAAGTTTATCGTTAAAAACGGACGTCTCACCGGCATAACTGCTCCTATGCGCAGTTATATTATAGTAAAGTAGTAACATAGTATTATAGCATTATAGTAAATGAAGCAATATCGCATACTCTTGATCGGTGATTACAGTAACATGCACAGTCAGCTGGGCAAAACGCTCCATGCTATGGGTCACGATGTTACTGTGATGTCAGACGGAAGCGGTTTTCAAGATACGGAGCGCGATATTAGCATTAGCCGCAGTTTCGGCAAAATTGGCGGACTTATATTAACTTTGAAATGTCTTACCTCGCTGCACAAATATATGCGCGGTTACGATATTGTGGTGATACAGCATGAGCATTTTCTCAATCTTAAACCGTGCCGATTGCGATATTTCTTCGATAGACTATGCGCCGAAAACGGTGCCGTTTTTTTGAGCTTTGCCGGCACTTGTGTGCCGTTTATTGATGAGGCTCTCGATGTGAATTCGCGGTTGCGCTACAACGAATTTCGCATTGGCGATAAGCCGGCGCCCTACTTTACTAAACGTAGTAAAAAAGTAAAAAAGTGGCTCACTGCACAGATGCGTGCGTATAGCGATCACGTTTTCAGCCGCATTAACGGCGCAGTGACTGCTCTTTACGAATACGACCTTGCAGCCCATAGAGTGCTCCCTGACAATAAAATCGCTTACGGTGGAATACCAATCGACACTGCCGCGCTAACACCGGTTAGCTTGCCTGACGACATTGAGTGTGTGAAACTCTTTCTTGGCCGTCACAAAAAACGCTATCTAGAAAAAGGAACAGACTTGCTCGAAGTAGCTGCACGACGTGTTGTTGAGCGTATGCCCGGCAAGTGTGAGCTTACCATTGTTGAAAACATACCTTATCGCGAATACGTGAACAAGCTCTGTTCTTGTCACGTGGTGCTCGACCAAATCTACAGCTATACACCGGCAACAAATGCTTTGATTTCAATGTCGCGCGGCTTGAACGTGGTGACCGGTGGCGAGCCTGATTTTTATGACTTTATTGGCGAATCGGAAAATCGTCCTATAATAAATGCCCCAACTGATGTTGACGAGCTTACGGAAGTGCTGGCTGATGTGGTTTCGCATCCCGAACTTATTGCCGAGCGCGGACGTCGCTCGCGTGAATTTGTGATAAAACACAATTCTGCAGAAGTGGTGGCACAACGATACTTAGATTTTTGGACATCAAAGCTATGACACTCGAAGTTGCAATATGCACATTTAAGCCAAAAGGTATAGACGCTGTTGCGGCAATGAATTTGCCGCACGTGCCCGGTGTGCGCTATGTTGTATCATGGCAAAAGTCTGAGAAAGCACCGGTTCCCGAGGCTTTGCTGCGCGAAGATGTCTCGGTACATCGCACCGACACTGTTGGCTTATCAAATAATCGCAACTTCGCCTTTAGCAAATGTAGTGCTGACGTTGTGTTGATTGCCGACGACGACCTTATATATAAAGCTGAAGACTTGCTGTTTGTAAAGCAGACGTTTGAAAACAACGAGCAACTCGATGTGGCAACATTCAAACACAGTTTCACCTACCGCGAGAACGAGAAAATATATCCTGAAAACGTACACAATTTAGCTGAGCCTTACAGATTTTACTACGTCACATCGTTTGAAATTGCTGTGCGCTTGAAGTCTATAAAAGAGAAACAACTAAAATTTAGTGCATTGGCTGGAATAGGCGCCCCTTATCTCTCTGCCGGAGAAGAGGGCCTGTTTCTTTTCCATTGCATCAAAGCAAAACTTAATTGTCGGTTCTTCCCAAGAGTGATTGTTGCTCACCGTGGCGACACAACCAGCGAGTCTCGTGCACACGAAGCAAGTGTCATCAGAGCACGCGGTGCTTGTCTGCGCATCATGCGCGGCAGTTTCACTGCTCTCACTCGATTGCCCATCGAGGCATCTCGCACCCCCGGTAATTATCTTCGTGCGCTATGGCATTTGATTGAAGGATATTTCTACTCTATAAAACATAAAAACGAATTATAACAAAGATGGCAACCCAACAGAGCTGCCACCTTTTTTTTATCGTATGTCGTGTAAACTTTATACGTTGAAGCGGAAGTGCATGATGTCGCCGTCTTGCACCACATATTCCTTACCTTCAACACCAAGTTTTCCGGCTTCTTTCACTCCGGTTTCGCCGTTGTAGTTAACATAGTCATCATATTTGATAACCTCGGCGCGAATGAAACCTTTTTCGAAGTCGGTGTGGATGATTCCGGCGCATTGCGGAGCTTTCATGCCACGCATAAAAGTCCAAGCGCGCACTTCGTCTTCACCGGCAGTGAAATAAGTCTGCAAGTCGAGCAAAGCGTAAGCAGCGCGTATAAGACGCGATACACCCGATTCACTCAATCCTATTTCTGCGAGAAACTCTTGACGTTCTTCCCAAGTCTCGAGTTCGGCAATTTCGCTTTCAGTTTGAGCAGCCACAATCATGAGCTGAGCATCTTCACCTTTGATAGCTTCGCGAACAGCATCAACATACTTGTTGCCGTTAACAGCCGAGGCATCGTCAACGTTGCACACGTAAAGCACGGGCTTAGATGTAAGCAAGAACAACTCCTTAGCAAACTTTTGCTCGTCTACAGTCTCAAACTGCACTGAGCGTGCGGGCTTACCTGCATCGAGAGCATCTTTATATTGGCGTAAAACCTCATATTGAAGTTTTGCGGTTTTGTCGCCACCGGTTTGCGCGGCTTTTTGAGTCTTAGCAATACGGTTTTCTATTGTTTCCAAGTCTTTGAGTTGGAGCTCATAGTCAATAATTTCCTTATCGCGGACAGGGTCAACCGAGCCGTCAACGTGAGTGATATTATCGTCGTCGAAACAGCGGAGCACGTGGAGTATTGCGTCTGTTTCGCGTATGTTAGCCAAGAATTTATTTCCGAGGCCTTCGCCTTTCGAAGCACCTTTCACCAAACCTGCAATATCAACAATCTCTACAGTCGCAGGAACTATAGACCTAGGGTTGCACATCTCAACAAGTTTAGTCAAACGGTCATCGGGTACAGTAATAACGCCAACATTGGGCTCTATGGTGCAGAACGGAAAATTAGCTGATTGCGCCTTTGCGTTAGATAAACAGTTGAATAGGGTAGATTTGCCGACATTAGGCAGGCCGACGATGCCACATTTTAGTGCCATATTTATATTATATATATGTGTACGAAATAATTAAAACTGTGCAAAATTACAAAATTCCTCTGTAACATAAAAGAAAAAGTATAAAACCCGGGATAAATAGCGCAGTTGTTAAAGCTCTTAAAAGTCCTGAAACAAAAAATATGTTTAAAAACATTATACTAGAAGTTAAAAATTAGTCCCAATTTCTTTGTTGGTATTAAAAAACTTTATTATATTTGCGACAAAATATTAATAAAGCCAAATTTCACTTAAGAGAGAAACTAATGCCGTAACTCTCTTACCTTAAAAAATTGAGAACAATTACACTAATTTAATAAAATACTAATCCATTAATCTTTAATTATCATGACGTATCTAAAAAGGTCATTATCCTTGATTGTTACCCTAGTGGGTCTGCTAGGAGTAGTGGCTTGCGACGACTACGACGAGACAAGATTTAATTATGTAGACAAAACTACAGTTAGCCTCGAAGAGTCAACGTTGCACTCACTGACGTTCACTTGGACTGACGTCGCTGATGTCGCTAACTACAAGTATG
>CAZJEA010000069.1:0-11647 GCA_964544895.1 uncultured Bacteroides sp. | reverse complement strand
TAGCCTTCTTTCTCGAGATTGAACTTTAGGATTTCGCACAATGCTTCTTCATCGTCAATCACTAAAATTTTAATTCTCTTTGCCATTTTATTAAAGAAATTTAAAAACTTAACTCATAGGTTTTAAATACGTAAGTATCTGTGTTAAATTTTTTAGCACGAGCCAAAAGTACAAAATATTTCCGAATAAACAAGTTAAAAGAAGTTAAAGCTGTCACTTCTTCGAACCAAAGTTGTATTCAACTTGTTGCAATTACAAATACTATTTTTGCACTGTGTTTTTCATGTTATTAGATTTAAGGTTAAAAAAATGGTCGGATGTCGTGAGACAACCGGCCATTTTTATTAGCGAGTTAATGATAAGATAATATTATTGTTAAGATTTAGAAAGGCTGTTGTTGAAAGCCTGTAAACGGAGTTCGAGCATAGCAAACCAGTCGGGCTGTCCGAGTGCGGCAACGCTCACGCTCACGCCGTGTTTGCGGCTGCCTGTGGGCAGTAGCGAGTTTGTTACTATGCCAAATTGCATCAGTTTTGATTGGAGTACCTCGACGTGCATATCTTCATATCCTACGGTGAAGTATATGCCGTTTGAAATTTTGCGGTCAATGTCGTTTTTATATAATATGTGAAAACCGTTGTCGCAAAACATTTGTTTGGCAAGGGCGCTACGCAATTCGTACTCGCGAGCATCGTCGACGAAGTCGAGTGAGGCATCGCAGGCTGCATTGAGCATAGCCGCAAAGGCGTGTTGTGCAGAGTGGGCGGGAGCAGACAGGCAGTTAAATAGGTAGCCGCGAGTGAAAGCTTCGCCCCAGGTGGGCAAATCGTAAATTTTTTGTAGAGTTTTGTCTTTAGTGTCGTAGAGTTTCTGTGAAATGCAAGCCATAGCTATGCGTTGGCCTGAATAGTTGAAAATCTTTGACGCAGAGAGTAATAGTGCAAAATGGTCGGTGTAGCGAGCCACGGTAGGCACATAAGGCGGCTTGCCGGGAACGCTGTAGTCTTCGCGAAAATCGAGGCCGCAGCACGCTTGGTCTTCTATGACTATGACTTCGTGTTCAGTTGCGATTTTTCCGATGATTTCGAGTTCTTCTTCGGTGAGAGTAGTCCACGCCGGATTGCTTGGCACGCTATATAAAACAGCGGCAACTTTGTCTTTCTCGAAAATTTTGGTTAAGCGGTCGCCGAGTTTTTTACTGCGGTAGTCGAACATGTCAACAAACTCTGTTTTGAAACCGAGAATTCGAGCTTGTTCGATTTGCGTGGTGTATCCGGGGCAGATGAAGATAATGGTGTCGCGATCGTTTGCGCTTTGTTTGATGAACGACAGAAGTGCGAACGACCCTTGAGTGGCTCCGGCAACCGGAATGTGGCAATAAGCCGGAACGTTGATGTTTAGAAAAAGTCTGAAAAAACGAGCAGAGGCCTTTTTTAGTTGTAGCAAGCCGTCTACGCAAGGATAAACGCCTGCAACACCTCGTCTTAAGGCAATGCACTCTGCGTTGACGCCAACGGTAGATGGCGGCATGGCAGGGTTAGACAATTCTAGATGCACGAATTGTTCGCCACACTCTGCTTCGAGTGCAGCGGCAAGAGCGCAAACTCTGTGAATTGTTGTGGATGATAGTTTTTCAATCCCCAATCTGTGTTTCGCTCTTTGATAAATGTCAAAACTTACCGGCAACATGGGTGAGTAGAATTAAGTGAATATAGAGCTGAAAATAAATAAGGTTTTGCAAGTAGCAAAATGTTTTGCTACTCGGGGCAAAGGTAAGCTAAAAGTAAACAAAAAACAAATAAAATAGACAAAAATTAACAATATTTGTCTATTGTGATTATTTTGTATTTTTCTGTGCGCGAGTTAGTTGAATACGTTGGCGCCGGCGATGACCGTGCGGCAGCTATCTCCGTCAGCGATGACGAAAAGAGCTGACGTGTTTGGCTCGGCTTCAATCATAGCTTTTGCTTGGTCTAGCGGCATCGCCATGCACGCGGTTGCCAATCCGTCGGCGGTGATGCACGTCGGAGCTACGATGGTTACGCTGAGAGTGGATGTCGTGATGGGGTATCCGGTTACGGCAGAAATGGTGTGGGCAACGCGCGAGCCGTCAGCGAGGGTGTGAAAGTTGCGGTAGTTGCCTGAGGTGGCAATGCAGCAGTCGGTTAGGCTTACCAGTGCAAATTTGCGGTGCTGTGTGGCAGAGGTGACGGGATCGTCGATTTGCACGTGCCAGTCAGAGCCTTCGGGATTTTTGCCCGAAAGTGACATCTCACCGCCTATTTCTACAAGGAAGTTGTCGCATCCGTTGCGTTTAAGCATTTCGGCAACTTTGTCAACGCCAAAGCCTTTAGCTATGGCTGAGAAGTTGAATTGAGTGTCGTGGTGCTTTTTAATGATGCGGTTGTTGGCAATAGAACAGCTGTCAATGCCAACGAGTTGCATCACGCGCTTCACGTCGGCGCTGTCGCATTTAAGAGAGTCGGGGTGAGCGTATCCAAAGCCCCATAGATTGATGAGCGGAGCCAGGGTGGGGTCGAAAGCACCGTTGCTTATTTTATTTATGCGTTGAGATTCGTTGAAAACTTGTATAAACATTTTTCCAACCGAATCGGTGGTATTATTATTTACGTGTGATATGATGCTTGCCGGCTCGAAAGGGCTGACTTCTAGTTCGACGGCTCGCATAACAGCCACAATAGAGTCGTCGAGTTGCTTATCGGCAAGATAGGTTATGTTGTATGTTGTGCCCCAAGTGGCGCCTTGCACCTTGTGCCATTGCTCGGTGTTAGCGCAGCCTGTGCATAAAATTACAGCTGCAAAAAAAATAGAGACGAACCCGAAAAGTGATATTTTTATGCGCTTGAAAAATGAAGTCATCGTTGAGGAAGTGTGATTATAAATAAAGAAAAGAGTTAGCTTAACTGACTATAAAACAGTAAAACAAACAAAATAACTCAAAAAAAATGAGTAAAATTTGTTGCATTTGCAAAATTACTAAATTTTTTATTACATTTGCACTTTGTAAAATACATTGTAACTTTTTACCAAAGAGAAAAATTAATAAAAAAACTTTCAAATTTAAAAGGTCATGACCTCTTTTGTATTTTTAGCTCAAGGATTTGAAGAGATTGAAGCATTGGCAACGATTGATTTGATGCGTCGTGCCGAGATGCAAGTGGTAACAGTGTCAATTGAAGACACAACGAGAGTCGTTGGCGCTCATGGTATTGCCGTAGAAGCAGATGCTACTTTTGAAGAAACACAATTTACCGACATAGAGTGGCTTATTGCCCCCGGTGGTATGCCCGGAGCTCTCAACTTGCATAACCATGCAGGGCTGTCAAATCTACTGGAAAAGCACGCTTTAAAACACGGTAAAATTGCTGCTATATGCGCAGCTCCGGCTGTGGTTCTGGCTCCGCTGGGATTGTTGGCTGGTAAAGAAGTGACATGCTATCCCGGATTTGAAGAGCCGTGCAAACAACATGGCGCAGAAATGGTGGATAGACCGGTAGTGCTTGCCGATAATATTATAACCGCAAATGGCCCGTCGTCAGCAATGTTATTCGCATTGGCAATAATATGCAAATCGCTGGGCGTTAGCAAATCGCAAGAAATTGCACAAGGTGTTTTGTTGAGCACTAACAATACTCCTTATTATTTCTAGAAGGGTAAATTGATTCATAATTATGGTACGCGCAACGAGGCAGAGCTTGGTAAAAGCAACGCCGTGTTGCGCGTTTGTTGTGGTAGGGCGTTGGCTCTTTGGAATTTAGCCGCAAAATGTGTAACTTTGCAATTGTTATGGGAAGATTATTAGCAATAGATTTCGGACGCAAACGTTGCGGCATAGCTGTGACTGACAGTTTGCGTATTGTCGCCAATCCGTTGGAAACGGTTGACACGTCAAAATTGATAGCGTATGTAAAAGACTACCTGTCAAAAGAGACGGTTGACACAATTGTTGTTGGCAAACCAAAAAATCTTAATGGTAATGATTCGGATAGCATGCGCTATCTCACACCTGTGATAAATAAATTGCGCAAAGAAATTGCGCCGATACCCGTTGAATTTTATGACGAACGCTTTACCTCGGTGTTGGCGCATAGAGCAATGCTCGACGGCGGTATGTCAAAAATGGCGCGACGCGATAAGGCTGTCGTTGACCGCATATCTGCCTCTATAATTTTAAACGATTATCTCAATTCAAATCAAAATAAATAAATGAAACTTCCAATATATCTTTACGGACACCCGGTGCTCCGCGAAAAGTCACAGCCCATTAGCAGTGACTATCCGGAAATAAAGAAATTAGTGTCAGACATGTTTGAAACAATGTACCACTCTGAGGGCGTTGGTTTGGCTGCTCCTCAAATAGGTCGCAACGAGCGCATTGTGGTTATTGATGCTGACCCCGTTGGCGAAACTTTTGCCGAGTGTGCCGGTCGCAAATTTGCTCTGATAAATCCCGTGGTAGAAGTGCTTGACGGCGACGAAGTGAGCCGTAGCGAAGGCTGCTTGAGCTTGCCCGGAATAGCTGAAGATGTGAAACGTGTGGAGCACATACGTTTGACCTGGCTCGATGAAGATTTCAACGAACACACCGAAGAAATGAGCGGTTACCTCAGCCGCATAGTGCAACACGAATGTGACCACTTGGAAGGACAAGTGTTTATTGACCACATTTCGGGAATACGCAAACAACTTATTCGCGGCAAACTTTCTAATATTATAGAAGGTAAAACCCGCGTGAGCTATCCGGTGAAATATGCGCCTCGCCGTCGCAAATAATAGAAAATAAATTTATCTCTAAAAACGCAAAACCCCATACAATCATGGCTGACGACAAGAAAGTAATTTTTTCGATGGTTGGAGTGTCGAAGATATATCCGCCACAAAAGCAAGTGCTAAAGAATATATACCTGTCGTTTTTTTACGGAGCGAAAATTGGTATAATCGGTCTTAACGGCTCAGGTAAGTCTTCCTTGCTCAAAATCATTGCCGGCATAGATAAAGACTATCAAGGTGAGGTCGTTTTTTCTCCCGGCTATAGTGTGGGCTATCTCGAACAAGAGCCTAAACTCGACCCTACAAAGACTGTGATTGAAGTTGTGCGCGAAGGCGTAAAACCAATCATGGATATGTTGGCTGAGTTTGACCAAGTAAATGCTGCTTTTGGAGACCCTGATGCTGACTTTGATGCTCTGTTGGCTCGCCAAGCCGAATTGCAAGACAAACTTGATGCTGCCGATGCGTGGAATATAGATTCGAAATTGGAACGTGCTATGGATGCGTTGCAATGTCCGCCCGACGACCAAAATGTTGAAACACTTTCCGGTGGTGAGCGCCGTCGCGTGGCTTTGTGCCGCTTGCTCTTGCAACAACCCGATATTTTGTTGCTCGACGAGCCTACCAACCACTTAGATGCTGAGTCGATTGATTGGTTGGAACAGCACTTGCAGCAGTATCCCGGTACGGTTATTGCTATCACTCACGACCGTTACTTCCTTGACCACGTTGCCGGTTGGATATTAGAACTCGACCGTGGCGAAGGTATACCCTGGAAAGGAAACTACTCTTCGTGGCTCGACCAAAAAACTAAACGTATGGCGCTGGAAGAAAAACAAGCGTCAAAACGTCGTAAAACCTTGGAGCGCGAGCTTGAGTGGGTGCGTATGGCGCCAAAAGCACGCCAAGCTAAGGGTAAAGCTCGTTTGTCTAACTACGATAGATTGCTCAACGAAGACCAAAAGCAAAAAGAAGAGCGCTTGGAAATTTTTATCCCTAACGGACCTCGTTTGGGTAATAAGGTTATTGAAGCTCATGGATTGGCTAAATCGTTTGGATCAAAGCAGCTGTTTAAAGATCTAGATTTTGTTTTGCCGCCAAACGGCATTGTTGGTGTTATTGGCCCGAATGGTGCAGGAAAAACAACACTCTTTAGATTGATAATGGGGCAAGAGACTCCCGATGCCGGAACTTTTGATGTTGGCGACACTGTTAAGATTGCTTATGTTGACCAACGTCACCACGATTTGTTGCCTGAAAAATCTGTCTATGAGGTTATCTCGCAAGGCGTGGAAAGCTTTAGAATGGGCGGCCGCGACGTTAATGCACGTGCTTATCTCTCTAAATTTAACTTCACCGGTGCTGACCAAGAAAAGAAAATTGGTGTGTTGTCGGGTGGCGAGCGCAATCGCTTGCACTTGGCTATGGCTCTCAAAGAAGAAGGAAATGTTATACTCCTCGACGAGCCTACCAACGATATTGATGTGAACACCCTGCGCGCACTCGAAGAAGGTTTGGATGACTTCGCCGGATGTGCTGTGGTTGTAAGCCACGACCGTTGGTTCTTAGACCGTATCGCTACACACATATTGTCTTTTGAAGGCGATGGTAAAGTTGTGTTCTATGAAGGGTCGTACAGCGACTACGAAGAATATAAGTTACGTCAAAATGACGGCAAACCGCTACCGCGCCGCCGCTATCGCAAGTTGATGGAATAGTCATTGACGTATAAAAAATAAAAGTAAAAGCAATTCGGATTTTCAACAAAAAGTCTGAATTGCTTTTTTTTGTGACCCCGAATTATGAAAGATAAAAGCTAAAAGTACGATATTTATTGACAATTGTTAGTAAATATGGGTTAGTTACCAATAAATTTTGTTAATTAGAGAGCAAAACGTATCGAAAATGGCAAAATGCCTTGCAATATTAAAAAAGAGTGATTAACTTCGCGAATGTATTAGCACCCGTAATGCTGCAAAAGTCATAGTCCTTGAATTTTATTCTTCCCGACTTAGCCACGCATTTAACTTACAGTTGCCTGCTGTTGAAGCGCCGCAATGCGAGTTCAAAGGTGTTAAGCACAAGTAAGTAAGTATGATATAATCTCTACACTTTATTTGCAATAAGACAAATATCTTTAGAAGTTACAATGCCGAATGGCTAAGTCCTTAACCCGCTGTAGAAGCGTGTTAGGGCTTTTTTCTTTTATACGATAATAAAAATGACAAATAAGTTATTGTTTGTTACCCTTAAAATTATTACTTTTGTGGTAATAAAACCAGACAATATCAATATATGACAACAGTCGAAGAAACAATGCGTGAGATTCTCGATGCTGAGAGCCGCGCGATATCACAAATACCGGTAACCAAGGCTTACGAACGTGCTGTAGATTTAATTGTAAAACATGTGCACAGCCTCGGTGGAAAGTTGGTGACTTCGGGCATGGGCAAAGCCGGACAGATAGCATTGAATATCGCTACAACTTTTTCGTCGACAGGTACTCCGGCAGTTAATTTGCACCCCGCTGAGGCTCAACATGGCGATTTGGGCGTATTACAACCCAATGACGTAATGTTGTTGATATCTAACTCGGGTAAAACACGCGAGATTGTGGCGTTGGTTGAGTTGGCGCGTGGGTTGTATGCTGATGTGCCGTTTATTGTTATTACCGGCAATGAAGATAGCCCTTTGGCTTCGTTGGCTGATGTCGCCCTGTTTACCGGTAATTCTCCTGAAGTGTGTCCGCTGGGTTTGACGCCTACTACGTCTACAACAGCTATGACTGTGATTGGAGATGTGCTGGTTGTAAACGTGATGAAAGCCATTGGTTTTACTGCTCAAGACTATGCCAAAAGGCATCATGGCGGTTACCTTGGCGGTGCAGCACGTGGCGATGGCAAAATAAGCTAAAATACTAAAACATTGAAGAACGACTAAAAGAGAACTTTAAAAAAAGTTTTTGAGAAATGAGAAAGATTTATTGCATTGGCGAGTGCGCGCTTGATGTAGTATTTAATGAGGCGGCGCAACCCGTGGGAGCTATGCCCGGTGGCAGAGTGATTAATGCTGCCGCGTTACTGGCCCGTGCCGGAAAAGAAGTTGTGGCTATTACCGAGGCATCGCAGTGCACTGTTGGTGATGCTGTGGTTAACTTTTTGAAAGATGCCGGCGTTGATACTACTAATATCGACAGAATAACCGAAGGCGTGAGCCCGACAATATTATATATGCCCGATTCGCACGGCGATATAACGGTGACTCGTTATGAAAATTATCCCGACGAATGTTTTGATGTGGTGTGGCCTCGCATAGAGCGCGATGATATAGTGCTATTTGGTGGCTATTACGCCATCGACAACAGGATGCATCGCCGCATGTCGCAGCTGCTGACCAATGCACGAGAACGTGGTGCAGTGATGGTTTATCTACCCGGATTTTTGCAGTCGCAAGCACCCCGCATAACACGTGTCATGCCTAATGTATTGGATAACTTGGAAGTGACCGATATTGTTGTGTCGCGTACTGCTGATTTGCAATACATCTTTGGCGCTAAGGATGCTGCTGACGGATATAAAAATAATATTGATTTCTATTGCAAGTCAATGCTCAATGTCGATGCCGCTGCGCAGACAATTACCTATTTCAACGACAACGAACAACTCTCTTTGCCTATTGACGCAACAGCTTCGCGTTCGTTGATTTGGAATGCTGGTGCTTTAGCCGGCTTGATTATCGGAATAATTGATGCTGACTACAAATCTGAAGATTTACAAAATGCTACTGCCGAATTGCGCGAACGTCTAACTAAAGCTGCCGTGTTTGGTGGTAATAAGGCTTTTGACTCGTTGAGCGCTAATTGGCAACGTGAACATTAATACTGCAAGTATAAAAAACAACCAAATTAATAGTATAAATAGATATGGCAACACAACTTAAAAACGGCGCTCCGCGTCTGAATTTGCCTCAGGTGGATAATATGCGAGTGGCAATCGTCACTGCTGAGTGGAATGCTCACATCACTCATGCTTTGCGCGACGGTGCTCTTGATGTATTCAAACAAGCAGGATTAAATCCGGATAAGGATGTAGACTGCTATGATGTGCCCGGAGCAGTAGAGCTAACTTTTGCAGCATCGCAACTCATTGAAGCAGGATTGTATGATGCTGTGATTGTGTTTGGTTGCGTCATTAGAGGTGGTACTCCTCACTTCGATTACGTTTGCCAAAGCGTAACTCAAGGCATAACTGCTCTCAATGCCGATTGTGATATACCCGTGATTTTCGGCGTTTTAACTGTTGATACCGAACAAGATGCACTCGACAGAGCCGGTGGTAAACTTTGCAATAAAGGTTCTGAAGCTGCCGAAGCTGCTATAAAAATGGTGAGCTTTGCTCGTGCGGTAAAAGAATTGTAAAAAATACACATAAATTATTTGTTTTTTTGTTGATGTTGTTTTAACTTTGTAGTTGAAACAACATCAACTCTTTTTACCGTATCATCCTTAAATTCAACCACATGACAGAGTTTACGTACGAACAGTGTACGCCGGCATTTTTAAATAATGACACTTTTGCGCAGAGCCCCGAAGGAAAGAGTAGGGGGCTTACTGCTTTGTGTGCAATTTTCCTTTGTTGGCTGGGCGCACAGTATTTTTACTTAGGTAAGCCTATTGCAGGTTTGTTGACTATTATCGCAACCGTAGTTACTGTCGGATTCTTTGACATCCTCCTAGTAATACAAGGCATTCAGATGTTGCGCATGGACAACGAAACCTTTCGTAAAAAGTATGTAACCACTACTTCCGGATTCCCCCTATTTTAGTTGAATTTTTGTTGCAAACGTTGTAATATCACCGATGTTGCACTATATTTGCGCACATAATATCAAATAATTGTATCTATTAATTTATTAATCTCTTGTAAAATGGCTTATGATTTGAATAACGACCCCGTTTCGGAGCCGTTCAAAAACAACGAAGTGTTTGCTTCTAGCCCTGAAGGTAAAAGCCGCGGCGTTGCAGCCCTTTTAGCTATCTTTTTAGGTAGCCTTGGCATTCATTACTTTTATCTTGGCAAATCAACTGCCGGCATAGTAGTGCTCCTGCTCTCTGTCTGCTCTTGCGGTATACTCGCCTATCTAACTGGTTTACTCTCTTTCGTTCAGGGCATTCTTATGTTCTGCATTGATAATGAAAAATTCCGCGAAAAATATATCCTCAATCCTTCTAAATTCCCTCTCTTCTAATTGACGTAATATATTTGGCAGAAAAGATAGATGCGTGCAGTCTCGCTTTTGAGGCTGCACGTTTTCCGTTATTTTGCCATTTTGTCAGCCGGATAAAGATATTTATACATTATTAAACAGAGAATTAACGTTTTTATTCGGCAGATTGCATTTTTTTCTTTACCTTTGTACTCTCTAAATGTATTGAACAAAAGTACAATTTACAACTACAATTATAAGTTTCTATTTAATCAAACTATGAGTAAAGAGAAGAAATTTTTGACCTGCGACGGTAACCAAGCCGCCGCTCATGTGAGCTATATGTTCTCTGAGGTCGCAGCAATCTATCCTATTACTCCTTCGTCAACTATGGCTGAATATGTTGACGAGTGGGCAGCCGCTGGCCGCAAAAATATCTTTGGCGAGACTGTTCTCGTGCAAGAAATGCAAAGCGAAGGCGGTGCAGCCGGTGCTGTGCACGGTTCTTTACAAGCTGGCGCATTGACTACTACTTACACTGCATCACAAGGATTGTTGTTGATGATCCCGAATATGTACAAGATTGCAGGTGAACTTCTACCTTGCGTATTCCATGTATCTGCTCGTACACTAGCATCTCACGCTCTTTCTATCTTCGGCGACCACCAAGACGTTATGTCTTGCCGTCAAACCGGTTTCGCTATGTTGGCTGAAGGTTCTGTGCAAGAAGTTATGGACTTGGCTGGCGTTGCTCACTTATCTACTATCAAGAGTCGCGTGCCTTTCTTGAACTTCTTTGACGGTTTTCGCACATCTCACGAAATCCAAAAAATCGAAGAAATTGATGGCGAAGCTTTGGCTGCTTTGCTCGACCGCAAAGCTCTTGCTGAATTCCGCTCTCGCGCTTTAAATCCCGAAAATCCTGTCGCTCGCGGCATGGCTGAAAACGGCGACGTTTTCTTCCAACACCGTGAAGCTTCTAACAAATACTACGAGGCTGTTCCCGAAATCGTAGAAAACTACATGGCTGAAATCTCTAAGATCACAGGCCGTGAATATCACTTGTTTAACTACTATGGCGCTGCCGACGCTGAACGCGTTATCATCGCTATGGGCTCTGTAACTCAAGCTGCTCAAGAAGCTATCGACTACCTCAACGCTAAAGGCGAAAAAGTTGGTCTCGTTGCTGTTCACTTGTATCGCCCATTCTCTGTTAAACACTTGTTGGCTGCAGTTCCCAAAACTTGCAAACGCATTGCCGTGCTCGACCGCACTAAAGAACCCGGTGCTCTCGGCGAACCTCTTTATCTTGATGTTCGCGATGCATTCGCAGGTGTTGAAAACGCTCCGCTCATCGTTGGTGGTCGTTACGGTTTGGCTTCAAAAGATACCACTCCCGCTCAAATCATCGGCGTTTACGAAAACCTTGCACTTCCCACTCCCAAACACAACTTCACTATTAGCATTGTTGACGATGTTACTTTCACATCGCTCCCATTGCCCGAAGAAAAAGCTCTTGGCGATGCTTCTACTTTCGAAGCTAAATTCTATGGCCTTGGTGCTGACGGTACTGTAGGTGCAAACAAAAACTCTGTAAAAATCATTGGTGACAACACCAACAAATATTGCCAAGCTTACTTCGCTTACGACT
>CAZJEA010000068.1:0-11824 GCA_964544895.1 uncultured Bacteroides sp. | reverse complement strand
TTTGTTTATCAGGGAAATCTGTTTATTTGGCATGGGTTTTGTGCATTTTCGTAGTGAGCGCCAAACTAAAAGGTGCGGCGCAATGTTAATCTCTGAAAATTAAAAAAAACACTGTTATATGAACTTTAACAATTTCACCATCAAGTCGCAAGAGGCAATACAAAAAGCCGTAGAGATCACGCGCGACGGCGGATGTCAAGCAATAGAGCCGATACATCTGTTGAAAGGAGTGATGACAGAAGGCGATGCACTCGTTAAGTTTATCTTACAGAAAATTGGCGCCAATATCAACCAACTTTCTATGCAAGTTGACCGTGCCATCGCAGCAGAGCCGAAAGTAAGCGGAGGAGAGCCATATCTGAGCCGCAGTTCAAATGATGTGCTGGAAAGAGCGCTAGAAGAGTCAAAGAAAATCGGAGATGAGTATGTGACGCTGGAATCGTTATTGTTAGCCATCTTTGAAGTAAGCTCAAGTGCATCGACAATATTGAAAGACAACGGACTCACAAGAGACGATTTAAATGCAGCTATCGCCGAACTAAGAAAAGGGAAGAAAGCTACAAATCAGAGTGCCGAAGACACGTACAATGCGCTATCGAAATATGCAATAAATTTAAATGAGCGTGCTCGCGCCGGGAAACTAGACCCTGTGATCGGTAGAGATGACGAAATAAGACGAGTGCTTCAGATATTGAGCCGACGCACGAAAAACAACCCAATGCTGATAGGCGAACCGGGTACAGGTAAAACTGCAATAGCAGAGGGGTTGGCACAAAGGATAGTGCGTGGCGATGTGCCGGAGAACTTGCGTAGTAAACAGATATTCTCGCTGGACATGGGTGCGCTGGTAGCCGGAGCTAAATACAAAGGCGAATTTGAAGAGCGTTTGAAAGCGATAGTAAATGAAGTAACGCAATCAGACGGTGAGATAATATTGTTTATCGATGAAATACATACGCTAGTAGGAGCCGGTAAAGGCGAAGGCGCTATGGATGCAGCGAACATATTGAAACCGGCATTGGCTCGAGGCGAACTAAGGTCGATAGGCGCAACAACGCTCGATGAATTTCAGAAATATTTTGAAAAAGATAAAGCGTTGGAGCGTCGATTTCAGAAAGTCATGGTCGATGAGCCTGATGAAGAAAGCGCGATAGCAATATTGCGTGGATTGAAAGAGCGTTACGAGAACCACCATAAAGTGAGAATTCGTGACGAGGCAATAGTAGCGGCAGTTCAGCTATCAGAGCGATATATCACAGATAGATTTTTGCCGGATAAGGCTATTGACTTGATAGATGAAGCCGCAGCAAAGTTAAAACTCGAAATTGACTCAGTGCCGCAAGCTCTAGACGAAATAACGCGTCGTATAGCACAAAAAGAGATAGAGCGCGAGGCATTGAAACGAGAAGGCGATGATGCTACAGTCAAAGAAATAGAGAAAGAAATTGCTTCGATGCGCGAAGAAGAGAAAGAATATTCTGCAAAATGGCATGCAGAAAAAGAGCTCATAAACCGCATACAGCAAAATAAGATAGACATAGAGCAACTCAACTTTGATGCAGAACGCGCCGAACGCGAAGGCGACTACGGCAAGGTGGCAGAAATAAGATACTCACGAATAAAGAGCAAAGAAGACGAGAATAGGCAGATACAGGCGCAGCTAAAGCAAATGCAAGGCGACAATGCACTAATAAAAGAAGAAGTTGACGCTGAAGACATAGCCGGGGTTGTGAGCCGCTGGACCGGAATACCTGTCAACAAGATGGTGCAGAGCGAAAAAGATAAGCTTTTACATCTTGAAGAAGAATTGCATAAGCGTGTAGTAGGACAGCAGGAAGCTATCAATGCCATAGCAGATGCTGTGCGCAGATCGCGAGCCGGGTTAAATGATCCACGCAGGCCAATAGGGTCGTTCATCTTCTTGGGTACTACGGGTGTAGGTAAGACAGAGCTAGCCAAAGCGTTGGCAGAATATCTATTTGACGACGAAAATATGATGACACGTATTGATATGAGTGAGTATCAAGAGAAACATTCAGTGAGTCGTCTAGTAGGAGCACCTCCGGGATACGTAGGATATGATGAAGGCGGACAGTTAACCGAAGCCGTAAGGCGTAAACCGTATCAGGTAGTGCTCTTTGATGAGATAGAGAAAGCGCATCCGGATGTATTCAATATACTTTTGCAAGTGCTTGATGACGGACGTTTGACGGACAACAAAGGACGTGTAGTAAACTTCAAGAACACTATAATAATAATGACTTCAAATATGGGATCGTCAATGATACGCGAGAATTTTGCGAAGATCACAGACGGTAACAAAGAAGAGATAGTGGAGCAGACTAAAAACAGTGTACTTGAGATGCTAAAAGAGACGATACGGCCGGAATTTTTGAACCGTATCGACGAGATAATAATGTTTAGCCCGCTTAACCGCGAAGAAATAGAGCGCATAGTAGAGTTGCAGATACAGTCAGTGCAGAAGATGCTTAAGACAAGTGGCATAGAGATGCAAGTGACACCGGCAGCATTGAGTTATCTGGCAGACGAAGGCTACGATCCGGAATTTGGTGCACGTCCGGTAAAACGAGTGATACACCGAATGGTGCTCAATCGTTTAGCAAAAGACATATTGGCACAAAAAGTAGAAAAAGATCGACCAATAATAATAGATGCAGAGCAAGGAGAACTAATCTTCAAAAATTAGTTGTATCTTTGCACTATGCAATCAAAACTCGACACCTTTCAACAGCCACTGTATGTAATGGCAAAGCCAGCCGGAGCCGTATGCAATATGTCATGCAGCTACTGCTACTATCTAGAGAAGAACAAGCTATATGCAGAAGATGTGCGTCACAATATGAGCGATGCGGTGCTGGAAGACTTTATAAGGAAATATATAGAAGCACAAACCACCGATGCCGTGCAATTCACATGGCACGGTGGCGAAGCTATGATAAGACCTTTGAAGTTTTATGAGCGTGTAGTAGCGTTGCAGCAAAAATATGCAGCGGGACACGCGATAATGAATAGCCTGCAAACAAATGGCACGCTAATGAGCGAAGAATGGTGTAAATTTCTCAGACACAACAATTGGCTAGTAGGATTGTCAATAGATGGGCCTGAGGAATTTCATGATGAATATAGAAAGAGCGTAGACGGAAAGCCAACATTTCAACGCGTGATGCGAGCAGCGAAGATGCTAAATCGGCACAACGTAGATTGGAATGCGATGGCGGTAGTGAATGATTATAACGCAGACTATCCCGAAGAGTTTTATAATTTCTTTAAGGAGATAGGCTGTCATTATATACAATTCACGCCAATAGTAGAGAGATTGCAGAGCCATGCCGACGGACGGCACTTGGCTGCGCCAACAGAAACCGATGTGAAAATGATGCCCTACTCAGTCAGTGCGAAACAGTGGGGAGACTTTTTATGTCGGGTTTTTGATTTATGGGTGCGTGAGGATGTAGGCAAGACATTTGTACAGCTATTTGATGCGACTCTCGCCAACTGGATGGGAGTAGCTCCGGGCATCTGCACAATGGCAAAGACGTGTGGCCACGCCGGGGTAATGGAGTATAATGGAGATGTATATTCGTGCGACCACTATGTATTTCCGGAATATAAATTGGGAAATATAGCAGAGAAGACCTTTGTGGAGATGATGTACAGCCAACGGCAGCTGGATTTTGGACAATCTAAAGCGGCAAATTTGAGTGACAAATGTCGCGCGTGCAAGTATCTGTTTGCGTGCAATGGTGAATGTCCGAAAAACAGATTTGCATTGAGGGCGACAGATGATCCGAGAGAGAATTATTTATGTGAAGGTTATCGTCAATATTTTGAGCACGTGGCACCGTACATGGAGTTTATGAAACGAGAGCTATTGGCGAATCGAGCACCGGCAAATGTGATGAAGTTTCGTCCATAACGGATGTCATTCGTCGGGCCAAGGGCAAGGTTGCGAAGTTGCAGTAACAATAGGGCGTTGCGCGCCACAGCTGCGTAAATACTCGCCAAGTTGAGCAGAGAGTTGAGCTGTGATTTTGGGATATTTTGCAGCGAGGTCTTTTTTCTCGCCTATATCGTTTGTGATATTAAATAGCTCCTTCTTGCCTGATTCGTAATAATAGATAAGCTTCCAATCGCCATGGCGGATGGCACAATTGAAATTAATGCCGGGACCATCATTGCCCCAGTTGTTTGGGAAATTCCAATAGAGAGTGCGCACGTCGTTATGATGCGAGCCTTTTAATTCGGGGACGAAACTACGGCCATCAAGAGACTGGCGGGTTGAATAGTCGCTGATATTCGCCATTTCGAGAATAGAGGGGAAGAAATCTTCAATTTGGACAATATCGTTGCAGCGAGAATTAGGAGCGACAACGTTGTGCCAAGAGACAATCATAGGTTCGCGTACCCCACCCTCGTATAAAGAACCTTTGCCACTATTGAGCGGATAGTTTTGCACGTAAAGCTCGCCGTCGCGCCAAGCATTAGAAGTTGCATAACCGCCATTGTCACTCATAAAAATTATGATAGTATTATCGGAGAGGTTATTTGAATCGAGCCAATCCATGATATCGCCAAGGCTTTTATCCATGCCCTCGATGAGAGAGGCATAGGCAGCCTCATGGTCAGGGAGACCTTTATCAATGTATGACTGATAGAAACGCATATCGCGGTCGAAAGGAACGTGAACAGCGTAGTGAGACATATATAAGAAGAACGGCTGATTGTATTGTTTTGCTTTGTCAAGAGCGTCAATAGCTTCGAGAGTAAGAGCTTCGGTAACGAACGTATTTGTGCCCCAATATTTTTGCAAACCGGGCACGGCAAATAGCGATTGATTTTTGCCGTCGGGGGTGTTGCCATAATTTTGCTCGCCAAGATAGCTAGCCAGACCGCCGGCAGCGTGACCGCTAATGTTTACTTCAAAGCCAAAGTGGCAGGGATTTTCGCCGGGAGTGTCGAGGGCGCCAAAATGGGCTTTGCCACAATGGATGGTGTGGTAACCGTTGTCTTTAAGGATTTGCACAAATGACGTAGCCACAAAAGTGTGGTCAGTGCCATCGACTTGAGAAATGCCATTAACATTCCAGTCGGGAGGCGTAAGGGTTGCGTGTGGCGTGTCGGTAGATTCATTTTTCTTTAGAGTCCAGTTTGTGACACGATGACGTGGTGCGTTAACACCGGTGAGGAGGCTACAACGCGAAGGAGAACTAATAGCCGAGGCGTAAGCTTGCGTGAACATCATGCCTTGTGCAGCCAAACGTTGCATATTTGGAGTGTGATATGTGTCGTTGTAGTGGGTGCGTTGCGACCAAAAAGGGACAGAAGTATCTTGCCACCCCATATCATCAACCATAAACAAGATGATGTTAGGGCGATTGTCGTTGGCAAAAGCAGAGATATTAGAGCACACTAAAGATGCAAGAATACCGGCAGAAAAAGAGGCAGAAATGTTCATACGAACCAGAGACTAAATGTTTTGGAAAAATGTAATGCAAAATTACGAGAGAAAAATGTTAAAAGCAAGTTTAACAACTAATATATAAGCATTTTAGGGGGAATTAGCTTATAACAAACAAAAATCGTTGATTTGTGACAATTTTGTAGCAAACATAAAACTTTGCTATAATTTTGTTATTTTTATTTTGATTTTACGACAAAATGATATATCTTTGCGAATACTAAGGTAAACATCAAAATTGTTGCTCAATATATACAGAATTCTATAACTCGTTTCACAGATGCATAACAAATATTTTCCTGAACGGCAGGGACTGTATGATCCCGCAAACGAAAAGGATGCTTGCGGCGTAGGTCTCTTAGTAAACATAAGAGGTATCAAATCGCACCAACTAGTAGAAAAAGGTTTGCAAGTGCTCGAGCACATGGTGCACAGAGGCGCAGATGGTGCAGACAAGAAAACCGGTGATGGCGCCGGGATCATGGTGCAAATACCCCACGAATTTATTTTATTGCAAGGAATAGCAGTACCAGAAAAAGGCCGCTATGGCACCGGATTAGTCTTCTTACCGAAAGAAAAAGAATCGCAAGATATGATATTGGATATCATAGAGCGCGAGGTATTGGAAGCGGGACTAAGCTTTTTGCCGACACGCGATGTGCCAACTAACAACGAGCAGTTGGGTGTCGTAGCCAAGAAAGCCGAGCCGGTGATAAAGCAAATCTTCATATCAGACGAAGTGTCGAACGATGCACTGGAGCCTCGGTTGTATGTGCTACGACGCAAAATAGAGAAGAAGATAGCGGAGTTGCCAATAGAAGGAAAAGAAGATTTCTATATAGTATCATTGTCATCAAAGAACATAGTATATAAAGGGATGTTGTCGTCGCTACAATTGCGATATTACTTTCCAGACTTGATGAATCCGCACTTTACGACGGCGATGGCATTGGTACACTCACGATTTAGCACAAACACGTTCCCGACATGGTCGTTGGCCCAGCCATTTCGCATGCTTGGTCACAATGGTGAAATCAATACCATACAAGGAAACCGCATGTGGATAAAGGCACGCGAATGTGTGCTACATCCGGCAAACTTCGGAGCCGAAGAAGTGACACCGATTATACAACCGGGAATGAGCGACAGTGCCTCACTTGACAATGTGCTTGAATTTTTTGTTATGAGCGGTATGAGTTTGCCACACGCATTGGCGATGTTGGTGCCGGAGAGTTTCAATGACAAGAATCCAATCTCGTCAGAGTTGAAAGCATTTTACGAATATCACTCAATATTGATGGAGCCGTGGGACGGACCGGCTACCCTACTCTTCAGCGACGGCAAGTATGCAGGAGGTATGCTAGACAGAAATGGCTTGCGTCCGGCACGCTACTTGATAACCAACAACGACACAATGATTATAGCGTCGGAGATGGGAGTATTGCCATTTGAAGCATCAGAAGTGAAGGAGAAAGGGAGATTGCGTCCGGGCAAGATGCTGATGGTAGATATGGAGCAAGGCAAGGTGTTGCATGATGCAGAGCTAAAAGAGATGCTGGCATCGGAATTTCCGTATAGGGATTGGCTCTCACGCAACCGCATAAAACTTGACAAGATAAACTCAGGTCGCAAAGTAGAAAATACAGTAAAAGACTTTGCACGTTTGCTGCAAGCATTTTCGTATAATAGAGAAGAAGTTGAGCGTATAATCACGCCAATGGTATCGGAGGGTAAAGAGCCGGTGAACTCTATGGGTAATGACACGCCGTTGGCAATACTCAGCGATAGGTCACAGCTTATGTTTAGCTACTTCCGCCAACACTTTGCACAAGTTACCAACCCGCCAATAGACCCGCTGCGCGAGGAGTTGGTGATGAGTTTGGACAGCTATATCGGCGCAGTGAATTTGAATTTGATAGAGCCGTCGCCCGATTTGTGCAAGATGGTAGAATTAAAGCGACCGATACTGACTAACCGCGAGCTAGACTTGCTATGTAATTTACGATACAAAGGCTTTAACACTCGCAAATTGCCGATGATTTTTGCGGTTAAAGATGGAGCCGCCGGATTGGAGGCAGGCATAAAAAATCTTTGCGAAGAGGCAGAAAAGGCCGTAGACGAAGGATGCAACTACATTGTGCTTAGCGACCGCGGAGTAGACAAAGACCATGCGCCTATACCATCGTTGTTGGCAACATCGGCAGTGCACCACCACCTCATAGATAAGCAAAAGCGTGTGCAGATAGCGTTAATAATAGAGACTGCAGACGCAAGAGAGACAATGCACTTTGCGTTGCTGTCGGGCTATGGTGCAAGTGCAGTGAATCCGTATCTTGCATTTGCGGTAATAAATCAGCTTGTAAACGAGAAAGAAATACAACTGGACTTTGACACAGCAGTAAAGAACTACATTAAAGCCATTGACAAAGGCTTGCTCAAGGTGATGTCAAAGATGGGAATATCGACACTCACCAGCTACAAAGGAGCACAGCTATTTGAAGCAGTTGGATTGAGTGAAGAATTGTGTAGTAAATACTTCGGTACTACGGTTAGTAAAATAGGAGGCCTTACATTAGAGGACCTTAGCCGCGATATATTAGCATCGCACGACCGTGGTTTTGATGAAGAATTTGACGTGCAAGCACCGTTAGCGAACCAAGGAGTGTACTCATTCCGCAAAGATGGAGAGCAGCACGCTTGGAATCCGGAAACTATAGCGACCTTACAACTTGCAACAAGACTTGGGAGCTACAAGAAATTTAAGGAATTTACGAGCTTGGTAGATAACAAGCCCAAGCCAATATTCATAAGAGACTTCTTAGATTATAAACGCGGAGATGCCATACCTGTTGAGGACGTAGAGCCAATAGAAAACATCATGCATCGTTTTGTTACCGGTGCGATGTCTTTTGG
This sequence comes from uncultured Bacteroides sp., assembly GCA_964544895.1. Classification (GTDB taxonomy): domain Bacteria; phylum Bacteroidota; class Bacteroidia; order Bacteroidales; family Muribaculaceae; genus CAG-873. The sequence goes on along the minus strand of CAZJEA010000068.1, from coordinate 3,432 downwards.
GTCAATCAGCCGTGAAGCGCACGAAGCGCTAGGTATAGCTATGAACCAAATAGGAGCACGCAGCAACACCGGCGAAGGCGGTGAAGATGCAGAGCGATTCAAACCGCGCGAAGACGGGACCTCGGCACGAAGCGCAATCAAGCAAGTGGCGTCGGGACGTTTTGGTGTCACAGCCGAATATTTGGTTAATGCCGATGAGATACAGATAAAAATCGCACAAGGGGCAAAACCGGGCGAAGGAGGACAATTGCCGGGCTTTAAAGTAGATAAGGTTATAGCCAAGACACGACACTCGATACCGGGCATATCATTGATCTCACCTCCCCCACACCACGACATATATTCGATAGAAGATTTGGCACAGCTAATCTTTGATTTGAAGAATGTGAATCCGCGCGCTACGGTGAGCGTGAAATTGGTATCAGAGAGTGGCATCGGGACAATAGCCGCCGGAGTAGCCAAAGCGAAAAGCGATTTGATAACCATAAGTGGAGCCGAAGGAGGCACCGGAGCATCTCCGGCGAGCTCAATAAGATACGCAGGATTGCCATCAGAAATAGGATTGGCAGAGACACAGCAAACATTAGTGCTTAATAATCTGCGCGGCAATGTGAAATTGCAAGTTGACGGGCAGCTGAAAACAGCGCGCGATGTGATTATTATGGCTATGTTGGGCGCAGAAGAATTTGGTTTTGCGACATCAGCATTGATAGTTTTGGGCTGCGTGATGATGCGCAAATGCCATAAGAACACGTGCCCGGTTGGTGTAGCGACACAAAATCCGGAATTGCGTAAACGCTTTATGGGTAGGTCGGCATACGTTGTAACGTTCTTTAAATTTTTGGCGCAAGAGATACGCGAGACATTAGCAGAAATAGGCGTGCACTCATTAGATGAGATTATAGGGCGCAGTGATTTGCTGACGATCAAAGAAGGACAACACGCATCGAAGACACAAAGTCTTGATTTCTCAAACATCATTTATTTCCCGAAAGAGAGCAAGACTAATGCGATAAAATACGTGTCGTCACCGGGCATAGATTTAGACAAAGTGCTAGATCAACAATTAATAGCACGAAGCTATGCAGCAATAGAAACACGAATGCCTGTAGAACTGGAGTTCCCGATAACGAACATCAACCGTTCGGTAGGTGCAATGCTTTCAGGTGTTGTTGCTACTAAATACGGGAACAACGGACTAACCGACAACTCTATAAACTGCACATTCAGAGGATCAGCCGGACAAAGCTTTGGTGCATTTTTGGCACATGGCATATCATTCAGATTGGAAGGCGATGCCAATGACTATGTAGGCAAAGGCTTGTCGGGTGGTAAAATAGTGATAGTACCACCGGTTGGGACAACGTTTGCGCCACAAGATAACATCATAGCCGGAAACACGATACTCTACGGAGCAACATCAGGCGAGTTGTATATAAATGGTCGCGTTGGTGAACGTTTCTGTGTGCGCAATTCGGGGGCGATAGCAGTAGTAGAAGGCGTAGGCGATCACTGCTGTGAGTATATGACCGGAGGACGCACAGTGGTGTTAGGATCGACAGGGCGCAACTTTGCAGCCGGCATGAGTGGCGGTATAGCGTATGTATGGAATCCGAAAGGAGACTTCGACTACTTCTGCAATATGGAGATGGTGGAGTTGTCACTTATAGAAGATATGTCAGATAACCGTGAGTTGTATATGCTAATAAGCAACCATTACAAATATACACGAAGCCCACTGGCAGCACAAATGCTGGAGAATTGGCAAGAATATGTAACACAATTTATAAAAGTAATACCTTACGAATATAAGAAAGTGCTACATGAAGAGAAGATGGAAAAACTCAACTCAAAGATTATGCAACTAGAAAACGATTAGTAACGCATTAAAAAGATTTGAAAAATGGGAAACCCAAAAGCATTCCTCACGATAAAGAGAAAAGAAGCCGGTTATCGCTCAATAGGTGACCGCATTAGAGATTATAGCGAAGTTGAGCAGATACTGAACGCCGAAGACCGGCGCTTGCAAGCATCGCGCTGCATGGACTGTGGTGTGCCATTTTGCCACTGGAGCTGTCCGTTAGGGAACAAGCAACCGGAGTGGCAAGACAGGCTGTGGCGAAACGACATAGAGCGCGCATATCAATTGCTCACAACGACAAATGATTTTCCGGAATTTACGGGAAGAATTTGTCCGGCATTGTGCGAAAAGAGTTGTGTACTAAATCGCACACATGAGCCGGTAACCATACGCGAAAATGAATGTGCCATAGCAGAGAGAGCCTTTGACGAAGGGCTTGTGAATGCATGTCCACCGGCAAAGCGCACATCGTACAAAGTAGCAATCATAGGCTCAGGACCAGCAGGTTTAGCATGTGCCACACGACTGAACAAAAAAGGGCACAATGTGACCGTTTATGAGAAGAATGAAGCTCCCGGAGGGTTGTTACGACTAGGCATACCAGATTTTAAGCTGAGCAAGCATGTTATAGACAGACGCGTAGAGTTGCTCAAAGAAGAAGGCATAGAGTTTGTGTGCAACACCGAGATAGGCAAAGATATAACAATAGAGCAGCTACGCAAAGACTATGATGCAATCTGCATAGCAATCGGAGCAGGTGTGCCACGCAATTTAAACGTTGAAGGTCGCGAGTTGCAAGGCGTGCATTTCGCACTTGAGTTACTGCAGCAGCAAAACCGAGTGGTTGCCGGAGCAGAGATAGAGAAAGGACAACGTATCACCGCAAAAGGCAAGAATGTGCTGGTAATTGGAGGTGGAGACACAGGAAGTGACTGCGTAGGAACAGCAAACCGCCAAGGCGCGCGCTCAGTTACACAAATAGAGATAATGCCCAAACCTCCGGTTGGAGAGAATCCGGATACGCCATGGCCATATTGGCCCGTTGTGTTAAAGACAACCAGCTCACACGAAGAAGGATGCGAGCGAAAATGGTTGCTCGACACGCGAAAATTTATAGGCGAAAATGGTAAACTAACAGCCGTAGAAGTTGAAGAAGTGAAATGGGAAAAAGATGCCAATAGCGGCAGAATGAATTTGATTCATACCGGCAATGTGAGCACAATAAAAGCAGAGTTGGTGCTATTGGCAATGGGATTTGTACATCCGGAACAGGCTCTGATAGAACAACTCGGTTTAGAAAAAGACAGTCGCAGTAACATCAAGGTTAACGACCATAAGACCTCAGTAGAAGGGGTGTTTGCAGCGGGCGATGCATCAACCGGAGCATCTCTGGTAGTGCGTTGCATAGCATCAGGACGCGACACTGCTGCAGCTATCCACGCATATCTAAAGAGCAAATCGTAGACCTATCATATATACTTGCAAAAAAATGGTCATTTCGTTTTCCTGCGAAATGACCATTTTTAGCTCAGTAGAATTTCAGTGGGGGTATCGTGAAGGGTATAATGAAT
>CAZJEA010000067.1:0-11865 GCA_964544895.1 uncultured Bacteroides sp. | reverse complement strand
CGTAGTAGAAAGGTGCCATCTCGGGGTAGACGTAGCGATTACGGCCTTTGAGTTTGGGATGCGGCGGTGGTGTGGTAAGCACGATTAGTGCGCATCCGAGGTAGTAGTCGCCGACGACGGGCCAGACGGTGGCGAAGATGTCGGGAAGGTAGCGCGCTGGTGGATTCAAGATTAGCGCGATGTCGTAGTTCATGCCTCTGCATGTGTTTGGTCGCTTGACGGAAGCGGGATAGGCTTCGATGGGGAGCGATCGGCAGACTTCGCGTGCTTGTTTCTTTGTCTCGTCGTAGACGACGGCGACGCGCAGCGGATATAGTGTCCCGAGGTATTGGATGTAGGCGATGATGATGTTGCGTGAGTTTTGGCCGGGTTTGTCGATGATGTGTACTTTGATAGTGCCTTTACGACGTCGGCGCTCTAACGCGTTGATGACAAAATGTTCGCGTTTGGACAGGTTGCGCCCGAGCCACTTGCGGAAGTGGTAGGTATGATCGGTGGGCGGAAGGTTTGTGTCGCGTCTGCGACATTTGATTTGTGCGAACATAGTTTTTTTCGATTTTGATGCAAAGTTAATATGGGTCGGAGTGAAAAAACACACTAATTATGCAAGTGGTGCGAATTAACATAGGTTATTTTTTTTAACGGATTGGGCGGATTTTCATAAGGTTTAGAATGATGGGTTGTGGCATTTGTTCGAGTTTTGTATCTTTGCGATTGATTATTGTCGGGTTGATGATAGTTGAGCAAATTTTTGAAAATGTTATGAAGTCAGAAAGATCGTTAGGAGTAAGCGCGTTTGTCGATAGTAAGCCACATTATGAGATTTTAGATGGACTGCGAGGAGTCGCAGCGTTATTGGTGATGTGGTATCATGTGCATGAAGGATTTTCATTTGCGTCGGGAGCAGCAGTTATAGATGGAATAAATCATGGATATCTAGCTGTGGACTTTTTCTTCATGCTATCGGGCTTTGTAATAGCTTATGCATACGATGATAGACTAGGTAGAAGTTTGAGCTTACCAGGATTTTTCAAACGAAGACTTATACGGTTGCATCCAATGGTCGTGTTAGGGGCAGTATGGGGAGTGATATGCTTTTTTATGCAAGGTAGCACGCAATGGGATGGCACACATATAGCGGCATCAGCGGTAATGCTTGCATTATTGTGCGCTTTGTTTTTTATTCCAGCAGTGCCGGGAAGTGTTATGGATGTTCGTGGAAATGGTGAGGCATTTTCGTTGAATGGCCCGGCGTGGTCGTTGTTTTTTGAATATATAGGCAATATATTGTACGCATTGTTTATAAGACGGTTGACGAATAGATGGCTGAGCACGTTGGTGGCTTTGCTCGGCATAGCGTGGGGCGCATTTGCCATATTTGACTGCTCGGGTTATGGAAATATTGGAGTAGGGTGGTCGTTGTTGGATTATGGCTTTTTCTCAGGGCTATTGCGTATGTTGTTTCCTTTTACATTAGGCATGTTGGTGTCAAGGAATTTTAAATCAAGGATAGTGCGGGGCGCATTTTGGAAGTGCTCGGTAGTATTATTGCTGATATTTCTAGTGCCAAATTTGACAAGTGAAGGCGTTGTGTCGCTGAATGGAGTGTATGAAATATTAGTTATTGCAATGGTGTTTCCGTGTGTAATATTGCTAGGAGCGTCGGGAACGGTTAAAGGAGCGTTTTCGTCGCGAGTATGTAAATTATTGGGAGATATATCATTTCCGTTGTACATAACACACTATCCGGTGATGTATATGTTTTATGCATGGATGATAGATACCGGAAGAGTAAGTTTGCAGACGACGTGGTTTGAGACGCTAATGGTGTGCGTTTGGAATGTGGCGTTTGCATGGTTGTGCTTTAAGTTTTATGATAGACCGATTAGAAAATGGTTAGCCAAAAAAGCGAACTAGCACGTGCAACGGTGAAGATTTAGGCCAAGAGATAAAGCCATAAAAACAAATAGGATCATCAATGATGTTAGATTTAAAACTTTTGCTTAACTTTGCAATATAAGCGAGGCAACGGTCTTGAAAAAATAATGAAAATGAATAGGCGTTCTGTGCATACTTACCATGACGGAATGACTATTGCCATAAAAACAATGAAAATCTACAAATAGTAATGATTCACCGCATAGAAATAAGTTTGTTCATATTGTTATGCATAGTAAGTTGTATAAATAAAGAACCGGATGAGCGTTTGACAAATATAGCATTAATGGCAGAAAGTTCGCCTGAAAGAGCAATAGATTCACTTAATGCAATTGAGTATGCACCATTAACAGATGAGGATAAGCATTTTTATGACTTTCTTTCTGTGAAGGTTTCAGACAAAGCGTATATCACGCATACATCAGATAGTTTGATATTAAAAGTAATAGATTATGAAGCCAGACATCCGAAGACTCAAAGATATGCCGAAGCGTTATATTACGGAGGGCGTGTATATAGTGATTTAGGAGACTATCCAACAGCAATAAACTATTTTCAAGAAGCGTTGAATAATATTTCGGATAACGAATCGGGGAAAGTACGTCTTAAAGGAAATGTTCTTAGCCAATTGGCACGCCGATTAAATAGTCTGAGATTGTATTCACAAGCAATACCGTACTTAAAAAGAGCAATACAGATTGATTGTCTTCTCAATGATACGTTTAACGTAGCCTACGATCATCAATTATTGGGAGCAATATATTTTCATCAAGATAGTTTAGAACTAGCTTCGAAGCACATTTCAATAGCCAAGGAATGGGCAAAAAATCTATCAGAACAAGATGTGGCGCATATGCAAATGTACCAAGCCGCCATTGCTTTAAAGAAGAATAACATAGACACTGCCATTTCATTAATTCGAGATATACCCGAAAAAGTAAGGCCAATGCAGCGGAATGTTGCGCTTGCATATTCGTCTGATATTTATCTTGCCGCCGGAAAGAATGATAGTGCATATATGTTTGCAGATAAGCTTGTTCATAGCAAATATCAAGACAATGTTAAAAGCGGATATCGCAATATCTTTTCTGACGCGTTGACCGAATATATTCCGAAAGATTCAATTAAGGGGTATATTAAGAACTTTTATTTCTCGGTCGAAGATGATTACAATAGACTAGAATCGCAACAAATAGTAGATCAAATATCATCATATAATTATACATTACAGCAACGCGAACGACAAAATGCAGAAAACACGAAAAATCGATATATAAAAGTGTCTATGGCATTAAGTATATTAGTGCTAATTCTGTTAATTATAATTTTGTTGGTCCAGTATAAGCGTAAGAACTTACTATTATCGTTAAATTCGACTATACTTGAACTTGAAAGCATACAAAATTCGATAGCGAAGGGTGAAAACGGTACGCCTCAAGTGATAGATTCAAATAGCGTTGCCGACTTGAGAGCTCGACTAAAAATTCAGCTTAAAAATATAGCAGAACTAAAACAGACACATGCAACAATATCACCAATTATATTAGAGTCAGACGTGTATAAGCAAATACAGCTATATATCGCAAATGACAAAACGATACCAGAGCAAAGCCCGATGTGGGAAAAGCTTGAATCGGTGGTAATAGCCAGTTCACCATCCTTTAAAAGAAATCTTCAGTTATTGGTGGGAAATACACTAAAACGTCAAGACTACAATACGGTTTTGCTAATTAAGTGCGGAATATCGCCCGGAGAGCTAACAATTCTTTTAGGACGCACAAAGGGAACGATATCGTATCGTAGGAAACATCTATGTGAGATTATATTAGGAGAACGAATAGACTCATCAATGATAAATGATCTAATTTGTTGTCTATAAGGAATGATCGAATGATTTTCGACAGTATTAAAGGTGTGCGAATGGACTTTTCGCACACTTTTCGCACATAAAAAAGAGTGCTTTTGACTAGTGACACCTAACTTTGTGCCAGAAAAATCAAATTGGATAGATACCTTAAAAATACATCACAATGTTTTGTTCTCATTATCAATTATGCTCGAAAATATTTAAAAGAATTGCGTTATTATTGTTGATTGCGAGCAATGTGCAATTTGTTCATGCCTATAGTATAACCGGCCGGATTATCGATGAACAACTAAAAAAGCCGCTGCGCGGAGCTGTGTTTTTGGCAAGGAATGAGATGAATCGAGTAGTCATAGGGGTTCAGGCAGATCAATCAGGACGATTCACCTCGTGTGATGTGTCAGATAGTGTACTAAATGTTATGGTTTATCATAGCGAAAGTTACGATACGTTGAGGATGACACTTCGTGGTATACCGGAAGGGTTAACAGATATTGGAGATTTACCACTCAAACGAGCTACAGTACAATTAAATGAAGTTACAGTTGCCGCAACAAGTAATCCCATACAAACGCCTGACAAATATATAGTTTATCCGTCGCAACGCGATTTGTCGCAAAATGCATCTTCGATAAATCTATTAGAGCATTTGCAATTTAGTCTCCCCGGATTAAAGGTTATAGAAAGTCTTAACCAAGTGTCGGTTAATGGATTGGCACCTGAATATATGATTAATGGGAGAAAAGTGTCATTATCGAGGATTCTAGGACTAAATAATTCAAACATACAGCGTATTGAGTATTATGATAATCCCCAAATGAGATTCGGAGACCGTCCGGCTATTAACTTTGTGCTTAAGCCGCGTGCAGACGGAGGTTCGTTTGTCGCTAATATTAATTCAGCTGTCACTACAGACAATATTGGCGGGAATATTGGTATAACGTATTATAAAGGCAAGTCAGAGTGGAATGTAAACTATGATATTTCACATCGCGATTACAACAATAGGAGAGTGAGCCAGAAAGAACACTTTATCGGTGGTGAAACTGTCGATATAACCCGTGTATCGGAAGGACTTCCCGGACAGTTTGCTTATACGAACAATAATCTGGTACTTGATTATACGTTTAAACCCGGAGATAAGACTCTCGTGTCATTTGATATATCAGGGAATCTATATAAGCAAGATTTAAACGATTTGGCTAATGTTTCTCAAAATTATAATGGAGCTGTTGTATCATCGCAAGCTAATACGGAACGTAGTGCCAAATTGAAAAGTCCGACGTGTGATGTGTATTTTCAACAAAAGCTTCATGAAAACCAAACCATAGAAGTTAATGCATTTGGCATGTTTAACGATGGAAAGTTTACAAGAGATTATGCCAATGGGCTGGAAAAAACAATCATAAATACGAATACAAGTAACGAATCGTGGCGCCTGGGTGGAGAAGCAAAATATAGCCTAAGATTAAATAACCACACTGTTTATTTGGGGGTTTCGGATAGCTATAATCGAGCTATAACAGACTTTGCCGAAAACGGAGCGGCTGAAAATAGTAGAATTGGAATAAACAATTTATTTGTTTATGGGCAATTGTCCGGACGGTTGTTTAATAAGTTGACATATAATGGCAGTGTTGGATTTAAAGCGTTTATGTCATCAAATGGAGCAGACCAAAAAAAAGCAGCTAGAGCAAAGGGCTCTTTAAATCTCACATATAATGTGACAAATCCGTTTTCTCTTTCCTATATGCTACTTTATGATCCATCAATGCCGGGTACGGAGAGCCAAAGTACTATTATGCAAAGTGTAAATGACTTTATTTTACGTACGGGGAATGTAGATATAAAGCCGTCTACATTGTTTAAAAATCAAGTTAGAGCTCAGTATTATGGCAAGAGCTTTGTTAGTTTGTTAACTGTGGGCTATAGTCGGACTTTTAATCCGATATATTATGACTATACCTACATTTCAGATGCATTAAGTCAATACAAAAATAAATTTATCGGCAAAAGTGAAAACGGTAAATATAATAGTGCATTCTGTGTTGAAGGTGAATTTGTATATCGCAACTTATTTAATCATCTTAATTTAGGTTTAGATGCGGGATGGTGTGACTATAGGTTGAAACGTTATAATTGGAATGATTCATATAGCTTTGGATTCGGGAGTATATATGCAGCGCTATCGTTCACTGACTTTACATTAACTACCCAATACACATTGTATCCGTTCTATTCATTGTCAGGAAATACATTTAGCAGACCGGAGAGATGGAATAGTATTTCTGCTCAGTACAAGTATCGTAATTGGTATTTTAGAGCAACAGCAGTCAATCTTTTTACAAAACGAGGTAGCCAATATCACTCATGGGCAAATACGCCGGCATATACGACTGAAGATTGGGTGGATATAAGAAAGTGTGCTAATTTGGTGCTTCTTAGCGCTACATATCGTTTTAACTTTGGTCGCTCAATGAATAAAAATAGCAGAACGATAAAAAATAGTGGAATAGATACGGGAGTAGATATGAATTTATGATTGTTGACGTGAGTGTGGCAATGTGAAAGCGTACGGTTATGCTATCGGTATGTGCGTAGATTAGGGAAATAAGCATCTTTTATGTGCTCAATTTTGTAATCGTGAGGATTCCCGGTAATAGCAATGATGTCGTATTGAATTTCGTGTGGGATGTTGTACATTTGTACATAGGCATTTGCGGAGCAGACAATTCGTCTCATTTTTTGGCGAGTGACATCAGCGACAGGGTCATCGAGCGGGTTAGTTCGAGTTTTTACCTCAACAAATATGATTCGATTGCCTTTCATAGCAATAATATCGACTTCATAATGACCGCTACGCCAATTACGGTCAACGATAGCGCAACCGTCAGCGATAAGAGTTTCACAGGCTAAATTTTCGCCCCAAGAGCCAATTTGATTATGACGTGCCATGATAAAAAGTATGGTATATGAATAGTAAAAATATAGGCAAAAGTAGCAATAATATATATAATAAGCATAAAGTGTCGTAGTTTTTTCGTAATTTTGTATGCTAAAGTTTTTTATAGCTCTTGCATTTACACCTTTTTGTACAACCACTAAAAAATAGAATTAACACAAATGCCGATGAGAAAATGGCGCGTAGAAGATAGTGCCGAGCTTTATAATATCGCCGGTTGGGGCCGTAACTATTTTTCAATCAATGAAAAAGGGCATGTAGCAGTGACTCCACGCGAAGGCTATGCTTCGGTTGACCTCAAAGATGTGATGGATGAGTTGCAAATACGCGATATGACATCGCCTGTTTTGCTACGCTTTCCCGACATTCTCGACAACCGTATAGAAAAAATATCGAAATGTTTTAAAGAAGCAGCAGTGAGATATGACTATACTGCGCGTAATTATATGATATATCCGATCAAGGTAAATCAGATGCGTCAGGTGGTCGAGGAAATAGTAACTCATGGTAAGAAATTTAATATAGGGTTAGAGGCAGGCTCAAAGCCCGAGCTTCATGCTGTATTAGCAACAAATATAGCAGACAATGCACTAGTGATATGCAATGGCTATAAGGATGAAAATTATATAGAATTGGCCCTTCTTGCCCAAAAGATGGGAAGGAGAATATATCTTGTAGTAGAGAAGCTAAATGAACTGCGTTTGATAGCCGACATCGCGAAACGTTTGAAGATAAGACCTAATATAGGAATCCGCATCAAACTTTCAAGTAATGGTGCAGGTAAATGGGTTGAAAGCGGTGGAGATCAGAGTAAGTTCGGGTTAAACTCTTCAGAGCTGCTAGAAGCTTTAGATATACTAGAAAAGCGCAATCTGAAAGATTGTCTAAAGCTTGTGCATTTTCACATAGGTAGCCAAATTACAAAGATACGCCATATTAAAAATGCGTTGAGAGAAGCCACACAATTTTACGTACAGTTAAGTAAAATGGGTTTCGATATAGACTTTATAGACATAGGTGGCGGTCTAGGTGTTGATTATGATGGTACTCGATCATCGGCGAGTGAAAGTTCGATGAATTATTCGATACAAGAGTATGCCAACGATGCGGTATCAGCAATAGTTGATGCGTGTGTAAAGAATAATTTGAAACAACCCAATGTTATAACTGAAAGTGGACGATCGTTGACAGCACACCACTCGATATTGGTATTTGAGGTGTTGGAAACAGCAGGATTGCCGATGTGGCATGAGAATGATGAGTTGCCCGAAGATGCGCACGAATTGTCGCGTGAACTTTATGATATATGGGATAAACTTAGTCAACCTCGTCTTTTTGAAAGTTGGCACGATGCGCTGCAAATAAGAGAAGAAGCATTAGACTTGTTTAGCTTAGGGTTGCTCGATTTAGGCACTCGCGCTCAGATTGAGAAACTGTTTTGGAGTGTGGCTCGCGAAGTTGGAGAGATTTCGTCGTCGATGAAACATGCGCCAGAAGAGTTGCGAAAGATAGCAAAAATGTTGCCGGAGAAATACTTCTGTAACTTCTCGTTGTTTCAATCGTTGCCAGATGCATGGGCAATAGATCAGATATTTCCGATAATGCCAATTTCGCGTCTAGACGAGAAGCCCACCCGCACGTGTACGATACAAGATATAACTTGTGATTCGGATGGAAAGATAGCGAATTTTATATCTCAACATGACACGATTGGCGCTCTACCGGTGCATACGATTAAGCAAGGCGAAACATACTATATCGGAGTATTTTTAGTAGGCGCATATCAAGAGATCTTAGGCGATATGCACAATTTGTTTGGCGACACTAATGAGGTGCATATAAGTGTAAGTAAAGATTCATATGAAATAGGTCAACTGATTGATGGTGAGACTGTTGCTGAAGTTCTTGACTATGTGCAATATTCACCGAAAAAATTGGCGCGAAACGTGGAATCGTGGGTTACTGCATGTATGAAAGCCGGCTCCATTACACCAGAAGAGGGTAGGGATTTCCTATCTACTTATAGATCCGGGTTGTATGGATATACGTATTTGGAGAAAGACTAAAAATATAGATTTAAAACGTGAGATATTTCATAAATCTAAGTTTTAGGGGAGCTCGCTATCATGGTTGGCAGGTGCAACCGCATCAAATAAGCGTGCAGCAGGTGGTTGAAGAAGCATTGACTACATTGTTGCGATGCCAGACTCCAATTGTAGGGGCCGGTAGAACGGATGCGGGTGTGAATGCCAAGTGCATGATTGCACATTTTGACGTAGATAAACAGTTTACGCAAGAAGAGATAAATGGCTTAAAACGGTCGTTGGGAGCGTTGTGTAGGCCGGATATAACTATAAATGAAATAGTTCGAGTGCCAGATGACGCGCACGCGAGGTTTGATGCGACAAATCGCACGTATCGTTATTTTGTACATACGAATGACGATCCGTTTGTGTATCCGCTATCGTGGCGAGCTCCAGAAAATCTGGATTTTGATTTAATGAATGCGGCAGCTAAGGAAATGCTTGGCAGACGCGATTTTACTTCGTTCTCGAAACTGCATACAGATGTGAAAACAAATATTTGCGATTTGCGAAAAGCGGAGTGGATTAAATTTGACGAAAACAGATATTATTTTGAGATTAGTGCTGATAGGTTTCTGCGTAATATGGTAAGAGCCGTAGTAGGCACGTTAATAGAAGTAGGTAAGCACAAAATAGATGGAGCACAAGTGATGAAAATCATAGAGCAGCAAAATCGTTGTGCAGCCGGAACATCAATGCCCGCACATCCCTTGTTTTTGTGGGATGTAAATTATGAATATTATAATAAAAAGTAAAGAATTGCTATGGCCCGTCGACGCAAACGTAAATCGTCATTTCCTATTAAAACAATACTATTCATAGTCTGTATTGCAATTGTTGTTGCAGGATGGATGGATATGAATAAGTCGTGTGCAAATGAGCGGAAAGCGACGAATAACACTAAAATAGAGACTTCATATTCGGAGAACCTTTGTGAGGTGATAGTGCCGGAAGGAACTGTTGAACAGATTATAGAATATCCTGGATTTATAGTGTCATTTAACAAAAAGCACCATCAACCGAACTGGGTGGCATGGGAACTGACAAGAGAAGAAACAAAGGGGACTGAACCTAGAAGCAATAATTTTGCACCGGATTTGAATATAGACGGTTGTGCGACCTTGGCAGATTACAGAGGATCAGGTTATGACCGTGGACATATGGCTCCTTCGGCAGATATGAAGTGGAGTGCCGCTTCGATGGAAGCTTGCTTTTATCTGACAAATATGAGTCCTCAAGTATCGGCTCTAAATAGTGGTGCATGGGGAAAACTTGAAGATAAGTGTCGTAGTTGGGCAGATAGAGATTCGGCAATTATCATAGTGTGTGGTCCGGTGCTAACAGATCGTATTACAAAAACTATTGGTGAGACTAAGGTTTCAGTGCCATCGCGCTATTTCAAAGTTGTGCTTGCACCTTATGCAAATCCGCCTCGTGCCATAGGCTTTATTATGCCTAATAGCAAGGTTGAAGGAGGAATGCAGAAAGCTGCAGTTAGCGTTGACGAAGTTGAACGAGTGACGGGTTTTGATTTCTTTTCAGAACTTCCGGATGATATAGAAAATGAAGTTGAATCGCAATGTAATTTCACATTATGGTCACGACTAAAATAATAGACAATCTGGATACGATTTGTGCCATATCTACTGCTCCCGGGGTAGGGGGAATAGCAGTGGTTCGAGTTTCGGGCGTTAATGCTATAAATATTGTTGGCAAAATTTGGAAAGGTAAAGATCTGGCAACAATAGGCTCACATACAGCGCATCTTGGCACGGTGTTAGATCGTAATGGGAATGATTTGGATCAAGCTGTGGTAACGCTATTTAAAGGCCCGAATTCGTTTACCGGAGAAGATGTGATTGAGATATCGGTGCATGGGTCGACATATATACAGTCGGAATTGATATCATCACTCATATCAAACGGTGCACGATTGGCTGAAGCCGGAGAATTTACGCGCAGGGCATTTACCGCTGGGAAAATGGATTTGGCTCAGGCAGAAGCAGTGGCAGATTTGATAGCCTCGCAGAGCAGAGCGGCACATCGCATCGCTATTTCGCAAATGAGAGGCGGTATATCAAGTCGGTTGTCGAGTCTGAGAGAACAGCTGATTGAATTGGCATCGTTGCTTGAACTTGAATTGGATTTTTCGGAGGAAGATGTTGAATTTGCATCGCGAGCTAAGCTTATAGATATAGCTAAGCAAATTAATGCAGAAGTGACTCGTTTGCATAGATCGTTTGATGCAGGAAGTGCGATTAAAAACGGCATTCCTATTGCGATAGTTGGCGATACTAACGCAGGAAAATCGTCGTTGCTGAACGCTCTTGTTGGCGAAGATAAGGCTATAGTTAGCAATATACATGGCACCACTCGAGATGTAGTTGAGGACACAATAACTATAGGAGATAATATTTTTCGGTTGATGGATACTGCAGGCATACGCGAGACCAATGATCCAATAGAAAAGATTGGTATTGAACGCTCTCACAAGGCGATGTCGATAGCAAGTGTTACAATATTGGTGCTTGATGCCGGTGATGAGATAAATCGGAAAACCGTAGATTTGGCAATTAAGACAGGCTCACATATTATTTGTGTAGTCAATAAAACTGATATTTCAGATCCAAAGCGTACAAAAGAAAAGCTACTTGAAATATTACCTAAAGGGACACCGATAATTTTGTTGTCGGCTTTAACAGGTCAAGGAGTAGAGAAATTGGTAGACGAGTTGAATCGTTTTGCTACTTTAAAAATTGCTAGTGCCGGCGACGTGTTAATAACAAATTTGCGACATGCGCAAGCACTTAAAGCGGCAGAAAAATCGTCGGAATTGGTTATTGAAGGGTTGTCAAACAATATACCAGGAGATTTGGTAGCGCAAGATGTGCGACAAACGATACACGAATTAAGTACAATAACAGGAGATATCTCCTCAGACACACTTCTCCATACAATATTTTCCCGCTTCTGCATCGGCAAATAAGGGGTTAGAAACAGCTCGAAATTATTAGAAA
>CAZJEA010000066.1:0-11967 GCA_964544895.1 uncultured Bacteroides sp. | reverse complement strand
GTTACCTTCAACGGTTTTCAAGACCGCCGCAATCGACCACTCTGCCACCTCTCCTAGCTGACAACTAAAACGTTTTCTCTCGTTTTTCTGTCGTTTGCGATGCAAAGTTAGGTATAATTTTTGGACTGTGCAATAGCTGGCGCTATTCTTGGTTACAGCTGCGAGTTGTGCGCTATCGAAATATTGTATTTAACGTATTGATTTGCTATATAATTAGCAGATAAATTCAGTGAAAAAATAAATTTAAAATTTTACATCTTTTATGAAATTATCATTCGAATGACACTTCAGCACGGCTTTTGTTAGGGTTGAAAAAAAGCTGTTCACCCTGTCGATATATTGGGCTATCAAAATTATTGTGATACAATTCGCCCGTTCCCAAGCCTTGACGCATATCGGTATTTTTAGTGCTAATCCATTGTGCAATGGCGTTAAGACCGATATTTGATTCGAGGGCAGAAGTAGCCCACCAGCCAATATTAAGTTTATTTGCGGCATGAATCCAATCGTCAGCTCCAGACAGGCCTCCGCATAGAGCGGGTTTTAAAATGATGTATTGAGGATGTATCTCGTTTAAGAGGCTATACTTTTCATTAGAGTTGGTGTCGCCAATTAATTCTTCGTCTAAAGCGATGGCTATGGGTGAATTTTTGCATATATGCGACATCTCTTTTATTTGACCGGCTTTTATTGGTTGCTCAAGAGAATGGATGTCAAAACGAGAAAGAGTTTCTAAACGTTTTAAAGCATTATCAGGAGAGAAAGAGCCGTTAGCGTCCAGTCGTATTTCCAGTTTGTCAGAAGGGAAGTGCTCTCGAATGTAATGCAACAATTCGACTTCGTCGTCGAAGTTAATGCCACCAATTTTCATTTTGAGGCATTTAAAGCCGTCGTTAAGTTTTTCATTAATGCGATGGAGCATTAGGTCTTTATCGCCCATCCATATGAGCCCATTTATAGCAATGCCGTTATTGCCCTTAATCCAATTGCTGTTAGGGGCGATAATACCTTTGCCGCCATTATTTAAATCGGCAATAGCGGTTTCAAGTCCAAATCGTATTGAACTGACGTTGGGTAATGCGTTGCTAGGGTTTAGGCACCATTCGGATAGTATGTTTTCGTAATTAGCATTGTCTTCCGCACTCAGGCCTTTAAAAAGAGCACATTCGCCAATGCCTGAAAGGTTGGTATTTTCATCATCCCAAACCTTAACGAAGTATGTATCTTTAAACAACATTGAAGCGCGTGAAGTACGCGCTTCAAATTTAAAGTTTAGTCGATACGCTTTCCATTGAGCACGTAACATGATTAGCCCGGGAATTGAGGGAATTTATCGAAATCGGGATCTCTTTTCTCAAGGAATGCATTTTTTCCTTCTTGAGCTTCGTCCATTAAGTAGTACATTAGAGTAGCGTCGCCGGCAAATTCCATAAGGCCGTGTTGACCATCCAATTCGGCATTTAAAGCGCGCTTAATCATGCGTATAGCGAACGGACTGCGTTTCATTATGGTTTCGCACCAATCAACAACTTCGTCTTCCAATTTGTCGAAAGGCACAACTTTGTTAATCATGCCCATTTCGAGAGCTTCAGCAGCGCTGTATTGGCGGCATAAGAACCAAATTTCGCGAGCTTTCTTTTGGCCCACACAACGAGCTAAGTATGAAGAACCGAAACCGGCATCGAAACTTCCGACTTTAGGCCCGGTTTGGCCGAAAATGGCGTTTTCGGAAGCGATAGAGAGGTCGCAAACGACGTTTAGTACGTTGCCGCCACCAATAGCGTAACCGTTAACCATAGCGATCACGGGTTTTGTGATAGAGCGGATAGCTTTATGCAAATCGAGCACGTTTAAGCGAGGAGTGCCATCTTCATCTCTATAACCTCCGCGGCTTTTGTAGTTTTGGTCACCGCCAGAGCAGAAAGCTTTGTCGCCGGTGCCTGTAAGTACAATAACTTTAATTTCGCTGTGGTCGCGACAATAGCTCATAGCATCGAGCATTTGAGCGTTTGTTTGAGGGCGAAAAGCGTTGTAAACTTCAGGGCGGTTGATGGTTATCTTAGCGATACCATTGTAAAATTGGAACAGAATATCGCTATATTCTTTGATGGTTTTCCAGTCACGAGTCATAATATATTTTATTTTGAGTTGTATTTGTTTCTTGTGGAAAATTGTTTGAAAATGTCGGCACTAAGCTCTCCCGACGTTATTACATTTAAAATTGCGGGGCCATTGTTGTCGGCAACGAATAGAGGCAGAGCTTCAAGGAGTTGCTTTTCGTTTTCGGCTTCGAAATAGTTAAAACCGAATCCGGCAGCCAGATGCTTCAGAGGCAAGTTTACTTTGGCAGCGAAACATTCATCACATTCAGGTAGCGACGATGTTGGTTTAATGAAACGGAAAATTCCGCCACCGTGATTGTTGATGACAATCATGCGAAATTGGTTGGGTATGTTGTTTATAGCGAGAGCTCCGAGATCGTATTGTGCACTCATGTCTCCGGTGATTAAGACGGTCATTCCATTATATGCCATAGCCGCGCCAATGGCAGTAGAAGTGCAACCGTCAATGCCACTAACACCGCGGTTACAGTCGATGCGATGGAATCGGGTATAGTCAGAAAGTTGCACATATCTTATGGCGGTGCCGTTGCTAATTTGTAAATTGCATTTGCTTGGCAAGTTTGTGATGATGCAATCAATGGCTTTGAGATCGCACCATGGAGTACTGCTGATGAACTGTTTAAAGGCGTCATCAGCTTTTTTAGCAGCTAATTGCCAGAGTTTGTTGTATTCGGAATTGGCTTTTTTGAACGGCTGCATGCCGGAGGCGAGTTGCGACATGAAGTTTTCGGCGGGCAAGTTTATTCGACGCTCTAAGTGCATAAAACAGTCGGCAGATACTTCGCGGATGCCTACGTGCCAATGCCGTAATTCAGGGATATTGCGCATGCGACGTTTTAGGTTTTGGCTTAAAAGAGAGCCGCCTAAAGTAATAAGTACGTCGGGGTCTAATTTCGCCAGGTCATCGCTGCTGAGCGCAGTATATATGTTTTCGATATTGAAGATTGCACTTGACGCAGAAACATTGGACTGAGCTTCGGCAATAATAGCTACATTAGGTAAATTAGCTAATTTTGATAAAGCTCTGTTTAATTTTTGGTTTGGAGCGTTGAATCCGACAGCAATAAGGACTTTTGTAGGAGGCGCTAGCAGAGATGCAATAGCCCTAGCTTGAGCGGTGCTAATTGTTGGCTCCGGGTCAATAAGGTCTATTTTCCTGAAGTCGGTTTGTGCATGCTCCACAGTGTTGGTTAAAGGAGCATCAAGTTGCACGTTGATGTGTACGGGTCCGGGTCTTCCGGATAATGCAGAGATTATAGTATCATTTATTTGGCGGTTTGCCATCCACAATTTGGGCGAAGATTGTAGCTCGGCATCAATGTTGATTGAGGCTTTAACGATCTTTCCGTACATGTCTTTTTGATGTATGGTTTGGCAATCGTCTTGATCGATCCATTCTTCGGGTCTATCTGCGGTAATGGCAATGATAGGAACTTCTCTGTAGAAAGCTTCGGCGAGCGCCGGTGTATAATTAAGCATCGCTGTACCTGAAGTACAAATCAAGGCTACGGGTTTGCGGCTTTGAAGAGCTAAACCGAGAGCGACGAAACCAGCGCACCTCTCGTCAATAATCACGCGATGACGGAGGTTTAGGTTTCGTGTCACAGCCATTATAAGCGGAGCGTTTCGAGTGCCGGGGCTTAAAATTACGTCTGTTATGCCATGCTTAACCAATAAGTCGGATATCTCACGGCATATTGTTTTTTCTGTAGTTTGCATATCAGCAACAAAATTACAAAATTAATTTCATTAATCACTGAATTATTCGTAACTTTGCATAATATTAAATAATGTATAAAATCATTTCCAAGTATGGGATTTTTTAGCTTCTTTTCTAAAGATAAGAAAGAAACACTAGATAAAGGACTCGAAAAGACAAAACAAGGTTTTTTCGAAAAAATCAAACGTGCAGCCGTAGGTAAGTCGAAAGTAGACGAAGATTTTCTAGATGAGCTCGAAGAAATATTCGTAACATCTGACGTAGGCATAGAAACGTCATTGAAGATAATAGATCGTTTGAAAGAGCGAGTAGCTCGCGATAAGTACGTAGGTACAGACGAGCTTAATAATTTGCTATATGAAGAGATCTCAGCGTTGATGACCGAAAATGGCACAGAAGATGTATCGGCTGATTTCACAGTACCCAAGACCGGTAAGCCGTATGTTATAATGGTTGTAGGTGTCAATGGTGTAGGTAAGACTACCACTATTGGTAAATTGGCACATCAATATAAGCAAGCCGGGAATAAGGTTGTTTTAGGTGCTGCAGATACATTTAGAGCAGCGGCAATAGAGCAATTGGAAGAGTGGGCACGCAGGGCAGATGTGCCTATCGTTAAGCAACAATTGGGATCAGACCCGGCTGCTGTTGCGTTTGACACACTATCATCGGCAGTGGCATCAGAAGCAGACGTTGTGATAATTGACACTGCAGGTCGTCTTCATAATAAGGTTGCTCTCATGGGAGAGTTGTCGAAAATTAAGCGTGTAATGGAGCGTGTAGTTCCCGGTGCGCCTCATGAAGTGCTTCTTGTGTTAGATGGATCGACAGGGCAAAATGCATTTGAACAGGCTAGACAATTTTCTGCAGCCACTCAAGTTACGCATCTTGCCGTTACGAAACTTGATGGTACCGCAAAGGGTGGGGTTGTTATAGGTATTAGCGATCAATTTAAAATTCCGGTTAAGTATATTGGGCTTGGAGAAGGGATAAACGATTTGCAAGTATTTAACCGACAAGAATTTGCAGAGTCTTTATTTAATACTCGTAAATAAGAAATATGAAGAAGATTGCCGTAATTACAATGGGGTGTTCTAAAAACCTCGTTGATAGCGAACGTGTAATAAAATTATTTGAGAATACCGGGCTAGAAGTAGAGCACAATCCTTCAGATATATCAGCAGAAGAGGTTGTGGTCAATACATGTGGCTTTATAGGCGACGCCAAAGAAGAATCAATAAATATGATTTTGCAATGTGTAGCTGCTAAAAATGAAGGTAAGGTAAAGCACGTTAATGTTATGGGCTGTTTGTCAGAGCGTTATCGCGAAGAGCTTATGGCAGAGATACCCGAAGTGGATCGCTGGTACGGCAAGTTTGATTGGGCAGCAATAGCATCAGATATAGCCAAGGCCAATCCGGCAGTAGCAAAATATGAACGAGCAATAACCACACCTCGGCACCACGCGTATATAAAAATATCGGAGGGCTGCAATCGTTTTTGTGCGTTTTGTGCGATACCATTAATAACAGGGCGTCATAAATCGCGCACAATAGAAGATATTATAGACGAAGTTACGGCTTTGACTAGTAGAGGAGTAAAAGAATTTAATGTTATAGCTCAAGATTTATCGAGCTACGGCATGGATATTTATGGCAAACAAACGTTGGCTGAGCTAGTAGAAAAAATGGCTCAAGTAGAAGGAGTGAAATGGATACGCTTGCACTATGCTTATCCGGCACAGTTTCCATACGACGTTTTGCCGATTATGGCTAAATATGATAATGTTTGTAAATATCTTGATATAGCTTTGCAGCACTGCAGCGATAAGGTGTTGAGCAATATGCGAAGACATATCACCGGAGCTGAAACTCGAGAGCTGTTGGAACGTATACGTCGAGAAGTGCCCGGAATTCATATCAGAACAACTCTTATGGTTGGATTCCCGGGAGAGGGAGAAAAGGAATTTGAAGAACTAAAGTCATTTATCACCGAGCAAAAATTTGAGCGTATGGGTGCCTTTGCTTATAGTAGCGAGGATGACACGTATGCTGCGAATAATTTTGAAGACTCAATTCCGGAGGAAGTAAAACAGCAACGGCTGGATGAGATTATGGCGATGCAAGAAGAAATTGCATATCAAAGTAATCTGTCAAAAGTCAATTCAATTATTGAGGTTGTTTGTGATGGTGAAAATGCAGAATATTTTGTTTGTAGATCACAATATGATTCGCCGGAGGTAGATCCGGAAGTATTAGTGAAGAAAGGAGAAAAGAAGCTCAAGAAAGGCGAATTTTATAAAGTCAAGATTGTTGATGCTTTACCTTTTGAACTGATTGCTGAAGTTGTTGATTGAAAAATTGGATAATGCTCTATGATACTATCTACACTACATAAATCTGCTATTGAAAATGCTCTGAAATTTGGGCTGAGCTTTGCGCTCTTTCGCGATAAAGGTTCAGATGATATGGTTTTTATATGCGACGATGGCGAACCGTTGCCACTTCGTTCGGAGAAAACATTTTTTGCCGTTAATTGGCTGGAAAAGTTTGCTACACGTCAGCAAATACGAGATCGTTTGTCGTTGGCAGAAGTCGCAGGATTTAAATCGGATAAAGCATATGCAATAAAAGAGCCATGGCAGGTGTCGTCGTTAAATAGCGAGTATCATGCTTCGGTGGGGATGCTTATAGACGAATTGAATGAAAGCGGAGGAAAGGTAGTAGTGTCAAGAACGATAGCCGCACCATTACAAGATACAATAGCAAATGTAACCGAACAATATTTTGAGATAAATAAGTCGGCTTATTGTTGCCTATTGCATACCCCACAAATAGGGTGTTGGCTTATAGCGTCGCCCGAACTATTGCTGTCGGCAAATCTTCAGTCGCACGTCGTGGAGACCGTGGCGTTGGCAGGCACAAGAGCTTGTAATTCGACCGGAAGCTGGGACAATAAGAATGTTATAGAACAAGAAATTGTGAGAGATTTTATTGTGAATACATTCAGAAAATTACATTTTGATTGTCGTGTTACAGATAAACGAACAGTAAAAGCCAATAATGTTGAGCATATAGCGACAGTCATAAGCAGTGAGTTTAATGAAGTTTCAGATATAGAAAAAATTATAGATGAACTAAATCCTACGCCTGCGCTATGTGGTATGCCACGGGACTTTTCTATTGAAAAGATAAGAAGCTTAGAGCAACATCCGCGACGCTTATATGGTGGATATTTTGGCTTTAGCGATAGTGAACAATTTAAAGCGATAGTAACTTTGCGTTGTGCTCAACTTTCAAAGACCAATGCCTGCATATATGCGGGTGGAGGGATAACCGCCCTTAGCTGCGCTCAAGCAGAGTGGGCAGAAACTACGCTCAAAGCGCAAGGTTTAACAAAAATAATTATAGCCTCCAATAATGAAAACAGATAAAGGAAATCCATTTTTGATAACCGGAGTAGCTGTTGCCGCACTAGCGGCAATGTCTTTTGTGCCATGGAGTGATGTAACCGGAGGTTACTTCAAAGACTTTAATCTTCTTTCAGAGGTAATGCCTTCAAAAACAGTAAAGCCGACAGCTTCAGAAAATATAGATCCCCAACTTGTTTCAGCCATCAAAGAGCATGAATCGTCAAAAGGCAATGCTTCAGTCAAACAATCTGTTAGCGCCAAGACAATTAATCCGCGTGTTAATGGAAAGTTGATTTTTGAAGATTACACACCCTCGTCAAATGGTTTTGCAAATTTGAAAAAAGCATTGGCAAATGTGAATTCGCGCCCAGTGCGCATAGCAGTTATAGGAGATTCGTATATTGAAGGAGATATTCTCACAATGAATATACGAGAGTCTTTACAAAATATCTATGGTGGTGCCGGAGTGGGATATGTGCCACTTGCGTCAGAAATATGCGGTTTTCGTACGTCAGTGCGTGAGCAATCAGAAGGATGGACGATACATGATATGCGTAAAGCCGGTTCAAAAAAATATAAGACACTGTCAGGAGAGTATTTTACAGCAGATGCCGGAGCTACAGCAAAATTCTCCGGAACAAAGAAGTTGCAACACTTGAATGCGTGGAATTCGGCAAAGTTTTTATTTATAGCTCCAACGGATGGAGTTATAGTAATCACGACAGATAATGGCGATCAATCGTTTGAAGTGACAGCTTCAGAGACGGTGCAAGCTGTTGAAGTATATGGCTTGACAACAAAAACGGCTGTAACTACCGATATAGCCGGATTAACATCGTTGGGCATGTATATAAATAATAATTCCGGCATCGTGGTCGATAATATGTCAATGCGAGGCAATTCAGGTATATCGCATCGTGATCTTGATGTTGAATTGGCAACGCAGCTGCGTAAGTATATTGATTATGACCTAATTGTGATGGAATATGGCATAAATGCATTGTCATCACAACAGACAGATTATACTGCATACGGAAAGATTATGCAGCAGGTAGTACGTAAAATTAGGCAGTGTTATCCGAATGCCGATATACTTATGTTGGCAGTTGGAGATAGAGGTCAGAAACTTAACGGAGAAGTACAATCATTGCCGACCTCGCAAGCAATGATAGATGCACAACGAAATGCAGCTCAAACCGTAGGCTGTCTGTTTTGGGATACGCGTGAAGCCATGGGGGGACCCGGTTCGGTTGTCTCTTGGCGAGAACGAGGGCTAATCAATGCAGACTATATACACTTGAATGCCAAGGGCGGCGCAGCGTTGTCAGACGAATTTATAAAATCTTTTAAGATTGCTATTCAATGAAAAAATTTGCTCTATTATATATCGCACTATTAGTTGCCGCATATAGTTCGTATGCCACGGCGCCAGATAACGCAGATAACGATGCGTCTACGCGCGAGAATCCTGTATTTGAACTTGGGTCAAATATACCGCGTGATTATACGAGCTACCCATTCTTGAAATTAGAAGAAAATAAAATTAAGTTTAATGGTAGGACGTGGCACGATTTAGTTGATAAAATCAAAAAGATACAGCAAGGATCAGCTGTTAGTATTGTTCATATAGGAGATTCGCATGTTCAAGCAGATGGCAATGCCGGAAAGGTAAGGAAATTGCTTCAGCAGCAATATGGCAATGCCGGACGAGGGTTGATGATACCTTATCGCCTAGCCGGGACGAATCAGCCACTTGATTATAAGATAACGTCATCCTCGCCGTTTACTACAGCAAAGTTGCTAAAAATGCCGTGGCCTACGCAAATGGGCTTTACGGGTATATCTTTATTTTCAGAGACATCAAAGCCAACGTTTGCTATAAATTCGCCAACTTCGTTCTCTGTGCTAAATATTTATGGTTCAGGTAAATTTACTGCAGAAGCTGTAAAAAGTAACGGGAAAAATGTGCAGTTTGTTGCTACACCACAAAAGTGGGGGTTACAACTGCAGTTGGAAAGTGACGTAGCTAACATAGAGTTGAGCTTGAATGGGTCAGGATTTAATATATTCGGTTTTGATGCAAGACGTTCGGAGTCGGCATCGGGTATATTATATCATTCATTAGGTAACAATGGAGCGACCTATTCATCCTATTCGCTAATAGGCAATGTTGGCCGTGATTTGTCGGCACTCACTCCCGACCTTGTTATTATCAGCCTAGGTACCAATGAAGCATTTGGTAAGATTTCGGATGGCGCATTTTATTCAAATATTGATTTGCTGGTAAATGATATTAGGAAGTATAATCCTGAGGCGGAAATTTTGCTGACGACGCCATCGGAATGTCAGCGATCAGTATATTCGACAAAAGCAGTGCGTCGTCGCGGTAAACGTCGTCGTGTTACTAAGGTACGTACATATCAAGTGAATAGCAATATTAATCGTATGCGCAATGTTATACTGAAGTATGGAGCAGATAAACAAATTGCGGTATATGATTTTTATGAAGCAGCCGGAGGCGCCGGAGCCTCAGCGAAATGGTTGCAAAACAGGCTGTTAAGTAGCGATCGCATACATCGCACATGGGCAGGCTATGCCTTAGAGGGCGAATTGCTGTATCATGCGCTAAGTGATGCCCTTGTTTTTGCGAGTGAAAATAAAGAAAAGGTTGAAAAGCCACAACATAAACATACTTCTGCTAAAGCTAAATAAGCACTATGCTCGATTATTTTAATCAAATTGATTGCGAATCATTAAAAAATATATTTCTATATAATCCACAGCAACCACTGTTGTTCAATACCGGACTGTTTTTGTTGCTGTTTGTGGCCTTTGTTGGTATCTACCAGCTAATCAGAAAGCGACGCACGCTCAAATTAATATTTGTAATACTGTTTTCGTTGTATTTTTATTATAAATCGAGTGGCGCATATTGTTTAATATTGCTTGGCGTTTGTCTATGTGATTATTCGCTGGGACGTTTGATGGGCTGCACAGAAAATACAACGCTTCGACGTTGTATTGTGGCGTTGAACGTGGTTTGCAACGTTGGTATGCTTATTTATTTTAAGTATTTCAATTTGCTTGCACAAACGATAGCAGACTTCACACATACGCATTTTGATGTTTTAAATATTGTACTTCCTGCCGGAATTTCATTTTTTACTTTTCGATCAATCAGTTATCTTGTAGATTTATATCGCAATAAACTTGAGCCGTGCCGAAATCCGCTTGATTATATCTTTTTTATGACATTTTTTCCGCCACTTTTGGCCGGTCCTGTAGTTCGTGCAGTAGACTTATTGCCACAGATTAAAGAAAATGCTGTAGCAACACGCACAATGGTAGGAGAAGGCTTATTTTTAATCATGTGCGGATTGATTAAAAAAGTTGTTATAGCAGACTATATAAGTGGTAATTTTGTTGACCGTATATTTGAAAATCCGTCGTTGTATTCCGGATTTGAAAATCTTTTGGGCTCAATTTCATTTACTTTGCAACTATATTGCGATTTTTCGGGATATAGTGATATGGCAATAGGAATCGCATTGTTGTTGGGATATCGTTTTAAAGACAATTTCCGCTCGCCGTTTAAATCTCAAAATCCGTCAGAATTTTGGCGACGTTGGCATATATCGTTGTCAACATGGTTGCGCGATTACATATATATACCTTTAGGTGGAAATCGTCGCGGTAAAGTACGCACCTATTTTAATTTGTTTGCGACCATGGTTATCGGAGGAATTTGGCATGGTGCATCGTGGATGTATTTGTTGTGGGGAGCCTACCACGGAGTGTTGTTGGCTTGCCATAAATTTATAAAGCAAACCATTAATTTCAACTACGGAGAGAAAATGTGTCGCATAGCAAAGCCTTTTAATGTGTTGATAACATTTACATTGGTATTTATAGGCTTTACATTCTTTCGCAGCCCCTCACTTGAAAATCTTGAAGAGATAGCAACGCAAATATTTACGGCTTTTCATCCGGAAATAGCGATGCAATTTGTAACGGCTTATTCGTTGGTTGTAGTAGCAATTATCGCAGGATTTCTCATGCATTATGCACCAGAGAAGTGGCAGATAACGCTTAGTAATACTTACACTTCAACTCCGATGTTAGTGCAAGCGTTGATATTTGCCGTGGTGCTATTTGTGGTAATACAAACTAGACAGAGCGAATTGGTGCCGTTTGTATATTTGCAATACTAGTGAACATTTAAGAGATTGGTTATGTTATGTGGTAAATTTAATTTAAAGTTATGCCACATATAGACATTAAATGTTATCCGAAACACTTATCGGCAGAGGAGCTCGATGATTTTATCAGTGATATTACGCTGATAGTGCAAGAACACCTAAAAGCAAAGTTTAGCGACATTTCTATAAACTACACAGAAGTGCCTGCAGAACGTTGGAAGACTGAGGTCTGGGACAGTCAGATAGCTCCTAATCTATCCCATCTAGTAAAACAACCGGGATATACGATGTAAAAAATAGAGCCTGTGGCGCGCCACAGGCTCTAAAACTATATATTCGTAAGAATTGAATATATCAATTAGTCTTCAGATTGCTCTTTGAGAATTTCGAGCATCTTGATAGCAGAAACAGGGATACGAGTTCCGGGGCCAAAGATTGCTGCTACACCTGCTTTGTATAGGAAGTCGTAGTCTTGAGCGGGGATTACACCACCAGCTGTAACCATGATGTCTT
>CAZJEA010000065.1:1252-12154 GCA_964544895.1 uncultured Bacteroides sp. | reverse complement strand
GCATAGAGCTGAAGGATGCGCCACAAGCCGGAATATTGATGCGCCGTTTCATTGCCATGCTGCAAAGCGGCGAATGTCTGACGCAACGTCAGCCGAGTTATTACGCCGAGAAGCTATGCATCACCTCCGGCTATCTCACTGAAATCAGTAGCACCACCACCCAACACTCCCCTACATTTTGAATTGACTACTTCACTCGCCAATTGCTCACAAAACTTCTCGCTGACAACAGACTAACGCTCAGCGATATCTCCGACCGGATGCACTTCTCCTCGCTCAGCTACTTCAGTCGCTACTGCAAGCGCGTCCTCGGCGCCACCCCCTCCAAACTCCGCAAAGAATAACCTATTAAATTGAGTGTGTCGCAACTTTTACCATCTTAACTTCAATCTTAACCGTTTTATGCAGACACAAGAATAAGTAGTGTATAATTTTAAGATTAAGTTATAACGATTTCAATGAATTAAAGAACTCCTGCTTGAGTGCTGCATCTGTCTCAAATACACCACAATAATCAGTAGTTGTTGTTGAGGAGTCTTGTTTTTCAACTCCACGCATCTTCATGCATAAATGTTGTCCATTACAAATCACTATCACACCTTTTGCCTTTAAAGTATTAAATACCTCTTGACAGATCTGTGATGTGAGACGCTCTTGGACTTGTAAGCGGCGAGCAAAAACATTAACTAGACGGGCCAACTTACTGAGACCTATCATATTCCCATTCGGTATATATCCTATAGATATTTTACCAAAAAAAGGAAGGATGTGATGCTCACACATAGAATAAAATTCAATATCCTTGACTATCACCATACGAGAACCTGCATACTCAAAAATTGCCTGCTTCATCACTGCTGTCGGATCCATACGATAACCAGATGTTACGTACCACAATGCTTTTGCAGCACGCATCGGAGTCTTCTCTAACCCTTCTCTAGAAGGATCTTCTCCTATAAGTTTTAGTATTTCACTTACGTGTGAAGCTATTTCTTCAATTTTTTTATTTGCTTGTTCTTCTGTAGAAAATTTCATCATTATTGGATATTGTGATTCTCTAATCATGGATTGATAGAACTACGAACTATTCGCAAATCCGTTGAAAATGCCGGAAATGCCTGCTTTACCTCTGAAAGGGCTGCTTCAGCCGCTGAGCGACTGGTAAAATCCCCAAGACGCACTCTCCAATAGGGCGCCTCAAAAACAAGATATACCTTATATTGAGGTAATCTCGCTTGCAATAACCGTTTTTTAGATGCAGCTTGTGCTTTCGCTGTTTGCACCTTGTTATCCGCATAAACTTCAACTCTAAAACCGCTTTTACTTCGCGTTGACGTCACATTTTGCTGTGATTCATTCTCTTGATTTGTCACTTGATCTTCTTCCACTCGATCAAGCCTTTTCGTAAGCTCCTGCGGCTGAATTATCTTCACATTTCCTGATTCATTTAGTGTTTTTGTTATATTAACTAACGTATCAGTAGGCTCCACGGCCATCACTGAAGCTGCAGAACTAATTAACAACGTTGCAAATACTTTTAATCGCATGCGAGAGAAGATTGTGATACGTGACGGCACTTCCGCGCCGCCACGTAATTATTAGTTTAGTTTTGACAATTAAAATGCGGTAACAATACCCATAAAGTCTTCAGCTTTTAGTGAAGCTCCTCCAATTAAACCACCATCTACATCTGGTTTTGCAAATAGTTGTTTTGCATTAGAGGGTTTGCAGCTACCACCATATAAAATTGAAGTATTTTCTGCTACTTCTTTGCCATACTTTTCTGCTACTACATTGCGGATGAATGCGTGCATCTCTTGAGCTTGATCATCTGTAGCAGTCTTACCTGTACCAATTGCCCAAACCGGCTCGTATGCTAGAATGATTTTTCCAAAATCTTGAGCTGAAAGGTTGAATAGACCATCAACGATTTGAGCTTTTACTACATCGAAATGTTTATTTGCTTCGCGCTCTTCGAGCACTTCACCAATACAGAAAATAGGAGTCAAGCCATTTTCAAGAGCTAGTGATACTTTTTCACGAAGTGTTTCTGCTGTCTCACCGTAATATTGACGGCGTTCTGAGTGACCAAGAATAACGTAGGTTGCACCTGTTGAAGCTACCATAGGAGCTGAAACTTCGCCTGTGTATGCACCTGATTTGTGATCTGCGCAGTTCTCTGCTCCAAGACCGAGCTTATTTGTATTGATTACTGCTTTTACAGAAGCGAGGTGTGTGAAAGGTACGCAAACGATTACATCGCATTTTGCTTCTACTTTTGCCAATGCATTATTTACGTCTTCTGCAAGTTTCACTCCTTCAGGCAGGGTGGTATTCATTTTCCAGTTACCTGCAACAATGTTTTTTCTCATTTTTATAGTACTTATTTGAATTGTAAAAATTTATTTCTCTATCAAAATTTATTACAGATACAAAATTACAAAATTTTATTTATCTATTGATACTTTTGTACCGTTTTTTGTATTCCGATGCTTATATAGCATTATTGGAAACGCAGCTAACATCCATAAAAAGCATAAAATTGAAAGATATACCACTGTCAGCTTTAATAATAAATGCTTTTGCTCTATCGGTTCTATCTTCAAGAGTGACCCTGCGCTTGCTTCATTTACCATTTCTGGACTAAGTGCATAAACGTTATACTTCCACTTAATTATATCGTCCTTTATATACACCAATGCAGCGTCTCCTCGCACAAGCGATTTTATATCCGTATCATCTGCGGTATAAACTTCATATTTCGCTTCTACATCGTCTATCCATTTTTCTAGAAGACTATCATTTCCAGCCTTTATCACTGCCGCAAATGTTCCATCATTTTCGCGCATATAATCATTTAGACGATTCGCTAGCCGACTCCTTGATATACCATATCTTTCTGGATGGGCCACACATAACAACAATAGGCCTCCATTTCCAGACTGATCTAGCAATTGACTTGTTATATCTTCATCTTTGTCAAAAATAGCCAAATCGCCCGACTTATCATCTGATTGTAGTCGTTCAACAAACGTCCAATCATCTCCTGGAAGCTCATCGGAACTAAAGACTTTGGTTTCCGTTCCCTTTTGATATACAAACATCGGAGTTCTTTCGTTTGCAACCATATCTGATAAATCGCTCCCACTTTTAAATGGCCTAAAATCAATCACTGGCTGTACAAAATAACCAATAATAGACAAGACTCCTGCGAATGCTGCTGAAGCCACCAATACTAGCCATTGTAAATGATAGTGATAAATTCCTTTAACTTTACTATTATATGCAAGAAGGATGGCCACCATAACACATAAAAATAGGTTTTTAGCAAACGTAGCTCCATTACTCAAAATAATGGCGTCACCAAAGCACCCACAATCCGCAACCGGATTTGATACATAAATCCAAAGTGTTAAAGGCGTCATGACTAACATAAAAACAGACAATAGCCAGACCACCGTCCTTCGAAATGCGCCAAACACTAATAATATTCCGGAAACAAATTCAACACACGATAAAAGACATGCTAACACTAACGAAGTCTCTCTAGTCGCATCAATATGCATAACCGACAAGTACTCCATTATTTTATACAACCCGCCCCATGGATCTATTGCCTTTACCAAACCTGAAAAAACAAAAGTCCCACCGACTATTACGCGTAAAACCCACACTACTACGGTACGTGTCTTAGGAGATATTGTCAACAATTCATTCTTCATTTGTTAGCTTTATTATGCCAAAGATAGCATAATTCATCATATCCATATAATTCGCGTCTATTCCTTCTGATATTATAGTCTGTCCTAAATTATCTTCAATTTCTTTTACTCGTTCCAACTTCATCAGTATCAAATCAGTATACGATAGCACTCTCATAGCGCGCCATGCCTCATCATAATCATGATTTTTCGCAATCATCAATGTTTTTGCCTCTGATACTATTTCATCATACCGTGCAATAGCCTGTTCTGCTGTTATATCCTTACTATCAACAAAACCCATTTTCAGTTGAATTATTCCTATAACCGAATAATTCACTATCGCTATAAATTCCGGTAAAATACCTTCCCCAACAGCTGAATATCCCTTAGTCTCCAGCGACCTTATACGTTTCGCCTTTATAAATATCTGATCTGTTACAGCAGCAGGGCGCATTATACGCCACGAAGCGCCATAATCTTTTAGCTTTTTCACAAATATATCGCGACACATAGCTAGCGCCGCATCAAATTGAGCATTCGTATCTTGCATAGTTTCTATTTATTTTTTCCTTGCAAATTTAGACAAAATATACGATATAACCCTATCCACTTCATTTTTTTTACTTTTATAACAATTCCATATATAAAAATTTCGGCACTGATAGTTTTTATAGCCTATCAATGCCGAAACATTCAGATTTAAAACAGTATTTAAAGCATTTAAATCTTATCCGTTTTATTAGTCTTCTTGACTACGTTGTTTAGCTGATTCTAAACCACTTTCATCATTTAAATTGTAATATACAATTTGAAGTACTTGAAGAATTTGTGAGCGGTTATTAGGATCTACTTGATATGCTTTTTCTAGCAATTCTGCTGCTTGTTTATAAATAGGATCAATAGTTTGAGCCTTATATTGATCATATCCTTGACCGTTATAATCATCACCTAACTTACCTGCCTTGGCTGCCAAAGCACGTCCTTGATAGAAATTAGCAAGACCATTCTCCGGATCAAGTTCCAGTGCCTTTGTATAATAAGTTATTGCTTTTTCACGATCGTCTTTGTTATCGTATATAATTCCGGCTAATGCATAGTATTGAGCGTTGCTCGGATTTTCTGAGATACCTTTTTCCAAGAATGTTACTGCTTCATCATACTTCTCGGTTTGGAGATAATAGTTGATGATTTGATTTAGGAATTGTGAATCTTCTGATCCATACAAGCTATTACCTTGGCTGGCAAATTCCAACAGAGCGTCGTTATCTTTTGCACCTGTTGCTACTGCTATACCATATTCATATATAGCTTTCTTATTATATCCCAATGCAATTGCATTTCTAAATGATTTAATTGCATTATCAAACTTATCGGCTTGCCATGCTGCCAATGCTTGGTTAAACGATACTTCTGCATTTGTTGAATCTGGGAATGCCTTAATTTCTTTAGCAAATGTAGCATTCTTTGGCAATGTCAAGAAGATATCCCATGCACGATAGGCACCATCATAATCTTTCGCATTCCAAAAGTCAACAGCTACTACATTAAAATCTGAATAGTGGCCGGCTACCGTATTTATGATATCCTTAGAATATTTAGGCTTTACTTTTCCTTTCTCATCTGGAAGTGAGTCTAGGGGTAGAGCTTTCAAAAAATAGTCATAGCCTCCAATCAATGCGTTTGCCATAGTCACAGCTCCACCTTCCGGAAGCATTCCAAATTGTTTTTTACCCAATAGATCATCATACTGTTTAAAACCGGCTTTACCGGGAACATAGTAAGTGTCTACCTGATTTGATGTCTCGCTGTCAGAGAATGCCGGGGTCATAATCTTTACTACCTCGGTAAATTCTTTACCACTTTTCATGGCACTTGTGGCCTCCTTAACAACAGCTTTTTGAGCCGATACAGCCATACCTGATACGAGGCACAAACTGAGGATGCTAATTTTCTTCATAATCTTTTGAAGTTTTTTTGTTAGGATGAGGTTAAAATATTGTGTTATATTATTGTTCTGAGTTATCATCTGAAGTCTCTGCGTCTTCGGCTTCTGCGTCTTCCTGACCTTCAGCTTCTTCGGCTGAGAAATTCTCATCAAGAAGTCCCGGTATTTGGAGCGCTTCAACTTCTTCTTCCGGATCTGTGGGCACGCAACATGCTGAGGCGATTACATCATTACGTTTTGCTACGTCTATAATCTTAACTCCCATTGTAGCACGACCACGTACTGGTATATCAGCCATACGTATACGGAGTGTAATACCTGATTTATTAATAATAACCAAATCATTATCATCACTCACGCTCTTAAACGCTACCAATTCGCCTGTCTTTTCAGACATATTAATGGTCTTTACGCCCTTACCGCCACGGTTTGTTACACGATAGTCTGCTAGAGCTGAACGTTTACCAATACCTTTTTCTGACAATGCCAAGATTGTATTTGGAGATGACGGATTCATTGTAATCAAACCAACAATCTCATCATCAGGTCCATCTAGTGTCATACCGCGCACGCCGGTTGAAACGCGACCCATCTGACGCACTTTTGACTCGCTAAATCTAATTGCGCGACCTTTCTTGTTTGCAAGCAATATTTCAGATTCACCATCCGTAAGCTCAACACCGACAAGACGATCTTCTTCGCGCAACACTATGGCTTTCTTACCCTTAGCCAAAACTCGTGCATATTCAGACAATGAAGTCTTTTTTACTACACCATTGCGTGTCGCAAATACTAGATTATGTGATGTAACATATTCAATATCATTTAGATGTTTGCAGCTAATAAATGCATTTACAACATCTCCTTGCTCTATATTAAGCAAATTCTGCAATGCTCTTCCTTTTGTATTCTTTGCTCCCTCTGGAAGTTCATATACCTTCATTTGATATACCAATCCTTTCTGAGTAAAGAACATCATTGTACTATGCATTGACGCTGTATAAATATGCTCAATAAAGTCTGTATCACGTGTATCGCTGCCTTTTGCCCCAACTCCGCCACGATTCTGTGCACGGAATTCACTAAGAGCTGTGCGCTTGATATATCCTAGATGCGAAATCGTGATAATCATATCATCATCGGTATAGAAATCTTCTGCATTAAAATCTCCTGCAGTATAATTTATATCCGTGCGACGATCATCTCCATATTTGTCTCTAGTTTCTATCAATTCGCTCTTTATTAATTCGCGACATACATGATCATCATTCAATATCAATTCCAATTCTGCGATATAGGCTTCTAGTTTCTCATAATCTTCTTCTAGTTTAGATTGTTCCAGCCCTGTAAGTGCGCGCAATCGCATTTCCACAATTGCGGTTACCTGTTTATCTGTGAAATTGAAACGTTCTGACAAGCGCAACTTAGCCTCATCTACAGTCGATGACGAACGAATGATTTGTATCACTTCGTCAATATTCTTAGATGCAACTATCAAAGCCTCCAAAATATGCAAGCGATCTTGCGCTTTGGTCAAGCGGAATTTGGTTCTTCTTATTACAACCTCGTGACGGTGCGCCACAAATGTTTCTAGCAATTCTTTCAAATTGAGCGTACGAGGACGACCTCCGACAAGAGCGACATTATTTACGCTAAATGATGCCTGCATCTGTGTCATTTTGTAGAGCTTGTTTAGCACCACATTTGCATTAGCGTCACTCTTCAACTTAATGACAATACGCATTCCCTCAAAGTCTGTTTCGTCATTGATATCTGCTATACCATCAAGTTTTTTCTCATTTGCTAGATCCGCAATATACTTAATAAGTTCTGCCTTATTTACTCCATAAGGTATCTCATTAACTATAATGGTTTCGTGATTCGCTTCCTGCTCTATTTCTGCACGAGCACGAACTACGATACGACCGCGACCGGTTTCGTATGCATCCTTAACTCCATTATAGCCATATATCGTACCTCCGGTCGGAAAATCCGGCGCCGGAATAAATTCCATAAGTTCAGGTATTGTTATATCCGGATTATCCACCAAGGCTATAGCAGCATTAAGAGATTCCTTCAAGTTATGAGGTGGCATATTTGTAGCCATACCTACTGCTATACCTGATGCTCCATTTACCAACAAGTTCGGAAAACGTGTAGGCAATACAACCGGTTCTTTATTACCATTATCATAGGTAGGCACAAAATCTACAGTGTCATCATTTATATCTGACAACATTTCTTCTCCCAACTTTGCAAGACGTACCTCTGTATAACGCATTGCTGCTGGCGATGCTCCATCTATTGATCCAAAGTTACCGTGACCATCTACAAGAACATCACGCATTTTCCAATCCTGGGCAAGATTTACTACTGTGCCATATATTGATGAGTCTCCATGGGGGTGATATTTACCCATAACCTCACCTACACAGTTTGCTGCTTTTTTGTATGGCTTATCGCTATTATTTCCCATAGCATCCATACCAAAAAGCACACGACGCTGCACTGGCTTCAAACCATCGCGCGCGTCTGGGAGTGCACGAGACACAATTACCGACATTGAGTAGTCAATGTAAGACGATTTCATCTCGTTTTCGATATCGATCTTTATAATTTGATCTTCTTCCAACATAGAATAAAAGATTATTAATTAATCAGTTAAAAAAGGCAGGCTCTTTTATTTCTGCCAATCTTTCGTTTTAAACGAAAAATTATCAAGCAAAAGTACGAAATTTTCACGAAAAATCACTAACTTTGATGATAGAACTAAAAAAAATAATGTTAAGAAGTGCAACTTCTTGCCTTACCCGCTTCTTTTGGAGCTTTTGGCACATAAATTGCTAGTTGTCTCTTACACCACCATTTAGACATACAATATATGGAAACAAAGTTTTCTGAAGAAATAACACTCTTGCTCAACACAGCTAAACAGCTCACAGAAAATCATAATTGCTGCGAGCTCACCCCTGAGTTCTTATTGTTGTCAATGAACTTGGCCAAACATTCCGGATATCAGCTCCTTGCTGATTTAATCGGAGCCGACCGTCTTTCTCAACTTTTTACTGAGCTTGATAGTAAACTTTACAATATCAGCAACCCAAACAGCAACGGAATCTCCATCTCAGCCCTCACTAACCGCATTATAAAATTAAGTGCGCTTGAAGCTCGTTTGCTGAAAAGTGATATCGTTTTGGAAGCACATTTACTATTGGCCCTATTTCACAATTCCGAAGTCCAAAACATGGACTTCATTAGGCCATTTAACATTCAAGGCATCAACTATCCCGAATTACGTAGAGTTGCCCTCGAACAACTAAACAAAGAACGCAAAAACGCCGAACCCGCAACCCCTATTGCTGGTGCTGACTTTATCGAAGAACCCGAAAACGAATCAGACGGGTTACCACGCCGCAATGTCGAAAGACGATCAACTGCATCCCGTCCACACGCTAAAGGGCCGAATTCCGATACACCGATGTTAGATAAATTCGGTCACGATATGACTAGAGCTGCCTCTGAAGATCGTCTAGATCCGGTCGTAGGTCGCGAGACTGAAATTGAACGTTTAGCACAAATCCTAAGCCGTCGCAAAAAGAACAATCCCGTTCTAATTGGCGAACCCGGCGTCGGCAAATCGGCAATCGTAGAAGGATTAGCACTTCGCATTATCCAAAGAAAAGTTTCTCGAGTTCTATTCGACAAACGCGTAATTTCTCTTGATTTGGCAAGCCTCGTAGCCGGCACTAAGTACCGTGGCGAATTCGAAGAACGCATCAAAGCTATTCTTAATGAGCTCACTAAAAACAAAGACATAATTCTATTCATTGACGAAATTCACACCATAGTTGGCGCTGGTAATCCACAAGGCTCTATGGATGCTGCCAATATCCTTAAACCGGCTCTAGCGCGTGGCGAACTTCAATGCATAGGCGCCACTACACTCGATGAATATCGCAAAAATATAGAAAAAGACGGCGCACTTGAACGCCGTTTCCAAAAGGTTATGGTAGAACCTACCTCTGCCGAAGAAACTCTCGAAATCCTCAACAACATCAAAGACAAATACGAAGCGCACCACAACGTTTCGTTCACTCCTGACGCTCTTGAGGCATGCGTGAAACTAACAGAACGATACATTAGTGATAGAAATTTCCCGGACAAGGCAATAGACGCTCTCGATGAAGCCGGTTCTCGTGTACACATCACAAACATCATAGTTCCTGAAGAGATTGAGCGCTTAGAAAATGAGATAACTCAAGCTACTAACAATAAATTTGAAGCCGCTCGCGCTCAAAACTTCGAAAAAGCTGCTTCATGGCGCGACCAAGCTCAAAGCCTGACAGAGCAATTGGAAGAAGCCAAACGCAATTGGGAAGAACATCTCAGTGATAAACGCGAAATCGTTGACGCTGACAAAGTCGCTGAAGTTGTGGCAATGATGACTGGCGTACCTGTTCAACGCATTGCTCAAGC
This sequence comes from uncultured Bacteroides sp., assembly GCA_964544895.1. Classification (GTDB taxonomy): domain Bacteria; phylum Bacteroidota; class Bacteroidia; order Bacteroidales; family Muribaculaceae; genus CAG-873. The sequence continues at coordinate 2,029 of CAZJEA010000065.1, read as the reverse complement.
TGAAGGTAAACGTTTGCTTGAAATGGCACCCGCCCTAAAACAAGCAATTATCGGACAAGACAACGCCATTGACAAAGTAGTCAAAGCCATACAACGCAATCGCATCGGACTTAAAGATGCCAATAAACCAATTGGAACTTTCCTATTTTTAGGTCCTACAGGCGTCGGCAAAACACATTTGGCTAAAAAATTAGCAGAATATATGTTCGATTCTGCCGACACGCTCATTCGCATTGACATGAGCGAATATATGGAAAAATTCACTGTGAGCAGACTCGTTGGTGCGCCTCCCGGATACGTCGGTTACGAAGAAGGCGGACAGCTCACAGAGCGCGTTCGTAGACATCCCTACTCTATTGTCCTTCTTGACGAAATTGAAAAAGCGCATCCTGACGTCTTCAATTTGCTCCTTCAAGTTATGGACGAAGGAAGATTGACCGATAGTTTAGGCCGCCGCATTGATTTTAAAAACACCATAATTATTATGACGTCCAACATAGGCGTACGTCAATTGCGCGATTTTGGCTCTGGTGTCGGTTTTAATACCTCATCCTCTGAAGCCATTGATTCTACCCATGCTCAAAGCGTCATCCAAAAAGCTCTAAACAAAACATTCTCTCCCGAATTTTTGAATCGTGTTGACGACTTAATCATGTTCGATTCTCTCTCGCGCGAATCTATTTTTAAAATTATTGACGTTGAACTAGCCGGATTCTACAAACGCGTTTCTGATCTCGGATACAAATTAACTCTAACCGAAGACGCAAAAAACTATGT
>CAZJEA010000065.1:0-1152 GCA_964544895.1 uncultured Bacteroides sp. | reverse complement strand
TGAAGTGGCATTTTTTTTGCTATCTCTTTTACGACAAAACTCGATTTTAATACTTAACCAAAATAATAATATTATGCAAAAAGGTACTATCGGAGTAACTACCGAGAATATTTTTCCGGTAATTAAAAAATTTTTATATAGCGATCACGAAATTTTTCTCCGTGAACTGGTTAGCAATGCTGTCGATGCATCTCAAAAACTCAAAACGCTTAGCTCTGTCGGCGAATACAATGGCGAACTTGGCGAGTTAGCCGTCACCGTAACTATAAACAAAGAAGCAGGCACACTCACCGTCAGCGACAACGGCATTGGCATGACTGCCGATGACATCAACAAATACATTAATCAAATAGCCTTCTCTGGCGCTGAAGAATTCCTCTCTAAATACAAGGATTCTGCAAACTCAATAATCGGACACTTTGGCCTTGGTTTTTACTCTGCCTTCATGGTCGCAAAAAAGGTTGAAATTCACTCTCTTTCTTACAAAGAAGGAGCGAAAGCTGTACTTTGGCAGTGCGACGGTTCTCCTGAGTACTCGATGAATGAAACCGACAAAACCTCTCGTGGCACAGATATAGTACTATTTATCGACGACGACAATAAAGATTTTCTTGAACAAATCCGCATCGATACTCTTCTGAAAAAATATTGCCGATTCCTCCCGATCCCTGTAAAAACAAATGACAAAGTCATCAATAGCACCGAACCTTGTTGGACTAAAAAACCGACCGAACTGACCGACGATGACTATCGCAATTTTTACCACGAACTATATCCCGGTCAAGATGATCCTCTATTCTGGATTCACCTCAATGTCGACTACCCCTTCACATTAACAGGCATACTATACTTCCCTAAAATCCACAACAATCTCGAAATTACAAAAAACCGCATCCAATTATACTGCAACCAAGTTTTTGTAACTGACTCTGTCGAAGGTGTCGTCCCTGAATTCATGATGCTTATGCAAGGCGTGATCGACTCTCCCGACATTCCTCTTAACGTTTCTCGCAGCTACCTACAAAGCGACTCTGCAGTCAAAAAAATTTCCACATACATCACTAAAAAAGTCGCTTCTCGTCTCGATGAGATATTCCGCAACAACCGCTCCGATTTCGAAGAAAAATGGGATGACATCAAGATTTTCATCGA
>CAZJEA010000064.1:1991-12324 GCA_964544895.1 uncultured Bacteroides sp. | reverse complement strand
GAGGTAATACGTCGAATAGGTGTAATTGCAATGAACACAGCTCTCGAAGCTGATATTTTTGGAGCAATCAACTCAACCCACGTGCTCGGCACCAAGATGATGAACGGTATTGGCGGTTCAGGCGACTTCACCCGCAACGCATATATCTCAATCTTCTCATGCCCGTCAGTGACCAAAGGCGGTTTGATTTCGAACATTGTGCCTATGGTTGCACACGCAGACCACTCAGAGCACTCAGTAGATATACTCGTAACCGACCAAGGTATTGCAGATTTGCGCGGAACAGATCCGGTGCAACGTGCAGAGCGCATCATCGAAAACTGTGCACACCCCGATTATCGTCCGTTGTTGCGTGAGTATTTGCGCATAGGTAAAGGAGGACAAACTCCGCACAACCTAAATGCCGCATTTGCATTCCACAACGCATTTAACGAAACCGGCGATATGCGTAATGCAGATTTTTCAAAATATTGCAAATAGTGCGAAAAGGTAGTCATACCTTTTGTAAAATAAAATTTTAAACAATAATAGTCGCAGTAGCCATGAAAAGCTAGTGTGGCTATTATTGCTTTTATTTAAGCATTTTTACTCTTTTATTATGACAGAACGCGGAGTAGATATGTTAAGCTCCAAAGGGCTTACTCGCAAAATAATAGTCTTTGCTCTGCCGTTGATGGCAAGCGGCATAGTGCAGCAGTCATTTAACTCGATAGATGTGGCTGTTGTAGGTAAGTTTGTGGGTAGTCATGCTTTGGCAGCGGTAGGCTCTAATGGCCCTATAATAGGATTGATAGTGAATCTCTTTGTAGGTATAGCTGTTGGCGCTAATGTGATTATATCTACATATCTTGGTCAGCGCAATAAGGAGGGAGTGGAGCGAGCCGTAGCGACGTCGTCGTTGATAGCGCTCATAGGAGGACTATTATTGCTCGTTATAGGTGTCAGTATAGCAAGACCAATGCTCGAATTGTTGGGCACACCGGAAAATATAATAGATGATGCAGCCGGATATTTAAGATTGTATGCGGTAGGCTTTCCGGCAATGTTAATATATAATTTCGGCTCAGCGATATTGCGAAGCATTGGCGACACTAAACGACCGTTTTATTGGCTCGTTGCCGGTGGCTTGGTTAATGTAACGCTGAACTTAGTGTTTGTGCTAATTTTCGGGATGGGAGTGTATGGCGTAGCTTTAGGTACTGTGCTATCTAACTGTGTTAGCGCCAGCGGAGTAGTGATGATATTGATGAAAGAACGCGGACCTGTGCGTTTGGAAATAAGAAAGCTAAAACTATGGAAAGTGCAGTCGGAGAAGATATTGCAAGTGGGCGTTCCTGCCGGAGTGCAAGGCATGGTGTTCTCTCTGAGCAATGTGTTCATACAGTCGGCAATAAACTCATACGGAGCAGAGGCGGTAGCCGGCTCTGCTGCTGCATTAAATTTTGAATTTTATTCGTACTTTATAATCTCGTCGTTTGTTCAAGCAGTGATGGCTTTTACGAGTCAGAACTATGGAGCGGGACAGTTGCATCAGTGCCGAGTGATATTTGGCAGATGCATGGCGCTCGCCGTAGCGTCGTGCTTGTTGGTAGGCAGTGTTATAGTAATTTTTCATAGCCAGTTTATCTCGCTATTTACGAGTAGCCCCCAAGCAACGCAATATGCTACAGATAGGGTGTTTGCCGTATTTGTATTTCAATGTTTGGCATGCACGTACGAGGTAGCCGGAGGCTCGTTGCGAGCCTTAGGATATTCGATGACACCGATGCTGTTTACTGTTTTTGGCACGTGCGTAGTGCGCGTAGCATGGGTGTCGTTGGCATATTATCATAGCTTTTCAGAACTTCTTGCAATATATCCAATTACTTGGACAATAACCGGCACAATGGTAGTGTCGGCATGGTTTGTTATCGCTAAAAGACTTAAATTATGAAAGAACTAGTTTATACACATGAGTATTTTTTGGCAGCCGGGTCGTGTAATGCGTCGGGTAAAATGCCAATAACACTTCTTACAACACGAATCATTGAAGTAGCAACCGAGCACGCAAATCGCTTGGGAATAGGATATGCTACATTGACAAAATTGGGAATAGGCTGGGTATTGTCGCGTTTGTCAATAGAAATGAAACGAATGCCCGGCATAAATGAAACTTACTCTTTGACCACGTGGATAGAAGGGTGGAATAGAATGTACTCCGACCGTTGCATGGTGGTTAAAGACGGAAATGGAGAAATCATAGGCTATGTGCGTTCGGTGTGGGTCGCAATAGATATAGCAAAACGTACGGCTGTCGATTTGTCGGTATTGCAAGCCGAAAGTTTGGTATGCACAACCATGGAATGTCCGATAGCAAAACAACGTAAGATGTTGCCAGTGTCGAGTGAAGCAACTAAGTTTGATATACAATTTGGTTACTGCGACATAGATTTTAACCGTCACGTAAACTCTGTGCGCTACATAGAACATATATTGAATTTGTGGTCACCGGAGTTCTTTGATGTGCACGAAATATCAAGATTTGATATAGCTTATATACAAGAGTGTCATTATGGAGACACCGCCCATCTTTCAGCTGAAGTGACTGAAGATGGGGTGCGTGTAGACCTTATGCACGACGAAGGTAGAGCCGTAGCCGCAAATCTAAAGATTGTGCATAAAATTTAGCTATTTCTTAAATTTGACGTATAGAAGTCGCATGGAGTTAGCCACAGCCAAGAGAGCAACACCAACATCGGCAAAGACAGCGCCCCATAGCGAAGCATAGCCAAATAATCCGGCAAGTAGGATTATAATTTTAATGCTTATAGCGCCGACAATGTTTTCTCGCACTATTGCTGATGTGTGTTTAGCAATAGCTATGGCCGTAGCGACTTGCGAAGGCATATCGTTTTGTATGACCACATCTGCGCTCTCGATAGCGGCATCGCTGCCAAGACCGCCCATGGCGATGCCAACGTTGCTCAGAGCGAGCACCGGAGCGTCGTTCATGCCGTCGCCAACAAAGGCAACATTGCGTTTTTTGTTGTTTGTCAAATCGGAGATGTAGTCGGCTTTGTCTTCGGGCAGGAGCTCAAATTGAGCGTTCTTGATGCCTAAGTCGGCAGCGTATTTGTTTACTATTTCCTTTTTGTCGCCTGAAAGTAGATGAATGTCAGTCAACCCAAGAGCTTTGAGCTCGTTAATAGTCTCGATAGCATCGGGTTTGAGAGTGTCGGCGAGTAAAAAAGCACCGACATATTTATTATCTACGGCACAAACAACAACGGTGGCAATGCTATCTTTAAGTTTGTCGGGAATGGAGATGTTGTATTTACTTAACAAGCGGAAATTGCCGAGTAAAACTTCTTTACCATCTATTGTTGCCGATACGCCGTGTCCGGCAATTTCTTGCATATCTGAAATTTGCAGCTCAGTAGCATTGTTGTCTAATGCATAGACTACAACGGCTTGAGCAATGGGGTGAGTGCTCTTGCGCTCAATGCTTAAAGCGATGTTGAGCAAAGATTGTTTATCGTAGCTTTCGTCAAGGTCAATTTCTGTAACTTCAAATTTGCCTTTGGTGAGAGTGCCGGTTTTATCGAAGGCTATAGAATTGACCTTTGTGATAGCGTCGATGTAGTTGCCTCCTTTGAAGAGTATACCTATTTTGCTAGCAGCGCCAATGCCGGCGAAATATCCCAGCGGCACGCTAATTACTAAGGCGCAAGGACAAGAAATAACGAGAAAGACAAGTCCGCGATATAGCCAACGGCTGAAAATATAGTCAATATCGAAAACAAAAGATGCCAGCCATGGGGCAATAATAATTGCGGCAGCTAAGCCGATAACAATTGGAGTGTATATGCGAGCAAATTTGTGTATAAACTTTTCAGTCTGCGATTTGCGAGAAGATGCGTCTTTCACTAAGTTGAGTATTCGAGCCAGAGTGCTGTTGTCGTAGCTTTTAGAGACTTTTACTTGTACGGCTTGTCCGCAAACAATCATACCGGCGAGCACGTCTTTGCCTGCGGGTATGGTGCGTGGCACGCTTTCGCCGGTAAGAGCCGACGTGTCAAACGAGGCCTCGTCGTTTAAGAGGATGCCGTCAAGAGGTACGCGCTCACCGGGCTTAACTTCGATGACTTCACCGATATTAACTTCGTTTGGAGCGACGTCAACGTATTGATTGTCTCGTAGTACGGATGCGCGTTGAGGGCGAACATCTAATAGTTCGCTAATGTTGTTGGTAGCACTATCGACAGCTTTGTCTTGGAGCTTTTCGCCGATGGAGTAGAATAGCATAACAGCTACTGCTTCGGGAAATTCGCCAATGCAGAACGCACCGATAGACGCGATAGACATAAGTGTAAATTCGCTGAACGCATCGCCGGTTTTAAAGCCTTCAATGGCTTCTTTAATTACAGGAATTCCGACAGGTAAAAAAGCACAGGCGTATATGATGATGCGTATGTAGTCATTTAACAGAGCAGGAAAACAGTTGTCGATTATCAAACCGGCGAATAAAATCAATGCCGAAATAGAAGGTCGTAACCAAGGCAAAGAAGAAGTTTCGTTGTGCTCACAACATGAGCAAGATTCGTGATTCATTAGAAGTTAATGTTAGTTGGCGCAAAATTAATAAAAAAAATAAATAGTGCAATATAAAAATGCAATAATGTAGCGAAGGAATGGCATAATATATGTAGCTGTAAAAAACAACTTTTAAGCCGTAGTTATTGCATTGTCAAAATTTTTGTGTAGCTTTGCAGTATAAAACATTGTTATATAGATGATACATGCCTCAATTGCCGGAGGAGAAACCGAACAAGCCGGCGAATTACTAAGAATACTTTTATACCATCCGGACGTAGAAATAATAAGTGTCCATAATCCTAATCTAGCAGGAAAAGCTATTGATGAGGTTCATCGTGGAATGATAGGCGATACGGACCTCAGATTTTCGTCTACAATTGATTTCGACAAAACGAATATGCTGTTTGTCTGTGCGCCTCTCAGTGAAGACATTTATAGTGAGGTGGGCAAAGATACGCGTATAGTAGATTTAACAGATACGCATATCGACAATGACGACGATTTTGTTTATGGCATTTGTGAGCTAAATCGCAAGCCAATGGTGCGCGGTGCATTGCATGCTGCGGTGCCTACGCCGATAGCACAGCCAATATTGTTGGCATTGTTGCCGTTGGCAAAAAATTTATTGCTAAATACAGATATAACGGTGCGTGTTAGTCACGATTTTACTGCTGAGGCAATGCACGAGGTAAATGAGGTTGTAAAATTGCTGCAGCTGAGTTTCAATCAAAAGATATTGGTTGAGAAATGGGGCAGAGAGGTGCCTCGTAGAGCAATGTTTGCCGAGGTTAGCTTTGACAGTGCAGTAGACTTGGCTCAAATAGCAGAGATGTTTAATGAGTTTTATGACGACCATAATTTCACATTTGTGATTGGTCGCGAGCCCGAGGCTGCCGATGTGGCTAATACGAACAAATGTATAATTTATCTGCGTCGAGATAATGGACGATTGATAATTGCTACGGCAATAGATCCGCTCGTCAAGGGAGCTGCCGGTACGGCTGTGCATTGCATGAATCTGCTTTTTGGGTTGCACGAGCGTGTGGGTCTAACTCTCAAATCATCACTCTAAAAAGACTCTTGCCGAAGTTGTTATACTTCGACAGGAGAGAAAGTTTCGATGTGGCGTTGTTTTTTAGTGTCGTATATTTCGTCGATAATGAAAAAGATGCCACTTTCTTCGACGTCTCCAAACTCGTAGTTAATGGCGGTGCCAAACATGCGCATGGACGGCGAAAGGCTCATATAGGCGTTTACAAGAGGCGGAATGTTAAATCCGTAGCGGTGAATTTCGCCGTTTAAGATGCGGTAGTCTTCTTTGAAGTCATTGCCGGTGAAGAGTTTGCGCATAGCCTCGATGTCCATATTTGTTTTAAGTTGTTGCTTGGGCCACACTAATTTGTCGGGATCGGGGAAGTGTTTGTGCATGAGATAAAGAATCATGTTGCGGCATTGAGGTAAATAGCCCGGATACATTGTCACTTTACCGAAAAGATATTTTATCTCAGGATAGATTACAGTTAGAGCGCCAAGGCCATCCCAAAGGTTGTCGAGAGCATATATTGCTTTAGAGCCTGCGCGAGTTGATTGGTACTCAATTCGCACGAAAGAGCGACCCAGCTCAATGGTTTGTGGCAGATAGTTTTCTATGAAATTTTTAGAGAAATTGAACATGTGGCTCGTGGCAATGCGAGGCTCACCGTTTTCGTCAAAGCGAATGTCCTCACCGCAGATGTAACGATAGCCGCCGACAATGAGTCGTGCCTCGGGGTCCCAAACAATAAGTTGACGGCAAGGCGGGTTCATTGTGTCGAAGCTATCAATGTCGCAAGGAGTGCCGGTGCCACCTCCGGCAGCGCGGAAAGCAATTTCGCGCAAACGGCCGATTTCGCGCATAGTGTTCGGACATTCGTTGCCATCGAGGATGTAAATGTAGTTTCCTCCTTTGTTAGTTTTGCGGAGAAAACGTTCGGGAGTGAGTTCAGCTTCGATGAGCTCTACGGGTATAGGGTCAATAATATGCTTTGTGTTCATCTCTGAATGTTAAGGTTGTAAACCAATTGTTTTACTTTTTCGGCAGTAGCGCGCGCATGCGCACCACCGACAAGATTTTTCCAAGAAATTAATTGTCCACAGAAAATATTTAGAGTCTGTCCGTGTTGCAAGAAAAGCTCGCGAGGGAGACGTATCATTTCGATGTTGAATTTTAAGCCTAATCGTTTGCGCAGACGTGCAAATTTATAAAAAAAATTCGAATTTTTGCCACTGACAAAAATGGGAAGTATGTCGCGTTGATATTCTATGGCTTTGTTGACGAACATTTTTTTCCACTCGAGGTCGCAGATTTTGCCGTCGTCGCCGAGGCGAGAAACGAGTCCTGCCGGGAAAATAAGTATGGGATGCTCCGAGGCGAAAATGTTGTCGATAGTCGAAACTGAATCTCTGCTTTGAGCGCCGACTTTGTTGACGGGGACGAATACGTCGGTCAATGGCTCAATAGCCATAAGCATGTCGTTGACAATGAAGTAAACTTGCCCGCCAAAGTGTTGTTGAAATTTGTCAATCAAGGCTAAACCATCGAGCCCGCCGAGTGGATGATTGCTAACCACGAGGATGCGACGATTTTGCGCCGGCGGCAGATTTGACGTGTTTTGCATAGCGACATTTACGTTTAAGTCGCTAAGCACACCGTGAGCGAACTCAGCGCCGCGCTTGCCGTAATTGTGACGGAAAAGCCAATTTAGGCGGTCAATGCTGATGGCGCGCTCAAGAGCTTTTACGAGAAATTTGGGTACATAGCGTGACTTTTTGCCAAGTTTGCTTTTTAGCATAGCATCAAAGTCGATTTGCAATAAAGTATTATCGTCGGCAGACATGATTAACAAGAAAAGTGATAGGCAAAATTAGTAATTAAATGCTAAATAAGGTGCATATTCAATAAAAAAAATGTGTGAGGGCGAGAAACTTAACGACTTTGCAACATTTCTGAGTTATATTTGTTATAGACAAGGCATAATTTCGTCATATAAAAATGCGAAATGTCGTGAATAATTTGTAAATTTGCAAGTCACATAAATAAATGTAAATTGTATGAAAATAAAAGCTACAACGCTTAAAACGCTGCTCGCTTCCTCTTTGCTTATCTGTATGACGTCGTTAAACCTCACGGCTCAAGAGACTAAAGAAAAGTCTATGTACATACCTGAGTTTCACGGAGCCATTCGTGGCCGCTGGGAAATGGCTACAGAAAGTGGTGAAAGCCGTTTTCAGGTGCGCAATGCACGTTTATGGGTGGATGGTAAGGTAGCGCCTTTTATTACATACAAAATAAATACGGATTTATGCGACCGTGGCACAATGAAAATATTGGATGCCTGGGGCCGTATAGATTTTACCAAAGGATTGTATTTCCAAATTGGTCAATTCAGACAACCGTTTGGTATGGATAGCTTCAAAGCTCCACATAATTATATATTTTCAAATCGCTCATTCATAGGTAAATATATGTGCAATGTGCGTGGAGTAGGAGCAAAATTGAACTATAGCATACCCAAAACACCGTTGAGTGTTGAAGCCGGTATGTGTAATCCGACTTCAATTTCCGATCACAACGTGTGGGTGAAAAAATACACATTCTCGGGCCAGGCGATACTGCAAACCGGAGCATGGAAAGTGCAAGCCGGCATGATGACAATGCCCGACTCAGTGCGTGTGAATCTGAGTAATGTGGCTGTGCAGTGGCAACAGGGGCGTTGGCTCGCCAGTGCGGAGTATATGAACCGTCACTACAATGGCTCGGATCACAAGGATACACACGGATATGTTGCATACGCGAACTATAAAATACCGGTGACAACTCAGTATTTCGATTTTGTTTCGGTGAATGCTCGATTTGATGGCATGACAGATTATTCGTCAGCAAAAAAGAGTATCGTAACGACCGAGCAAAATAAACGAAATCGTTTGACATTGGGTTCGACATTAACATATAAAAAGACAAAGTGGCTGGAAGCAGATCTGCGAGTCAACTATGAAAAGTATTTTTATCCGTCAGGAGTCTCCTACGATTCGACAAACGGAGACGCTTTCACAGTTGAGCTTGCCTTTATATTCTAGCACCAATAAATAAAATTTCTTCTTCATAACCTATCAGAGAAACTTTAATATTACATGCTAACACGATATAAAGACCGAAAATTCATAATACCAGCCTGCACGTATGCTGTGCTCGTGGTATTGGCATTGCTAATGCTACCAGGCGCACCGGTGATCGGTACGACTGTAGCTATGGTATTGCTGTCGGTGTTAGTGTGCGCAATATATAAAGAGACATCAGCATACGTTCCTTCGGGGGTGTATGCTTTATTTTTAGCCTCGTTTATTTTGTCGTTGGGAGTAATCGCCAACGTATTTTATTTCACGACGCAAAGTGGAGGCACGTGTTCCGACCCGATACTGCAAAACTTTGATGCCGGAGTGATTTGGGGCGATTGCAATGCACACTATGGCATAGGCAATGCATTTCGTCCTGCTCGTTTTTACTATGGTGTGATAATCGCCGCCTTGATGAAGGTTTTTGGACATTCGATAGTTGTGCCATTGGTGGCAAATATGTTTTGCATGCAGATTGCTTTGCTTTTAGGCGCACTGATGACGTACAGAATTACTGAAGATAAGCGCACGTCTGTGGTGACAATTATCGCGGCAATGAGCATTTGCTTTTATATGAGTATGGGCACAGTGCTGCTTAAAGACTCGTGGGTAATAATGGCTACGGCAATGGCAGCGTATGGGTTGATACGCAGCGATAAGAAAGGCGTGGCTCTTTTCGCTGTGGCAGCGTTGATAATGATGTGTGTAAAGCCATCATATTTGCTTGCTTTGGCAGTAGGAGCAGCAGCTTTGGTGTTGCCTAAGAAACTTGATAAGCACAACGCTATGCTTTGTGTGGCTTTGGTGGCTTTGTGCGTCCTCTTGTGGAAACTGCCAATTTGGCTGGGTATGCCTGATATGAGCAAAGGGTATCTTACAACCGGGACACCGACTTATGGTGAGGAGTTTAATGATGGGCTGCCTCAACATCAAGCTTATTTTAGCATTTTGGGAAATTTCTTTGAATATCCGCTATATAAACGCATCATGCTTTTGCCGATAACGGCGGGAGTGCAATTTTTCATACCATTCCCGTGGAATTTTTCCAGAGATGTTGTATTTGGATATTCACAAGTGTATGCACATATAGCGTATCCGTGGTATCTCTTCGGAAGCGTTGTGATATATTATTTTATTTTTGCTTGCCGCCGATTGCCGCGCCAGTTGCTGTGGCTGTCGTTGTGGGCAATGTTTTGTTGGTTGGTGCCATGTGTTATGCATGGCGGCACGGTTTCGCGTTATGCGTTACCGACGGTGACATTATTTGCACCGTGTGTTGCTGTTGTGTTGACACGCTTTTTGCGCAAACGGTCGTTCGTTATTTGGACGTCAGCTTTTGTGATTGCACTGGCCATATTGTTACCTATCTGTTACATCCTACAAAATTCTGCCTTATGAAAATTTCTATAATATCAATAACATATAAAAACTTATCCGGACTACAACGAACCGTGAAAAGCGTGATGTCTCAAAATTATGAAGATGTCGAATTTATTATTGTAGACGGAGAAAGCGATGATGGTACCGCAGATTTCCTGGCAACGATAGGTGATAGGGCAAAGATTATCACGTCTGAGGCTAAAGGCGTATATAACGCTATAAACCT
>CAZJEA010000064.1:0-1891 GCA_964544895.1 uncultured Bacteroides sp. | reverse complement strand
TGTTTATGCGTCGTCAGTTGATGCAAAAAATAGGGTTGTATGATGAAAGCTTTCGTATAGCAGGCGATTTTGAAATGTTTATGCGACTTTTTTCTGATGATAAAATAAAAAGGCTATATTTACCGTTAGATATGATAGAGATGGCTCCCGGAGGCATTTCATCGTGGTGGCGCAATAGACTTTATACGAATAACGTTGAGCGTATGCGAGCATTGCGTATGCATGGAGTGAAGGCGTCACTACTGAGGATACTCACACATTATTATTATATACTTAACAGCTCAATATGTCGCAGGAAAAGAAACAAAAAGCATATTTCTGCCTAGTAAATAATGAATATCTTGCACCGTATTTGGAGCAAGAGTGTTCGAAGTATGATATAGTTTATGATATCGCCGACGAGCGTGCCGATGTGGCAGTAATGCTTTCTTCTACCGATATCTACGATGTGAGTGAGGGTATGAATTATGACGAAAATACACCTATCAAAGAAAATAGTATTTTCGCCAAAAAAGAGAAGGAATTTCGTCAACTATGTGCTGATAAGGGGATGAAGCCCACAATTTTGCGCTGTGCCAATGTTATAGGTACGGGCATGAATGGCTTTGCTATGCGTTTGGCGCGAGGCATTGCACGAGGCACTCTGTTTAATATTAAGGAAAATGAAGCGGTGATAAGTGTAGTTCATGCTTTAGATGTGGCGCGTGTAGCGTTGCTTTTGGCTGATCGCGGCGAGACATACAATGTGTCAAACGGAATAGATACAACAGTTGCTGATTTGATTGATGCGTTGTCGCATAGAGTTAAAAACAAACAAGTATTTAAGCTTGGTGCAAAATGGGCTCGGTTGCTTTATGGCAATGACTATTACGGACAAATGACAACATCGCTAACGTTCAATAATATTCGTATGGTGCATGCCTTGCCTGAAGATATGCAATTTGTTGACGTTGTAGAATATCTAAAAAATCACGATTATACAAACGATAAAATCTGATGTCAATTACCGATTTTCTTACAAATGTAGGGCTGTCTGCACGTTCGCTGGTGAAGATAGCATTGCAGTCGCGTGCAGTTACGCTCAAGCCGCAAAAACGTGAAAAATCGCTTATTGTAATGGGTAATGGCCCATCGCTAAAAAAGACTATTGAAGAAGACGGCGATGTTTTGTCGCAACATCCATTGCTGGCAGTGAATTTTGCTGCAAATGCACCGCAATTCACTCAACTTGCACCGGAGTATTATATATTAGTAGACCCGTTTTTCTTTAGTGGTGCTGCGGCAGATAATCTTGTGAAGCTGTGGAGCAATCTTGCCGATGTTTCATGGCCCATGACTTTAATATTGCCGCGTAAGTTTGCAAAGTCTGTTCCGACAGCTGTAAGCAATAATGCCAATATAGCAGTGCAAACTATAAACTGTGTGGGTGTAGAAGGTTTTGCTAGCGTTGAGCGTTGGGCTTTTAAAACCCGTTTAGCTATGCCGCGTCCGCGCAATGTCCTTATCCCGGCAATTATGGCAGGTATTTGGCTTGGTTATAAAGAACTTTATATTGTGGGTGCTGATCACTCGTGGATGCAATCTATTTGGGTTGACGAAGATAATAATGTCGTGTCAGTGCAACCTCATTTTTATAAAGACGATGCTAAAGAGCAAAAACGTGTCGATAGCGAATATAAAGGCTATCGCTTGCATCAAATCATCAATAGCTTTTATGTCGCATTTAAGAGTTATCATCTTATCGAAAGATTTGCAAAATCGCAGGGCGTAAAAATATATAATGCCACACAAGGAAGCTACATAGATGCGTTCACTCGCAAACCATTGTAGTATGAACATAAAAAAAACCGGGTGCACCTCACGGTGTGGCCGGTTCAAATACTACAAAAAT
>CAZJEA010000063.1:4962-12600 GCA_964544895.1 uncultured Bacteroides sp. | reverse complement strand
GTCATGCTCTATTGTTTATTGGAAAGGTATCAGAACCTGAATAAAAAGTAAAAAACAATATTAGTGAAATGAGCCCGCACTGTGAGCAGCGCGGGCTCGCTTATACACAGCGCGGCTGTGCGCGTGACGTGATGACGCGGCAATTCTATCACCGGGTGTCTGTCTCTAACGTACGGCTATTTGTCGAATACTGTATATTCTTCAGGCTAAAATTTCATTTTATTGTAGATTTGAGCTAAATTTGCAAATAAATTTCCTATTTAATGATCGCTGCATCTAACGAAGAGACTATCAAATATACAGTCATCGACAATTTCGACCTTTCTTCATCCAATACTTTTGGCATGAAGGTTCGTTGTGCCCATTGGGTTTCTTACAATTGTGTTGAAGGCCTTTTGCAAGCACTTAAATTAATTTATCGCCGCCGGTTCTTGCATATTGGCGCCGGTAGCAACTTGCTTTTTACTCGCGATTTTGATGGCTTTATACTTCATTCTGACATCAAGTCTTATTCTATCATAAACGAAACTGATTCACATGTTTTCGTTAATGTTGGTTCAGGAGTCGTTTTTGACGACCTTATCGCCGATATGTGTGCGAAAAATCTTTGGGGCATAGAAAATCTTTCTGCTATTCCGGGTGAAGCCGGTGCTGCTGCAGTGCAAAACATTGGCGCTTACGGAGTAGAAGCTAAAGATGTGATAACTCAAGTTGAGTGTGTTGATATTGATACAGGCAAAATTGTCACTTTCGATAATAGTGAGTGCAAATATGCCTATCGCGATTCTCTTTTCAAACACGAAAAAAATCGCTATATCGTAGTTTCTGTTACCATTAAACTTTCAAAAATTGTCCAACCTCGTCTCGACTATGGCAATCTCGCAGCAGTAGTTGGCAATGAGAATGTTTCTCCATTGACAGTGCGCAACGCTGTTAGAGCTATTCGTGACAAAAAACTTCCCAGCCCCGATAAAATTGGTAGTGCCGGCAGTTTCTTTAAAAATCCGATTATTGATAAGACAGCTTTCGACCACGCTTCAGAGCTGTCGCATCGCAACGATATACCTTTCTATAATGTCGGCGACTGCTTTAAAATCCCTGCAGCTTGGCTTATTGAGCAGTGCGGATGGAAAGGCAAAACTCACGGTGGCGCTGCCGTTTGGCATTTGCAACCTCTCGTCATTGTCAACAATTCTCACAATGCTTTGCCTAGTGATATCATTGCCTTAGAAAATGATATTATTAAATCTGTTCATGACAAATTTGGCATCGTGCTTCAGCCTGAAGTAGAGCACATTTAATCTTTAACTCGTTTAATACTCTCTTATGAGCCAATTTATAATTGAAGGTGGGCATAAACTCCACGGCACTATCGAACCTCAAGGCGCTAAAAATGAAGCTCTTCAAGTTATTAGTGCAACTCTCCTCACTGACCAACAGGTTACAATCACTAATGTTCCCGAAATTGTGGACATTCACAATCTCATTGAGCTAATCAAAGGGTTGGGTGTAAAGGTCGAACATCCGCATAAAGGTGAATACTCGTTCAAAGCCGACGATATTAATCTCGATTATCTCAACAGCATTGAGTTTACTCGCAAATGTGGCGCTTTGCGCGGTTCTGTTCTAATTGTTGGTCCATTGTTGACACGTCTCGGTAATGCGTACTTTGCTAAACCCGGTGGAGATATGATTGGCCGTCGTAAAATAGATACTCACATACGTGGCATGATTGATCTCGGTGCTGACGTGGCATACGACGTTGAGCGCGCAGCTTACCATCTCACTTACAAACCGGGCTCTCGGCTCAAGGGTCGTTATATGCTACTCGACGAAGCGTCTGTGACCGGAACTGCAAACATTATTATGGCTGCCGTACTCGCTGAAGGTAAAACCACAATTTACAATGCTGCTTGCGAGCCTTACATTCAGCAACTTTGCAAAATGCTTGTCTCTATGGGCGCGAACATTCAAGGCATAGGTTCTAACCTCCTCACCATTTACGGACAAACAAAACTATCAGGCACTACTCACCGTGTGCTTCCCGATATGATTGAAATTGGTAGCTTTATTGGCATGGCGGCTCTAACTCGCAGCTCAATAACTATCAAAAACGCTTCTGTTGATAACTTAGGCATCATCCCAAATGCTTTTCGCCGTCTTGGCATTAATTTGCAAATTATCGGTGATGACATTTTTGTACCTGAGCAAGAAACGTATGAAGTAGAAACTGCGCTCGACGGCTCTATACTTACTGTTGCTGATGCTCCCTGGCCGGGATTATCTCCCGACTTAATAAGCATTATGCTTGTAGTTGCTACGCAATGCAACGGCAGTGTTCTCATACATCAAAAAATGTTTGAAAGCCGTTTGTTCTTCGTTGACCGACTCATAGATATGGGCGCTCAGATTATGCTTTGCGACCCGCACCGTGCTGTCGTTATTGGCTTAAATCATCGCATTCCTCTTCGCGGCAATAAAATGTCGTCTCCCGACATTCGTGCCGGTATTGCTATGCTCATTGCTGCCATGTCGGCTAATGGCTCTAGCACTATTGGTAACATCAACCAGATTGACCGCGGCTACGAAAATATAGATATACGTCTTAACGCTCTTGGCGCTAAAATTACGCGCCAAGACTAACATATTCTCTCATGAAACATCTTGCCCTAATATCATTAACTTGTGCTGCTATGGCTTTTGCCCAAGCTCCGGCAGATACCGTTTGCGTATCTGACTTTGGTGCTGTGCCTTACTCTTATAGCAATTGCGTATCTTCATTACAGCAAGCTATTAATGCCTGTGCCGACAAAAATGCTCCGGTTGTCCTTAAATTTCAGCCGGGGCGTTACGACATTTGGCCAGAAAATGCAGTTAGACGTGAATATTTTATCACTAATACTTCTTCAGAAAAAGAGTGCCCCTCTAAAGTTAAGACTATTGGACTTCTTTTTGATAGTTTGACAAACGTAACAATTGATGGTGATGGCGCTGTCTTGATGATGCACGGCAAAATCACTCCCATAGCTTTCGACAATTGCTCGAATATTACTCTAAAAAACATCTCTATTGACTTCGAGCGTCCCGGTGGCTCAGAGCTTACTTATACTGCCGTCGATAGCACCGGCGTCACAGTCTCAGTGCATCCCGATTCGCGTTACGATATTGTTAACGGTAGGCTTCAGCTCATTGGCGAAGGTTGGCGTTCTAATTTTGTTCACTGCATTAAATACACTCCGCAAAACGACCAATTCAGATATAGCAACGATTGGCGTGTGCTCTCCGATTCTCCGGTCTCAGAATTATCGCAAAATCTTTTGCACTTCGCCACTCCTGCAGATTTCAATGCGCAAGTCGGCGCGACAATCACATTGCGCGACATTATTCGCGATCAAGTGGGCATGTTCATTTTCCAGTCGCGCGACGTTACGCTTGCTGATGTTAATGTCAGATATATGCATGGCTTGGGCATTGTGAGTCAATATTCTCACAACATAAATATGCTCAGAGTGTCGTGTGCCCCGCACAGAGCTCGCATTCTCGCTTCGTCTGCCGACTTTATGCATTTCTCCGGGTGTAGCGGCAAAATTAAAATAGATAGTTGTATTTATATCGGTGCTCAAGACGATTGCATAAATGTGCATGGCACAAATCTACGTGGCGTCTCAAAAATTGATAAGCGCACTCTCGAACTACGATTTATGCACCCGCAAAGTTACGGCTATCAAGCTTTTTGGGCCGGCGATACCGTCGCCTTTGTTCAAGCTGCTACTATGATTCGTAAACATACTGCCGTTGTCACTGACGTGCAAAGACTCTCTGATCGCACGGTTAAAGTATCTTTCGACCGCGACATACCTTCCGATTTCGAAATCAACCACGATTGTGTCGAAAACATCACTTGCACTCCTTCTGTCGAAATCAGTAATTGCTATTTCAACCGCACCGACACTCGTGGCATCCTTGTCACCACACCGCGCAAAGTCGTTATCGCTGACAATGTTTTTGAAAACATAGGTATGAGTGCCATTCTCATTGAGGCTGATGCTGAAGGCTGGTTCGAATCAGGCCCTGTTAAAGACGTCACCATCACTCGCAATAAATTTATTGGTTGCGGATACAATGGCGGACCTAAGGGCGCTACGATAGCAATAAACCCATCAAATAAAGTTGCCGATATCAAGAAACCTGTGCACTCCGGCATTAAAATTGTCGACAACTATTTCGACACTGATGGCCGCCCTGCACTTTACGCTAAGAGCACTGATAAACTTACTTTCTTGCGCAACACCATCAACAATGCTCCGGAAAACGCTATAATTCTCGAAGCCTCTACTCTCAAAAAATAAAAATACGTTCAATCAGACAACAAAAATGCGCAAACCTTTCGGCCTGCGCATTTCTTTGTTGTGTTATAGTCTTTATCTTAGCGAGCTGATGATGAATAGTTAGGAGCTTCGCTTGTGATTGATACGTCGTGGGGGTGACTTTCGTTGATACCTGCATTGGTGATGCGTGTAAACTGTGCTTTGTGTAGCTCTTCAATATTTGGTGCTCCACAATAACCCATACCTGCGCGCAAGCCACCGAGCATTTGATATACAACTTCGTAGAGTGATCCTTTGTACGGCACACGAGCTGCAATACCTTCCGGCACGAGTTTCTTGCTGTCGGTAACGTTGCCTTGGAAGTAGCGGTCTTTCGAGCCTTTTTCCATGGCTTCGAGTGAGCCCATTCCGCGGTAGGTTTTATATTTACGTCCGTTGAAGATGATAGTGTCACCGGGTGATTCTTCAACTCCGGCTAGCATTCCGCCCAACATCACTGAATGTGCTCCGGCTGCCAATGCTTTCACTATATCACCTGAGTAGCGTATGCCTCCGTCTGCGATCAAGGGCACATCGGTGTCGGCTAGTGCTTTTGCTACATCGTATACTGCTGAAAGTTGGGGTACACCCACACCGGCAATAATACGAGTGGTGCAAATAGAACCCGGGCCAATGCCCACTTTAACACCGTCTGCTCCGTTCTCAACCAAATATTTGGCTGCTTCGCCGGTTGCAATATTACCAACTATTACGTCTATTTGGGGATATTTTTCTTTAACTGCGCGCAACACGCCAACAACTCCTTTTGAGTGTCCGTGAGCTGTGTCTATTACCAAAGCATCAACACCGGCAGCAACTAGTGCATCTGCACGGTCCATAGAGTCGGCTGTTACGCCTATGCCTGCCGCTACACGCAAACGTCCGCGTGAATCTTTGCATGCATTGGGCTTGTCTTTCGCTTTGGTGATGTCTTTATAGGTTACCAATCCTACCAATTTGCCTTCGTTGTCTACTACCGGCAATTTCTCAATCTTGTGTTGTTGCAGTATGTTTGCTGCTTCTTCAAGATTTGTAGATTGTTTTGTTGTGATAAGGTTTTCTGAGGTCATTACTTCAGAAATGGGACGCTCGAGATTGTGCTCGAATCGGAGGTCTCGGTTCGTTACGATTCCAACCAAATAACCTTCATTGTCTACAACAGGAATTCCGCCGATGTGAAACTCTTCCATCATGTGAAGTGCATCAGCTACGGTCTTTTCTCGTTGTATGGTGACGGGGTCATAAATCATTCCGTTTTCTGCACGCTTAACGGTGTGCACTTGACGTGCTTGCTCCGCTATAGTCATGTTCTTGTGTATTACACCTATGCCACCTTCTCTAGCTATTGCTATTGCCAATTGAGCCTCGGTGACTGTGTCCATAGCTGCTGATACTATGGGAACATTCAAGGTGATGTTACGTGAAAAACGGGTCTTGAGGTTAATTTCTCGGGGTAGTACCTCTGAGTAGGCCGGAATAAGGAGGACATCGTCAAACGTTAGTCCATCCATTTTTACGCGATCTGCAATAAACGACATAATAAAAAACTCTTATTAATTTTATTGCACGCAAAGTTACTAATTATTTTCATATTTTTAAAACTAATTCGCTACTTTTATTTTCTCCGCTCCCAAAAATATTTTTGTCAGAGTATACTGTTTCTTTATCGTCGATATACAAATGTCACCGTGTATTCGCGACCTCTAAGCCCGAAGTCGTAGGTATATGCATCTATCCCGTTAAATAAGCTGTAGCTATATGTGCGCGTGTTGAGTATGTTACGCACATCGGCTCGTATCTCAATTTTATTTAGCCGGTAGCTTATCCCGGCATCAAAAATAGAAATGCTTTTGTGCGATTCGTCGCTGATTTGTCGCTTCACAAATTCGCCGGTGCCACTTATGGTTATTTTTTTCACCGGATAGATTTTCAAGCTTACGTTGTTATTGAGATAGTCGCGGGTGTATGACTTGCCTATATACCGAGTGAACGATTTCGAATATGAGCAGTCATAATTCAACTCCACAAAACTCCACGGATGCATATTTATTGACGGTGACACTGTGTACGAATTACCGTAATAATTTACCAACTCGTTTTGTTGCATTATGGTGTTTCGCGAATAAGTGTAATTTACGCCTAATTTAATTTTTGAGTGTATTGACATCAATTCTTTCGTTACCGAAAAGCGTGTTGACAAGCTTTCTGACGTGTTATCGCCTACCAAAGCCTGCATTGCTACGTTGTCGGTGCTCACAAACTGCGACGACAGCGTATTCATGCTAGTGTGTGTATAATCAATGCTGCCGTTGGCAAACCACATCTTCACCGGATGCTTATATTCATAATACAATAATCCGGTAAATACGCTGCTCTCTGAGATGATGCCCGAATTTGCATTTTCTGTGCGATATGTGCGCATTATTGGTGAAGTTAGCAAGCTAACAACATCACCGATATTCTTATTGTAATTGATATTCACCCTAAAAGTTGAGTATGCATTAACGGGTCTCGAAAACCATGAGAAGAAATGTAATTCAAACTTGTTGTTATGCGTGACATCGCCGGTCAGACGATTTTTCGCTGAAAAAAATCGTACTGTTGGTTTAAGTTGTGCAACAAATGACGTGCCGTTGCTGAAATATTGCACTGCCGGCGTAAAAGCTATGCGTCCAACATCGTTGCTGTATGAGTTAACGCTTGTCTTTTCTGCTCCTAACAACTCTGAGGTGATTGTGTTATGCTCATAGTCTGCATCTACATCGGCTATCAATGCCAATGACCCTCCCACATTTCTGAAATACGAACCGCTTAAGTTCGCTAAAAAACGGTTGCTACCCACTTCTTGAGTGACTGTGGATTCGTTGTTGCGATCAACAACCGACAAATCGTATTTTGGCGCTGAAATGTATTCCAAGGTTGAGCCTATTCGTATGTTATGCGCCTTTTTTATGTTCCAATTTGACGAAATATAGTTTTGTACGGTAAACATACGAGTCTTTTGGCGTTGCATATACGAATCGGTTGTCGTCTCTGTGTCGAAGTCGCTGTTAACAAACTCGCCCTTCGCCTGAAATGTCTCTACAAGATAATGATCGTTTGTGTTGTCTTTATATTTCAGCAGCAAGCTTGGCTTGTGTGTGTTGCGATGCGGATGCTCTCGCTCAAAAAACGATATTTCTTTGTCTCCGGCATAGTAGCTCGTATTTTGCGACAAATCATACTCGCTGACGGAGTTAGCATAGTCGGCATTGATATTGAGCGTCTTGTC
>CAZJEA010000063.1:0-4862 GCA_964544895.1 uncultured Bacteroides sp. | reverse complement strand
AATCATACTCGCTGACGGAGTTAGCATAGTCGGCATTGATATTGAGCGTCTTGTCATCGTCTTTAATTTTTTGCACGGTGTTCACCGATACTAGTCGGTCGTCACTATCCAAATAGCGCACTTCCTTGAGCGGTGGTGTTGATGCTGACAGTGTCCCGGCTGCACGTGCTGCCAAGGGCGAGTCGTCGCTGAAATAATTTGTAAGCACACGTATCGCACTTCCTGAAAAACGCGATATATTGCCTGCTTTTGCTGTGATTATGCTCTGAAATTGCGACTTAAACAACATTCCGGCAAGTCCAAGCTGATATAGCAATTTGTCGCCATAGCCAAGAGCCGCTTCGGTGGTGCCGACGGGCTTAAACTTCGCGCCGTCGCTAAGTTTCACGTTGATAGCTACGTCGTTCGACGGCTTGCCTTTATCTATTTTTGCCTCGTTGAAGTGCGAAAGCAATTGTATTTGCGACACATACTCCTTGGGTATGCTGCGTGTGGCTATGGTGTATTTGCCGTTGAGCAAATCTAGCCCTTCTATGTAAAACTTACTAATTTTGCGCCCCTGATACGAGATCTCGCCATCATTGTTCACTGACACTCCGGGCAGCTTTTTTAGTCCATCCTCAAGGGTGCGGTCGCCCTCCGATGTAAAAGCCGACAGCTGATATGTCATTGTGTCGCCTCGCGCTTCTATCGCTTTTGCTACTTTGGTGAACTCCTTGAGCGTCGTCGCTGCTGTCGATAGCACGAATTGCACGTTCTGCTCTCGGTTGGCAATACGCATGCTGAGTTTTGCATACGTCACACTCTCTGCTGTTAATGTCAGCGAGTCGGTGACAACAGTCGTGGGTATCTTTAGCGTGAATTTACCTTCGGCGTTCGTATTGGCAAATGCTTTGATTTTTGTCTCTGCCAATGCTTTTACCACAGCTCCAACCACAGGCTCATGTTGCGCATCAACCACTACTCCGGTCACTAGTGTTTGCGCCGATGTTACACTTGCTAATGCCAAAAATAATGTTATAAAAATTATGCGCATCATTCCAATTCTAAGTGTACATACTTGCCACTGCGAAATATAAGGGGTATGCCTCCAATGAATACGCGTGCTTGCGATTTATATTCGTTGAGATCTAGCTCTGTTGTGCCTGATATCGAATATTTTTGATTTTCATATTCGTCTTTAAGTCTTATGTAATCTTTGCGATTCACCGGCACTTCTTTTACGTTTTTCACTCTTGTCACTATCACGTCTGAGTGCTGCATACTGTTGATAACAAAGCTATTCACGCCATCAGTGTCGTGCGCGGCGAGTATCAGTCCTGGCAGCCCTGCCAGTTTCCATGGGCCATAGCTCAAAGGTATATCGTCGGCATACCAAGCTTCCCAGGTGCGTCCGCCGTATTTCGCTATGGCTTTATAGCACAGATGATTGCACACTGTCAGCGTGTCTTCGGTCAGCTCCCAATCAAAAACATCTATATTTTCAGTCAGCACGGCATAATTCGACTGGCAAACATCCACCATCGTCGTTTTGCCCTCCGGATAGTTTTGATACACTGTGGCTGTAAACGGATAGTCTTGCCCGTAGGTCTTCAAGTTAGCCATTTGTATTTTGTTGCCCGGCGCACCGACTGATACCAGCGAGTCGGGGATAAACACCGATTCGTCAGCAAATTTGGCTCCATGCTCGCCAATATGCAATACCGTTTCTGAAGTCACTACATCGTCTTTGCCTGCTACCGTGGTTTTGGCAGTGTAGGTATATGTACACTTATATAGGCCATTATCAAGTTGCGTACGTCCTGACAAATTGGCTTTGTCGTTGGCTGCGCAAGCTGCTATCGATAGGAGAGTGCTTATAAAAATCAGCGCTGCTTTTTTCATGTGTTTTTATTGATTTATTAGTAAGTATATCTACTTGCAAAGTTAGTGCTTTTTTTATATTTTTAAAATATAATTGCGAATTTTATGTACACGCTTTTGCTTTTCTATATTTTGCTCTAGTTTTATCTGATTATTTTTGTACCTTTGCAACATACTTAATCCGCTCTTTTTTACGTTATCATTCTTGTTGCACATTTCTTCAATGCAGCGTTTTTATACGATGAATATTACTTTTATTATCCCTCCTAGCTACGACGCCTTTGAGCCGGCTGAACGTTCTGCCGGTTGCACTCGTGTCGTCTACATTGCTCCTAATATCTATGAATTAACTGTTGCTGCAATTGTCGAAAGCAACGACAACTACAATGTTCGTTACCACGATAGCGTCTATTTCAAAGAGTCTGTCCAGCAGTTCAAACTTTTCCTCGATAACGACGATTCTGATGTCTATATCATTTGGACTGTAAATCTGTCTATTGACACTGATTTAAAAGTAATTTCCGATATTTTTGCACGTCACAGCTCGGCTAAAGTCATACTTCTCGGACCGGGTGCTACTTTCTTCACTAAAAAATGCCTCATCGACAATCGCGTTTTCATCGTTCGCGGAGAGCCTGATGCAACAATAATACCGCTCCTCGACGCTTTGCGCACTAACGCTCCGCTCGATGATATTCAAGGCATCAGCTACATCGCCGACGGCAAAATAATCAACAATAAATCGCGCAATCTCATCACCGACCTCGATGCCTTGCCTTTCCCGGCTCGTCATCTTGTTGCCGACCACGCTTATCACAACCCCAAACTCAAAACTTCGCCTTACACAACGATGTTCACTTCGCGCAACTGCCCGTTCCATTGCATTTATTGCGTCCCGTCATCGTTGACTTTCGCTCGCGAAATTGAGTTCAAAAAAGACAATAACCGCAAGCCGCCAATCTCTTTCCGCTCTGTCGAAAGTGTTGCTAAAGAAATAGAATCTATAGCTGCTCAAGGCTATAAGGCTGTCGGCTTCATGGACGATAACTTTATTTGGAACGAGCAGCGCACACGCGGCATCTGCGATGCTCTCAAAAAGCACAATATGCTTTGGGGATGCGAAGCTCGCGTCGACTCTATTACCGAACCCATTGCCAAACTCCTTGGCGAAAGCGGTTGCCGCTACATCGACCTCGGTGTCGAATCGTTTAACGACGACATCTTAAAGTATATTAAAAAAGGCATCAAGTCCGATGACATTTATCGCGCCATCGCCTTGCTGAAAAAATATAAAGTCCCCGTAAAACTAAACATACTCATTGGTAGCTCTCCGCTCGAAACAAAAGAGACCATTCGTCACACTTTGCACGAAGCCAAGCGTTTGAAAGTTGACCAAGTTATGTTCAACATCGTCTCTCCTTTCCCAGGCACTGAGTACTATAAAATTTGCAAAGAAAACGGTTGGCTCGATACTCCCGATTACATCCCAACCGACGTTCAGCGCAATTCAATTTTAAACCTGCCGCACATCTCTGCCAAAGAAATGGAGCGTCAGCTCTTCAAAAGCAACCTCAGCTTTTTCCTCTCTCCCGACTTTGTCTTCAAACAAATTAAACGTTTCCACTCTGTTGGCGAATTCGTACACGCCCTTAAAGCCTTAAAAACTAAACTCTTCGGTTAATATCTCGTGAACACTCTGTTGTCAATAATCATCTTGACCTGCAATCAGCAATCGCTGACTGAGCGCTGTCTCCTCTCGCTACAACCTCTTTTGTCGCGGCATCCCGACTACCAACTGATTCTCATTGACAACGGCTCAACTCAGTCATCACTCGCGCAAGTACAAAAAATAATACCGCAAGCCATATACAAACATTTGCCCAAAAACATTGGAGTTGCACCCGGACGCAATGTCGGCATCTCGCTTGCTAAAGGCAAATACATACTCTTGCTCGACAACGACACCATCGTCACTCCCGACGCCATCGAAGCCCTGGTCAACAAAATCAGCTCCGACAACACCATAGGCATATGTGCCCCAAAACTCTTGCTCGCTGATGGCTCTGTGCAAGAAAGCTTTAAAAACTTCCCCGGCATTGGCGAAAAAATTAAAAACGTGTTGCACTGCAACAAAAAAGCGCAGACACCGACATCAGACATCGAACCTTTCTACGTCATTGGCGCATGCCAAATCTTCAGACGTGAAACCGTAGAAGCCATTGGCACTCTCGACGAAAATATATTCTATGGCCCCGAAGATGCTGACTTCTGCATGCGCATACGCCAAGCCGGACTGCGTGTAGTCTACACACCACACATTTCAATCACACACTGTGCCCAACGTGCTACAAACCACAACATATTCTCACCCCTGGCACTAAAACACATACGCGCCTTGCTATACTTCTACCGCAAGCACCACCGCTTCTTCGCCTAATTCCACAAATAGAAATACCGATATAAATGAATTGCGCCCCGAGAGCTTTCACTTTCGGGGCGCAACAAATATAAATCGTTGTTATTTTTTTATCTAACTGCGACCTTGTGGGCTGTGTTGCCAACAATCACAACATAAATGCCGGGAGTGACATTCACGCGAGCTTCGCCGCGGCCACTATAAACCGTTGTGCCATTGAATAATTGGCATTATAAATTTTGCAGACTTCGATTGTCGAGATTGAAAATAAAGTTGTAAATTTGTGGTATGAATGATTTAACAATATCAAGTGTTGAACGACAAAACGTTTTAAACAATCGTTTTGCTGTGGATGCTCTTCAAGAAGATCTCGGTTTTACCGGAATGCTTTTTGAAGGCGAATACCGTTTTACTAAGAAAATGGTAGCTGACTTTTATGAAGTTGAAGAGCGTACTATTGAACGACTTTTAGACGAACACGGTGACGAACTTAAGCATAACGGATATGTTTTAAGTAAGGGTAAACAATTGAAAGACTTTAAGTTACAATTTGCTCCCGTCATAAATGTCGGGAGCAAAACAA
>CAZJEA010000062.1:0-12648 GCA_964544895.1 uncultured Bacteroides sp. | reverse complement strand
CGCAGACTTCTCACTCAAATGCGCACCGAGTGGCGCTCTAACACTTGGATGATAGTTGAACTCACTATCGTTGGGCTCATAGTAGTGTTTATAGCTATGATTTTGTCTCAGCTCATATACATGCACCAGCGTCCTGTCGGCTATGACCTCACTGATATATACGTCGGTTCGTGCCGCACCCTCCCTGAAGATGCCGATGACTATGTCGCCTATGACGACAAAGCTCAATACACTGCCGACTTGAATGTGATTTTGCGCAAGCTGCGCGAAAATCCTAACGTTGACGAAGTAGCTATTGGCTCGTTAGCGATGCCCTACAATTTCAACTTCAACGGAGAGTCATTATCAACTGTTGACGGTGACACACTCTTTTATATGGGCAATATGCGCTACTATACCCCCGAACTTGTGCGTCTCATACGCCTTGTTGGTCCGAACGGCGAGACCACCGAGCAACTAGCCTCGGCGATTGAGCGCGGTGAGTATCTTGTGTCTCCACACAATCCGTCAAGAAGTTGTGACCCCTATAAGATCGTCGGCAAAACAATGGCTTTTAGCGGCGACTCTACAAACACCATCCGTATTGGTGCAATGAGCTACGGCATAGCTCGCGATGATTATGAGGGCGTGGTATATGGCTGCATAATCGCACCGTTTAAAGGCGGTATTCCGCGAGATGTTGTGGTGCGCATTAAGCCCGGCATGGAACGCCGCTTTGTCGAGTCTCTCAATGCCAAAGACCTTGCGCAAGGCAACGTTTATGTCACCAACATCACTTCTATTGACGACATGCGCGATGCTGCTCAGCACACGGTTGACATATTCATACGCAACATAGTGATTTGTGCTTTGTTTCTGCTCGTGGCTGTGTTCCTCGGCTTCCTCGGCTCGTTCTGGTTCCGCACTCAGCAGCGAGTGCCCGAAATCGCTCTGCGCAAAGTCAATGGCGCTACGCAGTGGCAAATCTTCAGTCGCCTTGTCAGCGAGGGCTTTTTGATGTTGATGATTGCGGCGGTAATTTTCACGCCTATATACTTTTACATCATATTTTCAGGCATCACTGACTTTATTATGAAGTTTGACAGCCAAACTCCAAATATCATTGCCTATGTGATAACTCTTGTTGTCCTCGCGGCTATGATTGGTGCAGGAATCTGGTTCCCGGCACGCAAAGCTATGAAAGTTCAACCTGCTTATGCACTAAAAGAACAATGAAAAAGAGCTTTTTTATACTATTTATATTACTCCTTTTGCCGTCATCTTTGGCGGCAAGGGAGATTAATCTGTCGCTCGACGAAGCTATTGATATGGCTCGTGTGCGTAGCGTCGATGCTGCCGAGGCTCTCGACGAGCTGCGCACTGCCTATTGGGAGTGGCGCACTTTCCGTGCCGACCAACTGCCTGAGGTGACGTTTAAAGCTACTGCCCCTTCTTATGCCAACCAATATACTTCGTATATGAATGAGAACGGTGAATATAGCTTTGTGCGTTCTAAAACGCTCGAAGCTGAAGGCCAACTTTCCATCTCTCAAAACGTACGTCTAACAGGTGGTACAATATCTATCAATTCGTCTCTTGACTTCTTGCGCCAGTTCGATAACGGCTCGTCAAATAGATTTATGTCTATACCAATTGCAATCACTCTAAATCAACCTATCTTTGGCGTTAATACAATGAAGTGGGATGCTAAAATTGAACCTGTTCGTTATTCTGAGGCTAAAGCTAAATTCCTTAGCGCTACTGAAGATGTTGCTCGGTTAACTGTCGAATATTTCTTCACGCTTATTATGAGCCGCGAGAATGTTGATATCGCTCAGCAAAATCTTGACAACGCCGAAAAACTTTATGCCGTGGCTATTGAAAAACGCAAAATGGGGCAAATTAGCGAAAACGACTTGTTGCAGATGGAGCTTAATGTTCTCGATGCTCGCTCGTCTCTAACAGACTACAAAAGCACGTTAAAGTCGAGCATGTTTCAACTTCGCACATTCCTCGACCTTGACGAAGATGTTGATATTGTCCCGCAAATACCCGCGTCTGTTCCTAACGTCGAAATTTCATTTGCTGATGCTCTTGATAAAGCTCTTAACAACAATAAACTTGCTAAAAATATGTTGCGACGTCAACTCGAGGCTGACTATCAAGTCGCTAAAGCTAAAGGCGATATGCGCGAAATAAATCTTTTTGTGCAAATCGGCTATACTGGCACCGACTCTCAATTTAGCTCTGCGTATAGCCGACTTAAAGCTAACGAAATTGCCCAAATCGGATTCTCAATACCTCTGCTCGATTGGGGCAAACGTCGCGGAAAAGTAAAAGTCGCCGAGAGCAATCGTCGTGTCACCGAAAGCACTTTGCGCCGCGAGAAAATGGACTTCAACCAAGAAATATTTATACTGGTTGAGCGTTTTACTAATCAGCAATCTCAACTCGACATCGCTATTCGTGCTAATGAAATCGCTCAAAAACGCTATGCTACAAACGTCGAAACATATCTAATCGGTAGAATTTCTACACTCGATCTAAATGACTCACAAGTTACTAAAGACGAAAGCCGTCGTGAATATGTAAACGAGCTTTATAAATACTGGAATTATTGGTATCAATTGCGTTCGCTTACTCTCTACGATTGGCAAAATCACGACAATATCAATGCAGACATTGCACGCCTCGTTAAACTTTAGCTCTAGCTTGATTATTTGAATTGTTTGATATATAAAAATTTATTATTAATTTAGCGCATACAAAACTAATCGCATGATTTTAATTGTTGATGATGATATTGCTATTAGGCAGTCCATTGGCTTAATGCTGCGGCAAGCTAAGTTCGATTTTGAGGCAGTCTCTAACGAAAAAGAT
This sequence comes from uncultured Bacteroides sp., assembly GCA_964544895.1. GTDB lineage: Bacteria > Bacteroidota > Bacteroidia > Bacteroidales > Muribaculaceae > CAG-873. Next base: position 9,789 of record CAZJEA010000062.1, on the reverse strand, counting down.
TGCCTGGCTTTCGTCCGTAGCAAAAATGTCCAACTGGTTATCCTCGATATGAACCTCACGCTTACAACTACCGGTGAGCAAGGCCTCGAAATTCTTCGTAAAATTAAAATCCTTGCTCCCGATGTCCCGGTAATCCTTATTTCTGCGTGGGGCACAATTCCTCTTGCCGTTCAAGGCATGAATTTTGGAGCAGCCGATTTCATTACAAAACCCTGGAACAATCGCGATTTTGTCGCTAAAATCAAACGTATCATCAACGCTGCTAAACCTCAGCCTGTGAAAACTCTCGATGAGGTTGAGCATCAAGCTATTCTTGAGGCAATCAAAATCAACGACGGTAAAATTTCGCAAGTTGCAGCTTCTCTTGGCATTACTCGCCAAGCTCTATATCGTCGTATGGAAAAATTTGGCATTAAACTATGAAATATATTCGCTACTTCATCCTGCAAATCTGTGCTGTGATTGCTCTTGCGGCAGCTATCATCTTTTCTGCACCGTGGTATCTGATTTTATTAGCAGTACTATTTTGCGTGCTCACTTTTATATTAGCTTATCAATCGGTGGCTGTGCCGTTGCGCACTGTGCAAAATGGCCTATATCTGTTGCAAGAACAAGATTTTACCAGTCGTTTACGCTTTGTCGGTCAAGCTGATGCCGATAAGGTCGTGAAGCTTTTTAATGATCTTATGAGTAGCATGAAAGCTGAACGACTGAAAAATATTGAACAAAACGACTTCCTCCATAAACTTATTGACGCATCGCCAATGGGTATCGCTATCTGCAATTTCGATGGTAAAATAAAAGAATCTAATCCGGCTTTCAAAGCTTTGGCTTCTGACGATTTATTTTCTGTGTTGACCTCTCTTGACGATGGCCAATCGCGCGTTTTTCGATTCGCTCAAGCTCAAATTCTGCGTTGCTCTCGTCATCACTTTATGGAAGCGGGTTTCAAACGTCCGTTTTTCCTCGTTGAGCGTTTGACGGATGAAATTATTAAAGCCGAAACTGCAATTTTTAGCAAAATTGTGCGGACAATGGGCCACGAGGTAAACAACACTTTGGGCAGCGTTACATCTGTCTTAGAGTCGCTCTCTGATATGCATTCCGATGACCAATTTGTATCTGACACTTTGCGCAGTTCTATTGATAGTTGCTCACGCCTTGGTAACTTTGTTAAGGGATATTCTGATGTCGTAAAATTACCGAATCCTGAGTTGGAGTGGACCGAACTTAATAACCTTATCGCAGATATATTCCCTACATTGAACCATTTGGTCTCGGATAATACAAAAGTTACTGTTGTCAATTCGGCAGAGCCTACTTACGCCAATATTGACGTAACGCTTTTCGAGCGTGTTCTGGTTAATATTGTGAAAAACGCAGTTGAAAGCATTGGCGACAAAGATGGCGAAATTAGAATCGCTATTTCTAATAAAAGTGTTTGTGTCACCGATAATGGCCGTGGCATTGATGATAATAATGCTAAAAAACTTTTCACTCCGTTTTTCTCAACCAAACATCAAGATAGAGGCCTTGGCCTTATGCTTATTGCCGAAATTCTTCGTAAACACCACGCCGACTTCTCTTTATCAACCGATCACTCAACACATCTCACCACTTTCCATATAACATTCCCATGATTTGAGAATGTGCCTATATTTGTGCTACTATTGGATGCTCTGCGGTGAACAATGAGTTATTGCTAAAGTAATTTATCGTTGATCCGTTTATGTTATAGCTTGCTATCTTTCCGCTGTATAGGGTGGGGGCTACTGTCGATCCTGTTGCTCCGAGCTTAAAATTAGCTGTTTCAACGCGTGCTGCGTCCCAAAGCCCTGACTTGATAAACGATTCTATCACTGCTGTCCCTCCTTCAACCAATACTGATGTTATGCCGCGGCTATACATATCGGCAAGTACTTCCTCCAAATCAGCACTATATATCCATGGCTCTTTAGCTAAGTGCAATGATTCCGGATTTATGCGCTTACGACGGTCTAGTATGACTGGTTGCGGATTGCGACCTTGCCATAAACGCACATCTAAACGCGGCTTATCAGCGATGATTGTATTTGAACCTACAAGTATCGCGTCATGTGCGGCACGCAGCCTATGAACACCGCTAAGTGTTAATGCCGATGAAAATCTGGCAGCCGATTGCTCGGGTGTGCGCACGCAGTCAATATAGCCATCTGCACTTTGTGCCCATTTCAACGTGATAAACGGACGGCGTTGTGTGTGTGCTGTCATAAACTGTGCGTTCAAACGCTTACTTTCATCGCTTAAAACACCCGTCGTTACTTCTATGCCGGCTTCTCGGAGCATTCTTATTCCTCGTCCGCTAACTTTGTCAAACGGATCTAGTGCTCCAACAATAACATGCCCAATTTTGTTGTCGATAATGAGTTTGGCACATGGTGGCGTTTTGCCATAGTGCGAACACGGCTCAAGTGTTACGTACATTGTAGCTCCCGACAAATATTGTCTATCAGACTCGCCTACCGACGCCACTGCATTTACCTCGGCGTGACCTTGTCCGCATAGTCGGTGATATCCTTCACCTATGATGCGACCGTTTGAGCTTACTATCACGCTTCCCACCATAGGGTTTGGTGTCGTGTTTCCAAAGCCTAAAGCTGCGAGTTGGAGCGCTCGCCTCATATATCGTTCTTCGTATTTTTGCATTTACTATGATTTTTATACCTACAAAAGTACATAAAATTTATAAATTTGCTCGTTATTGCTAAGGGTTATTAGAAAAATTATTAATTTTGCAGTATATGAAAGAAGGTTTTGAACTTTCACAGACCCAGTCGCAAATACAAACACTGGCTCCACTCCAAGTCCAGTTTGTAAAATTGCTTGAAATGAATACCGCGGCCATAGAGGACGAGGTGCATCGTCGTCTTGACGAAAATCCTGCGCTCGAAGAGGTCGCCCCGGCTTCTTTGTCTTCTGATGCTCAAGAAAATGGCGATGATTATAACGAAACTTCAGAAGAACTTCAACGCGCCGATTTCCGCGATGAAGACGATATGATGCCTTCTTATCGCACTCGTCAACAGTCTGACCCCGACGACGATCGCCGTATGTCTATGGACGCTAATGCTGCTTCAACTGACATGGCTGAAGATCTCGTTGAGCAACTTGCCGATTTCAACCTCTCGCCACGCGACCGCATGTTTGCTGAATATCTTATTGGCAATCTTGACAGTAATGGCCGTATGACTAGAACTCTTTCAGCTATAGCAGATGATATCGCTATTCATACCGGTTATGACATTTCTCGCGATGACCTAATTCCTGCTTTTGATACCGTGCGTAGTTTAGACCCGGCAGGAGTGGGTGCCGTAGATTTGCGCGACTGTCTCCTCTTGCAACTTCGCCGACGCGAAAACTCGTTAGCTGTAAAAACGGCTATTGAAATTCTTGACCGTCATTTCGACTTGTTTGCTAATAAACACTTCGACCGTCTCCGCTCAAAAATTGGCATCGACAACGACCAACTTCGTGATGCTCTCGATGTTATTCGCACTCTCAATCCTAAACCCGGTAATTCTGAGACTAATGCTCCCGAAGACCGCATGATGCATATCAATCCCGACTTTATTGTCGAGCCTGATGATAACGACCCCACGGAGCAACGGTTTAATATCTCATTAACTCAGCATCTGCCGGAACTTGCCGTAGCTCAATCGTATAAAATTGGAGATATCTCAGCTACTGCTGCCAGACGCGACAAAACTTTGGCTTTCATCCGCAGCCGTAGCCAAGAAGCTTCCGAATTTATTGATTTATTGCAACGTCGCTCTCAAACTTTGCTTGATGTGATGAGTGCAATTGTTGAGATCCAAGCCGAATTCTTCCGCACCGAAGAGCGCTCTGCCATACGTCCAATGATTCTTAAAGATATTGCCTCTCTCACCGGCCGCGACATGTCTGTCATCTCACGTGCGACAAACGGCAAATATGTAGCTACGCGTGGCGGTTTATATCCTTTAAAAATGTTTTTCAACGAGAGACCGAAAGAAGACTCCGATGTCTCTTCTCATCAAATTCTCGAGTCTTTGCGTACTATCATTGAGGCAGAAGACAAGCGTCATCCGCTTAGCGACGATGCATTGACTGATATGCTAAAGGAACGAGGTTTTGATATTGCTCGTCGCACTGTCGCTAAATATCGGGAACAATTAAATATCCCTAACTCGCGTGGACGACGCGACTTAGCTAATCACACTAAAGCATAAAAATATAATTCTATTTTTGACTTATGCATACATCTAAACTCACACGTTTCACCATCCGGTTTGCGAAAATACTTTCTGCTTTCTTTTCGCCTCTGCTTATTCCTACATACAGCATGACTACTGCTATGTGGATTACTCCTTTGGTGAACGTCGACGAACGAGTGCGATTCATTACTACTGTCGTCGTGATGGGGTTAACAGCCTTAATCCCGGTTGTAATATTGCTCGCTTTGATCCGTACCGGAAAAGTTAAAGATCTCGATGTATCTGACCGCAAACAACGCCTTCAGCCGATGCTCGCTATCCTTACTTGCTATTTGCTTACGGTAGCTTACATCTTTTGGGTTAATGCCCCATGGTGGCTTTTAATGTATTTCATTTCAGGTTGCATTACTACGATTGTGGTGGGCCTCATTACTCTGAAGTGGAAGATTAGCGGTCACGGCGCCGGTTTAGGAAATATGATTGGTATGCTCACTGCATTGTGCATTCAAGGTCTCACTAATATTGCTATTGTACCTTGGATTATGGTCGCTATCGTTATTGCCGGACTGGTTGGCTCTGCTCGCGTGATTTTGCATAAGCACGCTCCGCTTCAAGTTATTGCCGGAGTGGTCATCAGTGCCGTCATTACTATACTTATTATGGGCATTCATGCTCCTTTTATTAAAGCTTAATAACTACATTAATTATACTAAATATGAAACCGTTAGTTAGCATCATTATGGGCAGCACCAGCGATCTGCCTATTGTTAGCAAAGCTTGCGCATTTCTCGAATCTCTTGAAGTGCCTTTTGAAATGCATGCACTAAGTGCTCACCGCACTCCTCATGAAGTAGAATCGTTTGCTACCGGAGCACGCGAACGTGGCATTAAAGTTATTATTGCCGCTGCCGGCATGGCTGCTGCTTTACCCGGCGTTATTGCAGCTCTAACTCCGCTCCCCGTTATCGGATTACCCATTAGCTCTACTTTGCAAGGTCAAGATGCTCTCCTTGCTATTGTGCAAATGCCACCGGGCATACCTGTTGCTACTGTCGCTATTGACGGCGCCCAAAACGCTGCTGTACTTGCTACTCAAATCCTTGCACTTACCGATAGTGACATCGCTAATCGTCTTGACGCTTGGCGTGGCACTCTCTCTCAAAAAATCGTTAAGGCTAATGCTGAGCTCGCTAAAATAGATTCTTATAAATTTAAAACTAACTAATAATGGCTTTTTCTCGTCGTAAAAGTCATGCTGTTCGTATTGGTAACACTGCTGTGGGCGGTGATAACCCTATACGTTTACAGTCTATGACTAATACGCCTACGCTCGACACTCAAGCCAGTGCTGACCAAATATTGCGCATTGCTAATGCCGGCGCTGATATTGTGCGTCTCACCGCTCAAGGTGTTAACCATGCTCGCAATCTTGGCGCAATTAGTGAAATAGTGCGCGAGAAAGGTTGCATGGTGCCTTTGGTCGCTGATATACATTTCAATCCCGCAGCCGCTTTCGAAGCTGCTTTACATGTCGAAAAGGTGCGCATTAATCCAGGTAATTTTGTCGATCCGGGTCGCACTTTCCGTAAGATTGAGTATACCGACAGTGAGTATGCCGAAGAGATAACAAAAATTGCTGATAAGTTAGTCCCATTGCTAAACCTCTGCCGCGAGCGTGGCGTAGCTTTGCGTATTGGCGTTAATCATGGCTCTCTGAGCGACCGCATTATGAGCCGATATGGCGACACCCCGGCTGGCATGGTGGAAAGTGCTATGGAGTTCCTGCGTATTTGCATGGATAACAATTTCTTTGATGTTGTTATCTCTATTAAAGCATCTAACGTTGGTCTCATGGTTAACACTATGCGCCTCATGGTTAAAGCTATGGACGCTGAAAATATGGATTTCCCCCTCCACCTTGGTGTTACCGAAGCCGGTGACGGCGAGGATGGCCGTGTGAAATCGGCTGTCGGCATTGGCACTCTTCTCGCTGAAGGCATTGGCGATACTATAAGAGTATCTCTCAGTGAGGCCCCTGAGAATGAAATACCTGTTGCTCGTATGCTTGTCAATCACATTGCAAAGATGCAAACTGTTGCTCCGCAATGTTCGGCTTCTGTAACCTCTGCTACTCCAATTGTGGTTGGATATGACATTGATGCCGATAAGGCCAACACCGATTGCAATGTTTTCGCTTTTAGTGGCGTTGATGCTTTGGCTCAAGCAAAAACTAAATTCGCTTCTTTAGCAAATGCTGATGGCCGCAAAAACATTCTCAAAATTTCTTATCCGGCAACAATGAGTGCTAACGAAGTCATTGTCGCTGCTTCGGTAGATTTTGGCTCTGTCTTACTTGACGGCTTTGCTGACGGCATTTGGATTGAAGCTCCTTCTCTAGAGCACGACGCTCAAATCTCTATAGCATTAAGCATACTTCAAGCAACTCGCCGTCGCATAACAAAAACTGAATACATCGCTTGCCCAGGTTGTGGCCGCACGCTTTTTGACTTGCAGGGCACTCTCGCTAGCATTAAAAAGGCTACCGCTCATCTAACCGGCTTAAAAATCGGTGTTATGGGTTGCATTGTTAATGGTCCCGGTGAAATGGCTGATGCTGATTATGGATATGTTGGCGCTGCTAAAGGAAATGTCTCTCTCTATAAGGGTAAAACCTGCGTAGTGAAAAACATCCCTTCTGACGATGCTTTGCCGCAACTTATTCAGCTGATTAAAGACAATAACGATTGGATTGACCCCTGATTAAATGACTAAAAGCGAAAATATAACTTATTTCTCCTTACCTTCCGGCATGCGCGGCGTTCACGTGCATATCCCTCGTGCTGCTGTTGGCTATTGTGGCGTAGCTGTGCGTGCCGGTAGTAGAGATGAATTTATTCAATCAGGCGAAGCCGGTCTCGCTCACTTCGTTGAACATACCATTTTCAAAGGCACTAAGCGCCGTTCGGCATGGCACATACTAAATCGTATGGAAGCGGTTGGCGGCGAACTTAATGCCTTTACCACAAAGGATGATACTGTCGTTTACACTGTTTTCCCGCGTGGTAATATTAACCGTGGTTTGGAGCTCGTTGCTGACCTTACTCTTCATTCGCGTTTTCCTGCCGCTGAGCTCGATAAGGAGCGCGAAGTTGTTGCTGATGAAATAAATTCATATCTAGATTCTCCGTTCGATGCCGTTTTTGATGATTTCGAAGATGTTATCTTTGCCGGTACTCCTCTAGGTCACAACATTCTTGGCAATACTGAGACGCTTGCTGCTTTTGATAGTGCAAAGTGTCGCTCATGGATTGACCGTTACTACACGGCTAATCGCATGGTAGTGTTCTATGCCGGTGGAGTGGGGGTAGATGCGTTTGTCAACAAGGCTACTCAATTTTTTGCTGATGTAACACCCGGAGAAAATATTCAGCTTGAACCAATCTCAATTTGCTCTGATGTAAAAAATCTTCACCACAAAATTGACTCTCATCAAGCTCATACCACCATGGGCACTGCTCTCCCGCCAATGTCGTTACATCAGCGTACTGTCGCTGCTTTGCTAAGTAACATACTTGGTGGCCCGGGCATGAATGCTTTATTGAATGTTGACTTGCGCGAGCGTCGTGGACTGGTGTACAATGTTGAAGCTTCTACTACTATTTTTGCTGACTGTGGCCAATTTGTTGTCTATTTCGGCTGCGATCCTCACGACACTGAAAAATGCTCGCAACTCGTCCGACAAAATATCGACAAGTTAGCTTCAAATCTATTATCTTCTCGTCAACTTTCTGCAGCAAAAAAACAATATCTCGGACAGCTTATTCTCGCAAATGAAAATGGCGAAAATCGTGCCATTTCTATCGCCAGAACTACACTTAAACGTGGTTCAGTACTTTCTCGTAATCAAATTGTTGAGGCTATAAATGCTGTCTCTGCTGACGATATACGCGACATGGCTGCTAAATTTACTAATCTCTCATCACTTACTCTTGGCCCTTCGTAATATGTTTAAATCGGCTACCTTGATGGCCTTGGCTGTGTTGGCGTCTTCGCCTCTAGCCTTGGCTTCTTCTTTTTACCCTTGTGAAATCTCCGGCTGCAAAAATGCTGCTGATGGCATCACGGCTATTAATGTCAATGGTAAATCTATTGAAGTAAATTCTAAAGATAGATACACGTATCTGTACGATGCTCCTGTCTATGTGCCTATTGATGACGCATCTATAAACATTTCTGCTACATACAAAGGAAAAACCGCTAAGTTGAAGTTACTTTTTGACTTCAATGCCGATGGCGTTTTTAATCCATCCAATGAACTTGTGGCAACTGTAGCAACAAATGCAGCAGTACGCTTAAATATCCCTTCTCATACTAAGCCCGGTGCTTATCGTGCCCGTCTCCAGGTCGACAAGAAATGTGCTGTCGACTTTGTTATTCATCTCGCTGACAAAGTGGCTAATGTTGAAACTAAGGCTTTGCATGGACAAATATTTGGCTCTACCGCTACTTCATTACCATCAACCGCAACTAGCCAAACTCCAATAAAGCTTATGTTGCAACCAACCCTTGAAGGTTATGAAATTTCAAACATCATAGTGCGCCACGGGTATAATCTTAAGGGAAGCAATTATGTGAACGATAACATGCAATGGGCTGATAATTCATACCCCGTTTCCCCTGAAGGTTTTGCTGAAATTCCGGCTAATGACGTGTATGGAGATGTTGAAATATACGCTATCTTCAAAGAAGCTGATAACAGCGAATGGACAAAGGTGTGGAGCGAAGAATTTAACAACGACTCGTTAGATGTTAATCGTTGGAACTACGCTCAACGCTCTTCTGCAACGTGGAGCCGATATATCGCTCAAAGCAACGAAGGTCAAAAGCTTGTTAATAATGTAGTGGATGGACGCTACAAAAGCTATTGCTTCAGTACCCCTAACAATCTCCTGCAACTTGAAAATGCCGATATGATCTCCGGTGCTATCAACTCACGCAATAAGTTCTATTTCACTTATGGCAAAGTTGAAGCACGTGTCCGCACCAAAAATCATGCAGGCAATTTCCCCGCTTTTTGGCTTATGCCCCAAAATACTAATCTCGGATGGCCAAAAGATGGCGAAATTGATGTCTGGGAATCTATAGATAGTGAAAATATTGTCTATGGCACGGTGCACACAGGTTGGGCGAGAGAAAGTTTTGGCACGCCCGCTCAAAAATCGCCAAACAAAGGCGGAACAACTAATGCTGATGTCGAACAATGGCGCGTTTATTCGGTAGAGTGGAATAGTGAAGCTATAAACTGGTATCTCGACGGCAAGCTATACTTCACATATCACAACATGCACTACGACGACGGAGCCAATTACACCCCGTATGTGACATGGCCTTTCGATAACCCTTTTTACATCATCCTAAACCAAAGTGTTGGCAATGGAACATGGGCTGCCGAAGTTGACCGTGATTTCAAATATGGCACCGAATTTGACTATGTGCGCGTATATCAAAAGAAAAACGATGCAACATACACGCACAGCGCAAATCTCGGCGATGATGA
>CAZJEA010000061.1:7010-12908 GCA_964544895.1 uncultured Bacteroides sp. | reverse complement strand
GTTGACAGCCGGAGCTCTATTGGCAGACAAACTTGGCAATGACAACGTATTCACAATATTCCAGCACGTTCTCCCCGGTGATAATGGCGGAAAAAATCGGTCAGCAATACGCGGCGGAATATTCGACAAAGCATTTGAACAGAATGGCAATCGCCCGATTGGCTTTTGTTTGGCAAACTCTCCGTTTGGTCGTGAGCCGTTTGACGGTATTTATGAAATAAAATACAATACGGCAACGGGGACCTATGCCGACAACTTTGACGGCTACTTATTTCTAGGACCATTAAATAGCGAGCCTAAAGCAATTCCGCTGACCGAAATTTTCACAGAAGACTTTGTCGCTGAAATGCAACGCCGAGCCACAGTGCTTGGGCTAGAAAATGCAAAATATATATGGTTTGGCCGCCGTTCTACCGACTTGACCAAAGAATACATCATCGACACCCTTATGCAGGAATAACCTTCAGGTATTCTCTCGTGCATTTTGTGTTATTTTTCTTGCCATCTATATTGATCACCTCAATTAAGGCTGAAGGGTGGGAGGGATTATTTGGATAGTAGGTCAGCGACGTTTATGGCGCCTTGCACTACTATTATTTTCATTTGGTTTTTCTGCTTTTCGACGAGAAGCAGTTTTGTTACTAGTCCGGTGTAGTCGTCGGTTTGACAAAGTATTTGTTTGTTTTCGTCGCTATTTGGAGTATCAATCAATGGCTGCAGATCGTAAGCTTTTGTTGCTTTATTGAGCAGTTTTTGAATTTTCTTTACAGTCTTTTTCTTTTCGGTAGAAACAATTTCGATGCTGTTGACGTTATCTAAAACTTTGCCAATGTTTACCGTACCGTCGCCGAGAGATTCAACAGAGCTACCAACAAGTCCGGTAGCTAATTTGAGCATTGTTTTGCTGATGTACACAGTTTTAACGTTTTTGTCTTCTGAGAGGTCAGAAAAAAGTCGAGATTGAGCAACAACAGTGCCGGGTATGATAAATGCGAATAGCAAAAGAATAATTTTAAATACTTTCATTGTTCTAGTTATTTTTTTATTTGATGATTTTTTGTAATTTTTGTTGACTTTTTTCTTGTTTGAGGCAACAAAGTTAGCATTTATTTAATGAATATGCAAAAATGATAGATTTTTTCTAAAATCGCCAAAAACTTTCAAATTATAAGTAAATGGAGGTTGTATGATTAAATATTGTTAATTATAAGGGTAATATATTGACAAATTAAAAATAAGTTGTACATTTGAGCATCTTTTTAAAACCAGATAATAAAACCCTAAAAAACTAAACATAAGTTTACCATGAACAAAGCTATACAGCTTAACAAAAATGAGCTGGTGCAATTTTTGCAAAAGCCCATGCGCGAATTTACTCGCGAAGACATTATCCGTTTTATTACCGAGAACGACATTGAAATGGTTAATTTCATGTATCCTGCCGGTGATGGACGCCTTAAAACTTTAAATTTTGTCATCAACGACTTAGCCTACCTTGAAACAATCCTAACCTTGGGCGAACGTGTTGACGGCTCATCGCTGTTTCCGTTCATTTCAGCTAGTTCTAGCGACCTATACGTTTTACCACGTTTCTGTACAGCCTTCGTTGATCCGTTCGCACAGATTCCCACGGTATCTATGCTTTGCTCGTTCTTTGATAAAGACGGCAACCCGCTAGAGAGCTCACCGGAGCATACCCTTATCAAAGCATGCCGCGAATTTACAAAGTCTACCGGCTTGCGATTTCAATGCATGGGTGAACTAGAGTATTATGTTATCAAACAAGATGATGGCACGTTCCCGGCCACGGACCAACGCAATTATCATGAGTCGGCACCGTTTGCAAAATTTAATGACTTGCGCACTCTTAGCATGCAGTATATCGCCCAAACAGGTGGCCAAATAAAATATGGTCACAGTGAAGTAGGAAACTTTACCCTTGACGGCGTTATTTATGAGCAAAATGAAATAGAATTTTTACCGGTAGATGCAGAAGAAGCAGCCGACCAACTTTCGCTAGCTAAATGGATAATTCGTAATCTAGCTTGGCAATATGGATATGATGTAACCTTTGCACCGAAAATAACAACCGGAAAAGCCGGTTCGGGTTTGCACATACATATGCGTATGGTAGACCAAGACGGACATAATATGATGCTAACAAAAGATCGTTCGCTCAGCGAGATTGCTCGTCGAGGCATAGCAGGATTGATGAAGTTGGCTCCGGCAATAACAGCATTTGGTAATACAAATCCGACATCATATTTCCGTCTTGTACCTCATCAAGAAGCGCCCACTAATGTTTGCTGGGGCGACCGTAACCGTTCGGTTTTGGTACGCGTGCCACTTGGATGGACCTCAGACAAAGATATGTGTGCTGAACTCAACCCCGGCACAGCTGAAATCGGACTTGATACATATCAAAAACAAACAGTAGAAATACGCTCGGCAGATGGCTCGGCAGATATTTATTTGTTAATGGCATCGTTGGCAGTAGCATTACGCTATGGCATAGAGCTTGAAAATGGCTTACAAGTTGCTGCCGACACATACGTTGATGTTAATATACATAATGCCGAAAATGCCAAGATACTTGAACGCCTGGAACAACTTCCTGTTAATTGCGGCGAGTCTGCAGATTGCTTGGAAAAAGTTCGAGGAATATTTGAAGATCGAGGTGTATTTGAATCAAATATGATTGATGGTGTCATCAAAAAATTGAAATCTTACGACCAAAACGAAGCAGACGAGGCTATGCACGATGAAGTTAAGATGATGCGCTTAGTTACTCGTTACTTCCACTGCGGCTAGAAACCTCCCTTACCTTAAAACCAAAATTCAATCTTTATCATAGTTGATAGTGCTTTTATGTTGCACTTACCTCCAGAGCCGGTTCATCGATTGATGATGAGCCGGCTTTAATATTAGAGCTAATAAATTTCGGTTATAACGCACAAAAAAACGCCAAAAATTATCCATACTTACAATTTTCTATGTACATTTGCATTATATATACATTATAGAACCTACAAACGAAAAATAAATTGGCCAACATTATAAATAGAACGACAGCTTGCATTGGTGCTATTATTGCTATAGCATTCACTTTCATATCATCGCCTCAATCGTACTCTCAAGTTAACACAGATCAAGTGATAAATGTGGGGCGTAATGCTATGTATTTTGAGGATTATGTTTTGTCTATACAATATTTCAATCAAGCTATCGCTGCCAAGCCGTATTTGGCTAAGCCGTATTTTTATCGCTCGATAGCGAAACTTAATCTTGACGACTATCGTGGTGCCGAAGAGGATGCATCAAAAGCCATAGAGTTGAATCCATATATAACCGATGCATGGGAAGTGCGCGGTGTTGCACGCCAAAATTTAGGTGACGAACATGGTGCTATCAATGACTATGCGCATGCGCTATCGTTAATTCCGTACAATAAGCAGCTAATGTTTAATATGGCAGTGGCACAAACCGGAGTTAAGGATTATGAAGCAGCAGATTCGACGTTTGCGGAGCTTCTTAATCGTTATCCGGCTTTTGAAAACGGATATTTGGGGAGAGCACGATTATATTTGGCAAAAACCGATACAGTTAGTGCAATTGCAGATATAGATAAAGCACTTCAGATAGATCCGAATTCGTTTAACGGACACACTATGCGTGCTGATATCGCCATAAGGCAAGGTAAAGATAAATATCATGAGGCTATAGAGCATATGGATGAAGCAATAAAGTTGCAGCCACGTGTTGCCGGCTTGTATGTCAATAGAGCCTTCTTGCGATATAGCACCAACGATTGGTTTGGCGCGATGTCGGACTATGATTATGCCTTGGAGCTAGAGCCGATGAATAAATTAGCTCTTTTCAACCGAGGTTTACTTGAAATGGAAGTAAACGCTAACGATAAGGCTTTAGCTGATTTTACGAAGGTGCTGACTATAGACCCTCAGGATGTTCGTGCTCGTTATAATAGAGCGGTTATTTATGGTAATAAACGTCAATATAACAATGCTATAGCAGATGTTAATCATGTTATTGAAGCATTTCCTGATTTTCCAACGGGATACTATATGCGTAGCGAGTTTTACAGATCGAGCGGAAACTTAAATTCTGCAATAAAAGACTATGAAAAGGCTAAGGCAATCGGTAAGAAGCTCCGTCCAACCAATGGGAAAGTTGAAGATAAAAACAATATTGACAACGCTACGGAAAATCCTGAAGAATTAGCACGACGCGAATTTGCATCGCTCTTAACAGTAGAAGATAATACAGATTTTCGCGAGGAATATAATAATACAGCTATACGCGGAAAGATACAAGATCGAAACGTGAATATCGAAATAGAGCCATTGATGGAGTTGACCTACTACTCATCGCCATCAGAGCTTCGACAAAACACTTATTACATTAAGGAGATAGATGACCTTAATGCAACAAGATCGTTGCGATTTGCAATTATGGTGTCAAACAGTATACCGATGCTTCAAGATAGCGAGCTTATAGATCGCCACTTTAAGTCAATAGAGTATTATAATTCGTATATCTCTACGCACACACCGCGCACAATTGACTACATAGGACGTGCTATGGACTTCATTACTGTGCACGACTACACTTCGGCAATAAGAGATATAGACCGCGCAATAGCGTTGACGCCAGATTATGCGCCGGCGTACATGTTGCGTGCCCAGGCCTCAGCTCGACAACTGGAAAGTGCATCATTTGAAGCCGACAATAAAGATACGGATAAAACTAATCGTGGCATATTGGAACGTAAAGCTATAGATGATATTATAGCTGATCTGGATATGACAATAAAACTTTCACCGCGAAATGCATTTGCAATGTACAACAAAGGCAATATGCTAGTAAAACGCGGAGATTACGCTGAAGCGATCAATGCTTATACGAGTGCAATAAGCGTTAAGCCGGATTTAGCAGAAGCATATTATAATCGTGGATATTTATTCCTTAAAAGCGGAAATCGCGCAGAAGGCATAGCCGATTTAAGTAAAGCCGGCGAGCTAGGCGTAGTATCTGCATATAATCTCATGAAAAGAATTTCTCAATAAAACCTCAAAAAATCATTTTTATGTTGACCAACAACGATTTAAACACATTGGAGTCTCGAGGCATATCAGTAGATACCTTGAACACTCAACTAGACCGTTTCAAATCCGGTTTTCCGTATTTGCGTTTAGCAGGCTCAGCCACAGTAGGCAATGGCATTCTATCACCGGACAAAGCATTTGAAGACGAGGCAGTAGCTCGTTGGGATAAATACTTGGCAGAAGGCGGCGATGTATGCAAATTTGTTCCTGCATCAGGAGCAGCTTCGCGCATGTTTAAAGCACTTTTTGCCTTTGTCAACGGTGAAGACAACACAGCAAAGCCCGGGTCGCCGGTAGCTGAGCTAATAGAACACCTTAATGAATTACCTTTCAAAGGTCAACTTGATGACACGTTAGTTAAGTCTCTTGGTAAAAATTCAAACGAACTAGCAGCTGAAGGAAAACATAAAGAAATTATTTCAGCAATAGTAGGAGAAAACGGTATGAATTATGGAAATTTACCCAAAGGGTTGCTTACATTCCATAAATATCCGGACAGCACAACACGCACGCCACTCGAAGAACAGCTAGTTGAAGGCGCGCAAACAGCAGCAGTAAATGGCAAAGTAAATGTACATTTCACTGTTTCAGCCAACCACCACAAACTATTTACCAAGAAAATTGAAGAGGTGCTTCCTGCAATAGAAAAACGCATAGGATTGAAGTACAACATCTCGATGTCGGAGCAAAAGCCGTCGACAGATACTGTTGCTGTTAATCCGGACAATACACTTTTCCGCGACGACAACAATAATCTTGTATTCCGTCCCGGTGG
>CAZJEA010000061.1:0-6910 GCA_964544895.1 uncultured Bacteroides sp. | reverse complement strand
GCTAAACAAGCCGAGTGGTTTAAGGCTAAATTTAATCGTCCTTTGCGTGTTTGTGGTATGGTAAGAAATGAAGGCGAACCCGGTGGTGGCCCGTATATAGCCTACAACCAAGATGGCACTGCTTCGCCTCAAATACTAGAGTCAACACAGATCAATACCAACGATGCAGAGAGTCTAGCGATGATGAAAAATGCTACACACTTTAACCCTGTTGATTTGGTATGTTATATCAAAGATCTTGAAGGTAAGCATTTCAATCTTGCTAAACACGTAGATCATAATACAGGATTTATAAGTGAAAAATCGCTAGCCGGACGCGATCTACGTGCTTTGGAATTACCCGGACTTTGGAATGGAGCAATGAGCGATTGGAATACAATTTTCATTGAAGTTCCGGTGTCAACATTCAATCCCGTAAAAACTGTAAACGATTTGCTACGTCCGATGCACAAGGCATAGGGAAGTAATACATGATATTAAAAGCGAGGTGGCATTTATTTGTTTGCTACCTCGCTTTTTTGCGTCTATTAATTTACTGCAATTAATTCGATGTCAAAAATCAGTGTTGATCCGCCTGGAATGCCGGGTTGTGAGAATTTGCCGTATCCCATTTCAGCAGGGATGTATAACTCGCATCTTTCGCCTACTTGCATTTGTTGCAAAGCGATAACCCATCCGGGAATCAGTTCGCGTAGACGGAAGGCTACTGGTGCCCCGCCTCTGCTGCTGTCAAATTGTTTGCCGTTAATTGTTTTACCAACGTAATGAACGGTGACAACGCTGTTGCGATTTGGCTTAGCGCCATTGCCTTTCTTGAGCGTCTTGTAGTAGATGCCTTTATCTATAAATTTCACTCCAGGTTCTTGGCTTTTAGCTTTAAGCCATTCGCGGTTTTTATCTATATAATCTTGTTTAGCCATAATGTCTATAAATTTTCACATTCGTTGAGCCACGCGGCAGATTCGGCATCGCTAGGCATACGCCAGTCTCCACGAGGAGATAAGCAAACAGAACCGACTTTAGGGCCGTCAGGCATGCACGAACGTTTGAATTGCTGATTGAAGAATCTTCTGCAGAAAGTTTTGAGCCAGTGCTTAATTATTGCATCGTCGTAAGCTCCGGCGAAAGCGTTTTGCGCCATGTAGAAAATTCGTTTTGGAGAAAATCCATAGCGAAGAGTGTAGTACAAGAAGAAATCGTGTAGCTCGTAAGGGCCGACCAAATCTTCAGTTTTTTGCTTAATGGTGCCATCGGGTTGAGCCGGTATTAGTTCCGGGCTGATTGGAGTGTCGATGATGTCGTTAAGCAAATTAGTTACGTTTGCTATGTTGTCAGCAAACCAACGAACTAAATATTTCACCAAAGTTTTAGGGACGCCGGCATTAACGCCGTACATAGACATATGGTCGCCATTGTAAGTAGCCCAACCCAAGGCCAGTTCGGACAAATCGCCGGTGCCAAGGACCATGCCATTAGTTTGATTGGCAATGTCCATCAGCAAATATGTGCGTTGTCGTGCTTGAGAGTTTTCGTAAGTAACATCGTGCACCGAAGCATCGTGGCCTATGTCGCTAAAATGTTGATTAACTGCGGGTACTATCGAAATGTCTCGAATAGTTACGCCCAGTTTTTTCATCAACTCGATAGCGTTGTTGTAAGTTCTGCCGGTAGTGCCAAACCCCGGCATTGTAACGCCGGTGATGCCTTTTCTGTCAAGATGCAATCTGTCGAAAGCGTGAACAGCGACAAGAAGGGCTAGGGTGGAGTCTAAACCGCCGGATATACCAACGACCAAACTTTTGCAATGCGTGAAGTCGAGTCGTCGAGCTAAAGCAGCGACTTGAATATTAATTATTTCGGAGCTACGTTTGTTGATGTCGTCATTAGCAGACGGCACAAAAGGCGTGCGGCTGAATTGGCGCAATAAATCAGTTGGCTTATGCTCGGTGATATTAGGTGCCGTAGTAACGATGTAGTCGTTAATCTTGTTTTGGCGGCTGCAGTCGGCGAAAGACATGAGGTGCATACGGTCGCGACGGATAGCGTAAATGTCGATATCGGCAACTGCGAACGTAGCCTCGCTTTGCCAGCGGTCAGTTTTAGCCAGCATCGTGCCATTTTCGGCAACTAAACCGATAGCGTCGAAGACGAGGTCGGTTGATGATTCGCCGTATCCGGCAGATGCATATACATACGCGCATAGGCATCTGGCAGATTGTTGTTTAACCAACGAAGTCAGGTAGTCGTATTTGCCAATCAAAGCGTCACTAGCCGATAAGTTTAATATCACTTCAGCACCGGCCATAGAGGCTGCGCAACTAGGAGGGATAGGAGTCCAAAGGTCCTCGCAAATTTCAATGCCAATTTTGACGCTATCAATTTCGATTAATTGGCTGACGCCAAAATTTGCGTGCTGATTAGCAATTGTTATCTCTTGTGTAGGTATGTCGGCACCTGATTGCCACCAACGTTTTTCGTAAAATTCGTTGTAATTGGGGATGTACGATTTGGGTACAACGCCAAGAATTTTGCCTTTATGTATAGCAACAGCGCAGTTGTAAAGAGTGTTACGCAATGCTAGTGGATAGCCAACAACAACGGCCACATTTAGATCTTTTGTGCCTTCGATAACTTCAGATAAAGCAATTTCAGCGTTCTCCAAAAGTTGCGAGTTGTGGAACAAGTCGGCGCAGGTATATCCGGTGATGCACAATTCGGGCATAACGGCCACTGCGACTTGTTTGCTGTCGACAGTTTTAGCTAAGGAGATAATATTGCGCGCGTTAGCCGTAGGATTAGCCACATTAACATGGGGCACACAAGCAGCTACGCGAAAGAATCCATTATTCATAACTATGTAATGGGTTGTTTAATCAAAGTTTTTGCGACGATAAACGAAGTTTCGTCCAAGATATTTTTCACGAACAATAGGATTGTCAGCCAATTCCTCGCCAGTGCCTTGGAAAAGGATATGACCTTCGAAAAGCAAATAAGCGCGGTCAGTGATGCTTAAAGTTTCAGGGGCATTGTGGTCTGTGATCAAAATGCCAATGTTCTTTTCCTTGAGGTGGTAGACAACTTGTTGGATATCTTCGACGGCAATAGGGTCGACACCGGCAAAGGGCTCATCGAGCATAATGAACTTAGGGTCAATAGCCAGGCATCGAGCAATTTCAGTGCGTCGTCGTTCGCCACCGGAAAGCTGATCGCCAAGGTTTTTGCGTACTTTTTGCAGGTTAAACTCTGAGATTAGGCTTTCCAGTTTGTCGCGTTGGTAGTCAATTGGTTTTTTAGTCATCTGCAAGACGGCACGAATGTTGTCTTCAACGCTGAGTTTTCTGAAAACGGACGCTTCTTGAGCCAAATATCCAATGCCGTTTTGTGCGCGTTTATAAACCGGGTATCCAGTAATGTCTAAGTCGTTTAAGAAAATGCGCCCTTGATTTGGTTTGATAAGTCCGGTAGTCATGTAGAAAGTAGTGGTTTTTCCGGCACCGTTAGGACCGAGCAAACCCACAATTTCGCCCTGGGTTACATTGATAGAGACATGGTCAACGACGGTGCGTTTGCCATATATCTTAACCAAATCGTCCGTGCGAAGCACCATTTTAGCGTTTTCTTCCTCTTCAGGCACATTGTTGGTAGGCTCTACATCGGCTACGATTTCAGTGTCTTCAGGAGTGCGTTGTTCTTTTAGTCGCTCTTCAGAAGTTTTAGCGACTAAAGTTTCGGCTGCTTCGGCATTGATTTCAATGTCGGCAACTTCGTCTTTTTTCTTTTTAAATATCGAGAATATCATCTATTATTACTTTTGTTGAGGCGACTCTCAATATAATCGGTAAGCAATTTAATTGCGACGGTGTTGCTGCCGCCTTGTGGAACTATCAAATCGGCATAACGTTTAGAAGGCTCGATGTATTGCAAATGCATAGGTTTGAGCACATCTTGATAACGGTCGATAACCATTTGGGCAGTGCGTCCACGTTGAATGCAGTCGCGAGCGATAACACGAATGAGCCTTTCGTCGGCATCAGCATCAACAAAAACTTTTACGTCCATTTGGTCGCGAAGAGAAGGCTCGTTCAATACCAAAATTCCTTCGATGATAACGACATCGCGAGGTTCCACACGAACAGTTTCGGGTTGGCGTGTGCAAGTGAGATAAGAATAAGTGGGCATCTCAATAGCATTGCCTTTACGAAGTTCGCTTAAGTGCTTTTCCAATAATGTCCATTCTATGGCAGCCGGTTCGTCAAAGTTAATTTTGCTACGATCTTGCGGTGGGATGTGGCTAGAGTCCTTGTAGTAGGAATCTTGCGGTATTACTGCCACTTCACCAGCCGGGAAAGAATTAATAATCTTGTTTACGACAGTGGTTTTGCCTGATCCGGTGCCACCGGCTATACCTATTATAATCATATTGGGAGGTTATTTATTATTTAACTCACGAAATTACGAAAAAAATATTTGTTCTTGGCAATAATAGGCAAAAAAAAGTGCAGAAGCATTTAGAGAGAGGTTAAATTTGTGTATATCGCGGAGAATTCATATATTTGTAAAACAATTTTCACTATTGGAATAGACGATAAGATGCAATTTAGCAAAATAATTTCTAATTTGTAATCTATTGTATTAAAAAACATAACAAAAAAGAAATAATACGACGCCATGATTACCAAATTATCACAAATCGTCGATGAAGCTCGTCGCAGAGGAGCGAAACGATTGGCAGTAGCCTTTGGTCAGGATGCACATACGCTAAGCGCTGTTTTTAATGCGTGGCGTGAAGGGCTGGTAGTGCCAACTGTTTACGGCAATCGTGAAACTATAATAGAAGTTTGTCGAGCAGAAGGTCTAGATCATAATGTTTTCGAAATCGTAGACGAAAGTAATGATGTGAAATGTGTATCGCTGGCTGTATCGGCAGTAGCCTCAGGCGAAGCAGATGTGCTCATGAAAGGCTTAGTGTCAACAGATAAGTATATGCGTGGCATACTAAATAAAGAAGCAGGGTTGTTTCCGCCCAAAGGCACACTTAGTCATGTTGCAGTTATAGAACTTCCGCAATATCATAAACTATTGTGCATGAGCGATCCGGCAGTAATACCGGCACCTGATTTCAAACAAAAGACGACACTCATAAAATATCTGTCACAAACGGCAAACGCATTAGGCATAGAATGTCCGAAGATAGCATGTATAGCGCCATCAGAGCAACTATTGCCATCAGTGTTATCGTCTACAGAAGCGGCAATACTAGCTAAAATGGGCGATCGTGGCCAGTTGGGAAATGTTATAGTTGACGGGCCACTATCGTTGGATGTCGCATTGTTTAAAGAGGTAGCAGCAGAGAAAAAAGTTAAAGGTTCGGCCGTAGCCGGAGATGCAGATTGTCTCTTGTTCCCCAATATTGAATCGGCAAATGTATTTTTCAAGTCAGCTACCCACCTAGGTAATAGTGAGATGGCTGCAATGGTAGTAGGGACAAAAGTGCCATGTGTATTAACATCGCGTGGTGATAGTGCCCTCACGAAACTTTACTCAATAGCTCTTGCTTGTTTATCAGCAAAATAAACTCTCTCTTCATTAACATTATGAATTATCGAATCCTTGCTATAAATCCCGGATCTACATCTACTAAAATTGCTGTATACGAAAACGAAAATCCTATATTTACACTTTCACTACAACATAGTAGCGAAGATCTTGAAAATTTTCACAATGCATCAGAACAGCATGAATGGAGGCGAGATTTAGTATTAAATGCCTTAGCAGAAAATAATATAGATATCCATTCACTACATGCGACAATCGGCCGAGGAGGTTTAATCCATCCGGTAGAGAGTGGCACTTATGAAGTTAATGATAGCTTGCGTTATGATTTGCTAAATGCTCAACGTCAACACGCATCGAACCTAGGCGGATTAATAGCACGCGATATTGCAGATCGAGCCGGGATTAAAGCATATATAGCAGATCCGGTCACGGTAGACGAGCTTATGCCATATGCTCGAATATCGGGAATGCCGGAACTTCCACGCACATCAATATTGCATGCCCTCAATCAAAAAGCTGTAGCCAGGCGATACGCAAGAGAAATTGATGCGAAATATGAAGATTTAAACCTCATAGTTTGTCACATGGGCGGAGGTATATCTGTAGGTGCACACCGAAAAGGTCGTATAATAGATACAAATAACGGCCTCAATGGTGATGGGCCATTCACCCCGGAACGAGCAGGTACACTTCCTCCGGGGCAGTTGGTAGATTTATGCTACTCCGGTAAGTATACCCACGATGAGATGCGAAAAAAAGTGCAAGGGCAAGCCGGGCTTTATGCTCATTTGGGAACAACGTCAGTGCCAGATATTCTAGATAGAATAGATGAGGGAGACTTGCACTCAATGCTCATTTTGCGCGCAATGTGCTACACTATCGCAAAGACCATAGGAGAGATGGCGGTTGCACTGAAGGGAAATGTAGATGCAATACTTCTCACTGGAGGCATAGCTTATAGCACGCGCCTCACTGACTTTATAGCAAGTCATATAGATTTTATTGCACCCATTTTAGTATATCCCGGAGAAAATGAGCTTGAGTCGTTGGCGATGAATGCATTAGCAGTGCTCAACGGCGAGCGAAAAGCAATGGTCTATACGAGCGAAATGGATAATAATGATCCTGCTCAAATCAACGATATTCATAAGCCGTCAAAGTTGCGCGAGGTATTGCGCAATTTGGTTACTCCTAACCCGGCTAGAAAGCGTCAACTCACTGCGATTCGCCGTTATTGGCGTAATCTCCGTAGATAATACGCTCAGATATTCGACACTCGTGCGTATAACTATGGGTAGTTGGAAATTTATGGTAAAAATGTCAATGTGCTCTTGCCATCGGTTTGGTCGGTGAG
>CAZJEA010000060.1:0-13286 GCA_964544895.1 uncultured Bacteroides sp. | reverse complement strand
AATTATTCCCGGAAAAAGGACTCACCATATATGAGCTGATAGCCATCTGCATTCCGGTTTTGTATGTATGAAGCTTATTTACCGCATAAACAGAACGGATAAAAGCCTTTATTCTATCAATCTCATCACAAAAATCAGTTTTATAATCCAATTTCCCTTCATAATATGCCCATTCTGCGAGAAATACAGCTCTTTTTATTGACAGACTATCTCGTCCGGCAAGCATATCTGACATCTCATTAAAAGCTGAAACATAATAATCCTCAGCACGTCTATTTTGTGAAAAACAAACTTGCAGAAACAATAATAGAGTACAAAATGATGCAAATGTTTTCATATCGCAAATGTACAACAAATTTTTAATAACTCAAATTCTATTAGCGTTTTAGGTGGAAAAAATATCATGCAAGCATTTAAGCGAGAGTGTGTCACTTTAATCTGAAAACAATGCTGTTGGCTATTGTGTAGTTCTTCTTATTTTTATTTTAGCTTTGATAAAAAAGGTGAAATATTTCTTTCGTATCTCCCTTTTGGCTATTTTTGCGCTATGAAACGTTTATTCCTCATCTTATTCGCCTCGATTTTGTGCTCTGTATCCACTTTTGCACAAAGCCGTGGCCCGGAAATTAAATTTTCGCCTAAAGAAAATAAAGACGCTGGTTCTGACTCTCTCAATCTTGAAGAGCGCCCTTACTTCCTGCTTATTGGCCAATCTGAAAAAGCTCTCGACGAAAACGACTACGAAACTGCCGGCCGTCGTCTAGTTGAAGCTATGAGCGTTGAGCCCGACAATCCCCTTAATATAGCTCTGCTAACCAACCTCGGCATGATATACTACTACAATGAGCAAGATTCGTTAGCTTTGTCTACTCTCAACGAAGCGGTGAGACGTTCGCCTCGGCTTGTCGCTGCTCACGAAATGCGTGCCCGTGTGCTTACCGGACTGGGGCGCGATAGCGACGCTTTCGACGACTACTGCGACATCATTGATATTGACTCGCTAAACACTAATGCTCGATTTATGCGCGCTATGATGGCTGTATATCATGGCAACCTCGAAACTGCACAAGAAGACATTGCTGTCTTAAACAAAGTTATCCCTCTTGCGCGTAACACTATCCTAGCTAACGCTACTATTAATGCTCTAACCGGTCACGACCAAGAAGCCATCCCATATTTCCGTAAACTCCTCGATGTCGAAAAAATGCCTGAATATTACGCTTCGCTGGTCGGATGCTTAATCGCTGTCGACAATCTCGATGAGGCTTCAAAAACTCTCGGTGACGCCTTCGCTCGCTATCCTAACGATCCTGAGCTCTATTTCTATCGCGCTAAACTTAACAAACTGCGATACATGAACGATGATGCTCGTCGTGACGCTCAACGTGCTGTCGACCTCGGAGCAGATCCTCGTAAAGTAGCTGAAATTTTCAAATAACAACATATCAATCTCATGTCTATGAAACGAATATTTCTTATCGCTTTTGCTTTTGTCTTGTTTGTAACGGCAAACGCCCAAGATGTTGTCTTTAATGTTGCTTCGTTTAACGTGCGTCAGAAAAATGACGGTGACATCGCTAACGGTAATGCCTGGAGTCAACGATATCCCTACATTGCCGATATGATTCGTTTCCACGATTTTGATATTGTTGGCACACAAGAAGCTTTTAAGTTTATGCTCGACGACCTATCATCTGTCCTCCCCGGTTATGCCTATGTTGGGGTAGGGCGCGAAGATGGTGTCGATGCCGGTGAACATAGCGCTATATTTTACCGTACAGATTTGTTCTCTGTCGTTGATCATGGCGACTTTTGGCTTAGCGAAACTCCTGACGTCGCCGGATCTATCGGCTGGGATGCTGTGCTGCCTCGCATATGTTCTTGGGCTTGCTTCAAACACATCCCTTCCGGCAAACAATTCCTCTTCTTTAATTTGCACATGGATCACATCGGCAAAAATGCACGTGTGCAAAGCGCTCTGCTTGTACAACGCAAAATGGCTGAAATTAACGACTCGCTCCCGGCTTTCTTGACCGGAGACTTTAATGTCGACCAAACACACGACTCGTACACCGCTCTTACTTCAACCGGCAAACTTTGCGATGCTTACACGGTCGCCGATTTCAGATATGCGCCAAATGGCACTTTCAATTCTTTTAATGCCGCTTACTTCACAAACTCGCGCATTGATCACATCATGGTTACTCCCAACGTGAAAGTCTTGAAATACGGAGTCCTCACCGATACCTATCGCACTGCTCCTGCTCAAGCCCCGGCTTACGACAAAGGTCAAGATGCTCCCTCTGAAATAAAATTTCGTACTTATGAGATTCGCACCCCCTCTGATCATTATCCCATTAGAGCTACCGTGCAACTCCCATGATTTCAGCGCAACTTTATAAGCTCTCACATAAAAACTTCTTTGTACTGCAAAATAACATAATTTTTTTCTTGAAAAAATTGCTTTTTTCTCGCGAAAAAGATATATCTTTGCAATGATGAATGTAACGATACGTCATATCGAGTTCTTAGTGTCTACACACAATTGCGTAGTGATACCTGGTTTAGGCGCCATTTTAGCACATCGTCAATGTGCTCAAATTAGTGCTGACGGCCTTTCTATTATCCCCCCGCGCCGTGTTTACACTTTCAATGGTAGCTTAACTCAAACCGATGGTTTAGTTGAGCATTCCGTTGCTCGTAGCCTTGACATTTCGTTTGAACGTGCTTCGGCTATTGTCGCTGCTGACATCGACACAATGCGTCATCAGCTTGCCGCTGATCGCAGCTTGTCGCTCGGCAGAATCGGCACTCTCACTCACGATGACAACGACAATGTAATTTTCAATCCGTTTGACACTGATGCTTTAACTCCCGGTGCAAACTGGATGTCGTCGTTAAATCTTTGCAAGGCCAATGTGGCAAATGATGATGCTGACACAGATGAAAATGATACACCTAAAGGTCGCGTACTCACTCCGGTCACACGCTTCGTACGTGCTGCCGCTGCTGCTGTTGTGATTGCTGTTATCGCTTTCGCCTCGTCTACTCCTATCACCATTAACGATGCCAATTATGCATCTATAGCTTTGCCAGAGATTAAAAAACCGAAAGCTCAGTTCGTGCCGTCTAACACAACTCCGGTGCTCGAAATCATCGATAATAATTCAAATACACCGGTTGATACCGCAGCTCGTTCAGCTTACCAACGCGCTCAAAAACTCGCTAGCGCTAAGCCTGTTGTAGCTCCTAAACCTCAAGTTCAAGAGCCTGCTCCGATAGTTCCTGCGCAAAAAACAGAGCCCGCTACATCCAAGCGTTTTAACGACGCTGATGCTTATTGTGTTGTAGTCGCTTCGGTTAATAATCTCGAACAAGCTCAAAAATGCATCACCGAAATCAATAACAAATACGGTGAAAAATGTTCTATGCTCGAAAAAGATGGACGTTTCCGCATTTATGTCGCAACCGCTCAATCTTCAAACGCTGCACGCCAAGCCATTAATGGTGGCTTAGCTAAACGTTATCCCGGAGCTTGGGTTTGCGCTCGCTAATTTGTAATCTAAAATCACCCTAAAACATATCATTAATTCTTTATGGAGAACTTACACCAGTTGCTCTTAGAGCGTCATAGCATACGTAAATATACCGACCGCGAAATTAGTGCCGACGATGTAAAAACTATTTTACAAGCTGCACTCTTAGCTCCCTCTAGCAAAAGTGTCCGCCCTTGGCAATTTGTTGTCGTCGAAAACAAAGAAAAACTTGCCAAACTCGCAACTTGCAAACCGATTGCTGCTCATGCCATTAAAGGTGCTGCTTTCGCTGTTGTTGTTATTGCCGACCCCGGTAAAAGCGATATGTTTATCGAAGATGCTTCTATTGCCGCTCAATTTATGCAACTCCAAGCTCATGACCTTGGCATCGGCTCTTGCTGGATTCAAGTTCGCAACCGATTTAATGCCGACGGTGAGCCGGCTGAAACTCTTGTGCAAGAAACCTTAGGTATCCCCGAATACTTGAAAGTTGAATGTATCATGTCTTTCGGTTATCCCGATGAAACTCGTCGTCCTGTCGACGAAAGCAAACTAAAATGGGAAAAGGTTCATATCGAAGAGTGGAGCGACCGTGAATCTGACACAAACGCTTAATGAATAATAAATATAAAATCGTTTTAATTGGCGCCGGCAATGTGGCTTCACATTTGTTTCGCGCCTTTGCACGTGTTTGCGATGTGGCTCAAGTTTGGTCGCGTGACATTAATCATGCTATCGACCTCACGTCTACCTCTAGCTCTTCAATGCCAATTTCCGATTTGTCAGATGTTGTCTCAGATGCTGATTTCTATATTATTTCGGTGCCCGACAACGCTATTGCACAAGTTGTCAATGCCTTGCCAAAATCAATAAAAGGTGTTGTGGCTCACACTTCCGGTAGTATTGGCATAGAAGCTCTTTCTGCTTTCGAAAATCATGGCGTGTATTATCCGCTGCAAACGTTTTCTAAGTCTAAGGCTATAGACTTTACTGATATCCCATTTTTCATTGAGGGTAGCAACTCTGGCGCAACTGCCTGCTTGCAAAATCTGGCTTCGTTATTGTCAAACAAAGTTTTGTTGGCTGATAGCTCTCAACGCGCGTCTTTGCACATTGCCGCTGTTTTCGCTTGCAATTTTGCAAACCATCTTTGGAGCATCTCTGCCGACATATTAAAGCAAGCCGGATATGACTTTAGCATTTTCAAACCTTTGCTAACCGAGACCATCAACAAAGCCTTTGAAATTGGTCCAGCTAAAGCTCAGACTGGCCCTGCTCGCCGCAATGATCTCAATGTCATAAACAGCCATTTACAAAAACTTTCCGGTGACAAACACGATATTTACGATCTTATCACTAAAATGATATTAACTCAAAATTATGAGTAAAACAAGTTTCGACCTCAGCTCTATTCGTGGCGTCGTTTTTGATGTCGATGGGGTGCTCTCTCCGTCAACAATCCCAATGAATGATGCCGGCATACCTATGCGTATGGTTAACATAAAAGATGGTTATGCTTTGCAACTTGCCGTGAAATGTGGCTTGAAAATTGCTATCATTACCGGCGCAAATACACCTTCTATTGCTGTTCGTTACAATGCCCTCGGCATTGATGACGTCTATCTTAAAGCTGCTCATAAACTCCCTATTCTCAAACAATGGCTTGAAAAGGAAGGCCTAAATCCCTCTGAAGTAGCTTATTGTGGCGATGATATTCCTGATCTCATTGCCATGCAATCTGTCGGACTGGCTGTCGCTCCCGCCGATGCCGCAACCGAAATTAAAAATGTGGCTTCATATATCACAACAGCTAATGGCGGTTATGGTGTCGCTCGCGAATTGCTTGAACAGGTTTTGCGCGCTAAAGATCTGTGGTTGAACGATAGTAAAGCTTTTGGTTGGTAATGTCTATGGGCACTCCTATTCCTCCTTCTATCACATCAAAAAATGTGATACTGGCTTCTAACTCTCCGCGCAGGCGTGAACTATTGCATAAAATTATTCCTAATTTTACCATAGCGCCTTCGCGTGATGTTGACGAAAGCTTCCCGGCTGATCTACCAGCTAATAAGGTAGCTCAATATATTTCAGCTAAAAAGGCTGCCGCTTATGCCGATTTAGTAGATGAAAATACGATGTTAATCACTGCCGATACGGTGGTGCTTTGCAATGGCGAGATTTTGGGTAAACCTAAAGATGCTCACGATGCTGCTGACATGCTAAGACGTTTGTCTGCTCACGAACATTCTGTAACAACAGGTTTCACCATTAAAACATTCGAACGTGAAGTTTCTTTCACTGAAGAGACTTTTGTTACTTTCACTGAGCTATCCGATTCTGAAATTTCTGATTACATTGATATTTTTGCACCTTTTGATAAAGCCGGTGCTTATGGCATACAAGAGTGGATTGGTTGCATAGCGATAAGTCAAATTAAAGGTTGTTTCTACAATGTTATGGGCCTACCATTGCATAAACTCTATCGTGCTATCAAAAGTTTCTAATAAAACAACATCAGCGTCGAACCCTTCCGGTTACAACGCTGATGTTAGTTAGATGATAAGTTAAGAAGTTATAACGTCTCTTGATTATGCATTAATCAAAGTTACGTTTAAATCTTTTTCGTCTTTAGGATCTACAGCGATAGCTACTTTTCCTTCTCGTGCCAACCAACCTAATGCAGCAAATACTTCTTTGTCTTTGAGTTTTGTTGCTTTCTTTAGTTGTTTAACACTTAGTGCGTTTTCTTCATTCAGAGCATTCCAAATAAGTCCGGCGTTGGTGCCGATTGTTTCTGTGTTCATGTTTAAAATCAATTTTAACGTTAGACAAACCTTATATTAGAAATTGTAATATAAAGAATTAATTTACATATAAGTAGGCCGCAAATTTAATTATTTTTTGCACAAAACAAGCACTTTTTTGTGATAATTTTAAATTTATGCATAAAAAACAGTGTTTTACAACATATAATTCCTTATTTTACAACGACTTACGCCTATGTGGATTTTTAATATAAAATTCGCAATTTCGTAATTTTTTTGTAACTTTATAGGCTGAAACTGTAGATTTAAACTTAATCATGATAAAAGGTAGAGTAGTTAGAAACACCGGTTCTCACTATATCGTTGAGACTGAAGACGGTAGCGAAATTTCATGCAAGGTGAAAGGTAACTTCAGACTTAAGGGCATTCGCACCACTAATCCTGTTGCTGTTGGTGATATTGTTGTCCTCGCTGATGCTCCTGACAAAAAGGATGAAACTACTTACATTAAGCAAATTGAACCTCGACGTAACTACATCATTCGTCGTGCCAGCAATCTATCTAAGGAGTCTCATATTATAGCTGCTAATATAGATTGTGCTATGCTTGTCGTGTCTCTCGCGCATCCGGCTACTTCTACTACTTTCATTGACCGCTTTCTTGCTACTGCCGAGGCTTACCGTGTTAACGCTGTTATTGTTATTAACAAAATCGATTTACTCGACAACGAAGACCTTGAGCTTCTAGATGCTGTTAAGTATCTTTATTCTTCAATCGGTTACAAAGTAATTACTGTCTCTGCTAAAAATGATATTGGCATTGATCTGCTTCGACAAGAGGTTAAAGGCAAAACTGTTTTGCTATCAGGTAATTCTGGCGTCGGCAAATCTACAATTATAAATAAGTTGATACCTAATCTCGATTTGCGTACTGCTGAGATTTCCGCTGTGCACGACACCGGTATGCACACTACAACTTTCTCTGAAATGTATCACATCCCCGGTGAAGGTAATGGCGATATTATTGATACTCCGGGCATAAGAGGATTCGGTACCATTGATTTCGATAAATATGAGGTCGCTCACTATTTTCGTGAGATATTTGAAATATCTCATGACTGTAAGTTTGGCAACTGCACCCATACCCACGAACCCGGTTGCGCCGTTATCGAAGCTGTGAACGATCAGCGCATAGCTCAGTCTCGTTACAATTCATATCTTAGCATTCTCGACGATAATGCTGAAGACAAATATCGCAAAGCTTATTAATTAGCAATTGAGTTTATATCGCGCAAAAATGCTGCGTGCGTTTTCTTGCCTTTCTTTCGATAATGCTTCCACGCCTTCTAGTGCGTATTTGATTCCTAACTTCTCGTATTTAAAGGTGCCCATAGTGTGGTATGGCAGAAGTTCTACTCTCTCTACAACGCTAAAGCTACTTATGTGTTTCGCTAGTGCTTCTAGCCATGCATCATTGTCTGTAAGCCCTGGCACTATCACATGGCGAATCCACGTCTTGATGCCGCGTTCTTGCAATGTGTCAAGAAATTTCAGCGGATTGTCTGCTTTGTGTCCGGTGAGTTTCAAGTGTAGGTCCTTATCAAATGTTTTAATGTCTAGTAACACTAAATTTGTATGATCAAGCACGCTTAATGCTTGCTCATTGACGTATATGCCTGATGTGTCTAATGCTGTGTGTATGCCTTCTCTTTGACAAAGTGCAAAGTATTCGCGCACAAATTCGGCTTGCATCAATGGCTCTCCTCCGGTGACAGTCACTCCTCCGCTCTCTATAAAACTGCGATAGCGTAAGGTCTCCTCAAGAAGTTCTTGTGGCGTTAAATGATATTGACATTCGGCTGTCGCGTTCCACGTGTCCGGATTGTGGCAAAATTGGCATCGCAGTGGGCAGCCTTGCATAAATGTTACAAATCTTATGCCCGGTCCGTCAACTGTACCAAAACTCTCTAGTGAATGTATATTTCCAATCATAGCTTTGTCAATAAAAGCACTCCTTGCAGCATGTAGTTATCGCTGCAAGGAGTGTATATATAATCAATTAAAGTGAATGGTTAATCGTACGTGAGATTACATCCAATTGTTGTTCGCGAGTTAACTTGGTGAAGTTTACTGCATATCCTGACACACGAATTGTGAGCTGTGGATATTTTTCGGGATGTTCCATTGCATCTTCCAACAATTCTTTGTCAAATACGTTGACATTGAGGTGTTGACCTCCATCGGGTGTGAAATATCCGTTAAGCAAGCTAACGAGGTTGCTGATGCGTGTTTCGCGCTCTTTGCCAAGTGTTGCCGGTGATATTGCAAATGTATATGAAATGCCATCGTGCGCGTGTTGGAACGGCAATTTAGCTACTGATGATAGTGCTGCTACTGCGCCTTTGCAGTCGCGTCCGTTCATTGGGTTAGCTCCGGGAGCAAAGGGTGCACCGGCAGGACGTCCGTCAGGTGTTGATCCGGTGTTCTTACCGTACACAACATTTGAGGTGATTGTCAAAATAGATTGTGTCGGTACTGCGTTGCGGTATGTTTGGTGTTGACGGAGATACTCCATAAAGCGTTCTGTTATGTCAACAGCTATGCTATCTGTGCTTTCGTTGTTGTTTCCGTAAGGCACATATTCGCCTTCACGTTCAAAATCAACTGCAAGACCACGTTCATCGCGGATGATACGTACCTTGGTGTCGCGAATTGCTGCTATTGAGTCTGCCACGATCGATAGTCCGGCAATACCTGTTGCGCGTATGCGTTCTACATCACCATCGTGAAGTGCCATTTCGTATGCTTCGTATGCATATTTGTCGTGCATATAGTGGATGATCTTCAATGCATTCACATATACTTTTGCCAACCAGCGCATCATTTGCTCAAATTTGGGCATAAACTCGTCGAGTGTGAGGTATTCTCCACTGATAGGCTCAAATTTAGGCGCAATTTGCTCTCCGCTGCGCTCGTCGCGACCTCCGTTTATGGCATAAAGCATACATTTTGCTAAGTTTGCGCGTGCACCGAAAAATTGCATTTGCTTACCAATCTTCATCGGCGATACGCAGCAAGCAATACCGTAGTCGTCGCCATAGTCGGTGCGCATAAGATCATCGTTTTCGTACTGTATAGCTGATGTGTCAATTGATACTTTAGCGCAGAAGCGTTTCCAGTTTTCGGGCGCATTTTTAAACCAAAGCACTGTCAAGTTGGGCTCCGGTGCCGGACCAAGGTTGTAGAGTGTGTGGAGAAAACGGAACGATGTTTTTGTTACAAGTGAACGTCCGTCTATGCCTTGACCACCAAGCGACTCGGTTACCCATACAGGGTCGCCTGAGAACAAGTCATTATATTCGGGTGTGCGCAAGAAACGTACTATGCGAAGCTTGATGATCATTTGATCTACGAGCTCTTGTGCTTCTTCTTCGGTGATGCGGCCTTCGCGAAGATCTTTTTCAATATAAATATCAAGGAAGGTTGATACACGACCTATTGACATTGCTGCTCCGTCTTGGTCTTTTACTGCTGCGAGATATGCGAGATATACAAACTGTACTGCTTCGTGAGCGTTTTTAGCCGGAACTGTTACATCGAAACCATAGCTTGCGCACATCTTTTCAAAGCTTTTCAGCGCACGTATTTGTTCTGTGATTTCCTCACGTTGTTGCACAACTTCGTCTGTGATTTCTTGTATATCGAGACGTTTAAAGAATCGTTTCTTCTCTGCAATGAGGTTTGTTGTGCCATAGAGAGCTACACGGCGGTAGTCGCCGATAATGCGGCCACGTCCGTATGCATCGGGCAATCCGGTGATGATGTGTGAGTGGCGTGCTGCAAGTATTTCCTCTGTATAAGCAGAAAATACACCTTCATTATGAGTTTTACGATATTTAGTGAATATCTCTTTCGTTGCAGGGTCGAGTTGATAACCGTATGCTTTGAGCGCATTTTCTACCATGCGGATACCACCCTTGGGGAATATGCCGCGTTTGAGCGGTGCATCTGTTTGCAAGCCAACAATAACTTCATTGTCTTTGTCAATGTAGCCTGGACCATAAGTGTCGATGCTTTGAGGCATTTTTGTCTCGGCATCGACAACACCTTTCTCGCGTTCTACAACGAAGAGTTCGGTGAGTTTGTTCCAAATTTTACGAGTCTTTTCTGTCGAAGACACGAGAAATTTATCGTCGCCATCGTAAGGGGTGTAGTTGTTTTGGATGAAGTCGCGTACATTAATTTCGCGTTTCCAAGTGTTACCCTTAAATTCTTGAGAAAGGTTAGTTAAGTTCATGTAATTTTGGGATTTTATGAGTAATATATCAATTATATGAATTACAATAAGATAAATAGTGTCACAGAGACAATATAGTATTCACTTGCAAAGTTACAATTTTATTACGAAATATTCACAATTCACGATAAAAATATTACATTTGCAGTTGCAAACACATAGTTTTATGAGCGATAATTCTGTATTAAAATATGAAACCTTGAGCAGCCGTAAATTGTACATTGCCGATTTATGTGAATTCTTGCGCCGTGATATGAGCCAAAAGCACTTCCTTAATGGCGCGATTGTTTGTTTTTGCAAGCGAGGTAGTTGCACTATTAAAATTAATTATACGCGTCACAATATGAGTAAAGATGATGTGTTGGTCATTTTGCCTACACACATGTTTAGCATTGAGTCGTCTAGTGATGATTTTAGTGCCGAAGCTTTATTGTACACGCGCGAGTACTGGACATCTGTGTCTCAGTCTATTAATTACAAAATGCTTAAGAAAATTGAGCACAATCCGCTCGTATCTATTGATAGTAGTCATCAAGATGAAATTTATTTCTTACTTAATACTATTGCCAGACATGACTCGAGTCTTGAAGAAAATGCTATTCAACTGTCTATTGTTGGTGGTTTGGCGTATGCTTTGCTGATGATTATTAATGCTATTATCGATAAGAATGATACTGAGTTGCCTCGATCGATTTCTCGCAAAGAAGAATTGACCAGGGCTTTCTTCGATTTGCTCTCTGAGTATTTTGAAACTGAACGTCAGGTTTCGTTTTATGCTTCTAAATTGTGTGTTACTCCGAAACATTTATCTATGTGCATTAAAGATGTTACACAACTTTCTATTCTCGATTGGGTCAATAATGTCACTATCTTAAACATTAAGCGAAAGCTTCGTACTACTAACGACACTGTACAAAAAATTTCTGAAGATCTAAATTTTCAAACGCCATCAACTTTTATACGCTATTTTCGTCAGCACACAGGTATAACTCCACTTAAATATCGCAATTCGGTAGACTGATTTAAAATGTGACTGATAGAGCAAAACCTTTGTACGTCGGATTTATTGATAAGTTTTTACCAACTTCTCTCGCCTCGTTGCCGGCAAAATAACCTATAAATTCATTTATGGGGTCCATAACGAACGCTGCTACATAGCCTAGCGCTTTCGATCCTAAGAGATGATAATTGTGATGCACTATGTAACGTTTCATCGCGTAAAAACCTTCTCCTAATGCACTTCCAACGAGTGGAGTCACAAACAAATCTTGTATTGACGGACGTTCCATAAAGGCTTCAATGCCAAATTCCCAGCCTATTGTAGAAACGCATGTGCAATAAAGCAACGATTGCCACATGTTAAATCCGCAACTGCGTGCGC
This sequence comes from uncultured Bacteroides sp., assembly GCA_964544895.1. Classification (GTDB taxonomy): domain Bacteria; phylum Bacteroidota; class Bacteroidia; order Bacteroidales; family Muribaculaceae; genus CAG-873. The sequence goes on along the minus strand of CAZJEA010000060.1, from coordinate 1,308 downwards.
TCATAAAGTATGCCGCCCCGGCATAAGGATGCAGTAAGTAATTAAAGTAAAATTTATCGTGGTCCCATTCCGGCCCTCGTTTAAAAATATTTTTAAACCAACGTTTAAATAGAGGCACTTCGCGTATCTCTGCTCGGTTCCACGATGTAGCATCTTCGGGTAAACATTCCAATACTAAGAGTGTAGCTACGTATGCACCACTAAGCACAGCGGTGTTTGTCCATAGTCTATGCCAGTTTGGATCGCGCCCTGTGACAGAGTAGGGTAGCGCGTATATTGATTGTCTAGATTTTTGTGTAGTTAATGAATCAAGATTAAAGTTAGAGTCAAATTCAGGTATATTAGTTGTGTCTGCTTCGATATATGTTGAGTCGACAACTAAACTGTCTGCTTCGAAAAAAGGCTTGTCACTTGCCAGACAGACCGAGTGCCCGGCAAGGACAAAACCTACACTAATAATGATATATACCCATTTAAGGTTGCCAATCATATTACATGGAGTTTTGTATAACCTACATAATTAGCTAAAGAGACTGCTACGGGTTTCACAACAGGGAGCAGTGTATGTAATATTTAAAGATCGTTCTTCTAAGTTAGTCATGGTAGTTCTTATCGAGAAACAATTATGGTCTAACTGTGAATAATTGCTGTTCACAGTGAAAATCAGAGATTTTTTATTCAAACATTGCATAACTAACATCAATAACGTGTTATAAGTCTTTTTAGGAGTTTTTTGAAGTAATAACTATTCACTTGTTTACAACGCAAAGTTATAAAATATCCGGTTTTTATGCATAACCAATTTTTCGGAAAAAATATGCAATATGTCGTATTTTGCTGTCAAAATCCTTTAAATCGGTTATGCATTATATGCACAACTATTGTGCGGTTGTCTGGGTATATTCTAAAATCTTTATCTTGTATTGTGAGTATACTTCAACTAACTTATCGCGGCTTTGTTGATAAAGCGATTGAGCATCAAGCAAATCACTCATCGTTGTAATGCCGGCGCTATAGTAGTCATTATTCAAACGCAAATTTTCAGTTGATTGTTCAATTGAGTTATGGGCTATTAGTATCTGTTGGTATCCGTCTTTAACCTCATCCCAAAGATGTTGCATGTTAATTATAAGTAGGTCTGAATTGTCTGCCAAAGTCTGTGATGCTATTGCTACTTGTGCTTTGCGTTGCTTTATGGCGTGTGATCCGCCCCACCATCTGGAGATAGGCACAGACACTGATACAAAAGCGACTCCAAAAGGATGATCTTTATCCATGAGATTGTCATACATATATCCTGCTCCCACT
>CAZJEA010000059.1:0-13318 GCA_964544895.1 uncultured Bacteroides sp. | reverse complement strand
ATGTACCACGCTATCAGCGGCACAAATATCAAGAATAGCCATAGATATTGAGGATTTGCTAATTGCATGGGTTATTTCTTTTTACGTTTCTTGTTTTTACCGTTTTTAGATTTTGATGCCCCTTTTTTCGTATCTTCGGGCTCTTCTTCTACGGGTTTCGTTTTCTCTACAAAATCGTGTACTATATTATACGAACGTATATTCTCATCGGGAAGAGGACGTACTTTCGCAAATTTCACAAAGTCGGATGTTTCAAGCATCGGAAGTATCGATTCTGCTTCTTCTTTTGTCAGCGGATTAGAGTGCATAGCATCTATAATCTGCTTACTTGTCATCTCGCGAGCATAAATGCTAAATCGCCCTTCCAAGTATTGACGAAATATATCGGTCAGCTCTGTGTAGTATTCTTTCTCGTGACCGTTTTCTGCTAGTTTTTGTGCTTTTAGATGTGAAAGCCTATCCATCGCCAATATGTACGGTGGCACGACTTTCTTATGCGGTAAGAGTGTGGGGCCATTCTTCTTGTACAGCATTGCTATTACAACTATGAGCGCGACCACTGCTGCGATGATTACTGCCCAATACCACCATTCCGGCACAAAATCGTACCAGCGGCCTTTTATCGATACCGGACCTTCCATCGGATTTATATATAGCGAGTCGCGCATCTCTTTTGCCATCTGAGGCTCTAGCACTTTCATGCTCACAACTTCCGAATAGCAGGTGTCGCCATCTACTACATATTTAAACCTCGGAAACGTAACATCGCCAACCTCAAATGGTTGCACAAGAATGCTATAGTTTAACTGCATACGTCCGTTGCCGAGGTCTGTTGAGTCTACATTGACTTCTCGCACTTCAGCTCCGCTAAGCTCTGTTGTCTTTCCGGGCTCTAAGGTTGGCAACCCTACTATTGCTCCTTTATGACTGTTTTTAAGCACCTCGATTCGCAGCATTGTGCGACCCGACATCGTTACCTGTGTCGAATCTATCTTTGCGTGTATCGTTGTTGCCGGACCTTCTGCCTGTGCATTTGCAAATAAGCAACTTGCAACGATAGCTAATGAAGCAGCAGTATTTTTTAGTGAGAATTTCATAATCTGTTTTTTAACGTGTGCCCCGGTTTTTAAATAGTGCCATGAGCGACTTAACGTAGTTTTCGTCGGTAGCTATGCTCACAAAGTCTACTCGACTTGATCGCAAAATCTCTGCCATTTTTTGTTGGTTTTCGTACCACCATTTATCGTATGCTTTGCGAGTACTACGACTTGATGTGTCTATCCATCGTGTGCCTCCGTTTTCCAAATCGGCAAAGCGAACTAACCCTACATCAGGCATTTGAGCATCGCGACGATCGTAAACTTGTAAAGCCATGATATCGTGCTTATTGCGAGCTATTTGCAATGGTTGCTTATAGTCACTGTTGTCAATAAAGTCGCTGATTAAGAATGCTGTGCAGTGCTTTTTTGAAGCATTAGTAAAATACTTTAGCGCTGCCGACAAATCTGTTCGTTGACTTTGCGGTTGAAAATCGAGCAACTCTCGTATAATAAGCAATATCTGTTTCTTTCCTTTGTTTGGCGGTATGTATTTTTCTACTCTGTCTGTGAAGAAAATAGCTCCGATTTTGTCATTATTTTGTGTGGCTGAAAATGCCATCGTTGCCGCAATCTCTGCTATCATCTCGCGCTTTTCCGGTCCGACTGCTCCAAATTGGCCGCTGCCTGACATATCAACAAGCAACATCACTGTTAGCTCGCGCTCTTCTTCATAGACTTTTACGTAGGGTCGATTATGACGTGCGGTGACGTTCCAGTCTATATCGCGTATATCATCGCCGTACTGGTATTCGCGCACCTCGCTAAACATCATACCACGACCTTTGAAGGCTGAGTGATACTCGCCGGCAAAAATGTTTTGCGATAGTCCGCGCGTCTTTATTTCGATTTTGCGAACTTTTTTGAGAAGTTCATTTGAATTCATAATTGCTTAATGAATTGTTGTATTTTTTAGCAGGTGCTTCTCTGAAGTTTAGGGCACTTGTACTTTATCAAGAATTTCTGTGATAATCTCGTCGGTATTGATGTTGTTAGCTTCTGCTTCATAGGTCACACCAATACGATGACGGAGCACATCATGGCATACTGCAATTACATCTTCCGGTATTACATAGCCGCGTTGATGTATAAATGCGTAAGCTCGTGCTGCTTTTGCTAATGATATTGAGGCACGTGGTGATGCTCCAAATGCTATTATGCCGCTGAGATCATTCAATCCGTAATCTGACGGATAACGTGTCGCAAACACAATGTCAACTATATATCGTTCTATCTTTTCGTCAACGTATATTTGTTCTACAACTTTTTGTGCTTCAATGATTTCTTGGGGTTTTAGCAAAGGAACTACGGTTTGTTCTTCGCGTGCTATATTTTGACGTACTATGATACGTTCTTCTTCTTTAGTCGGATAGCCTATTACCACTTTCATCAAGAAACGGTCTACTTGCGCTTCAGGTAGTGGATACGTACCCTCTTGTTCTATCGGGTTTTGTGTTGCCATGACCAAGAACGGATGGTCTAATGCAAATGTCTTATCTCCTATGGTTACTTGACGCTCTTGCATCGCCTCGAGGAGCGCACTTTGCACTTTTGCCGGCGCACGGTTGATTTCATCTGCAAGCACGAAGTTTGCAAATATAGGACCTTGTTTCACCTGAAATTGTTCGCTTTTTGCGCTGTACACTACCGTACCAACTACGTCGGCAGGTAGCAAGTCAGGGGTAAATTGAATTCGGCTATATTTTGCGTCGATTAGTTGGGCAAGAGTTTTTATGGCTAATGTCTTGGCTAGACCTGGCACACCTTCAAGCAGTACGTGCCCGTTTGAAAGTAGTGATATTACCAATGACTCAATAAGGTGTTTCTGACCTACGATGGTACGATTCATGCCGGTGTTTATGAGATTGATAAAATCGCTTTTGCCGGCTACGAGCTCGTTAAGCTCGCGGATGTTTACAGTTTCACTCATAAGTGTCTTTAAACGTTATTGTTGTTGTTAAATGTTATCTAAAGCAAAAAGTTCTGCACATGGTTTTGGCGCATTAACTCTTTGACAAAATTACAACTATAACGTTAAACGATGGTATTGAGAATGTTAATTTTGTATATTAAACGTTTACGTCTAAATAAACTTAACCATATTTTACGTTCTTTATCATTTGAACTTTTTATAGATCTCTCCGGCTCGCTGTTTTGCTGCTTTTAAGTCGGTTTCGGCGTTGCCTGTGAGGTGTAGTTCTTCAAGATATGGCACTCGCACTTTTGTGCCCGGAGTTATCCTGTTGGGATTGCCCAATTGGTTAGCATCGTAAATGTACACCCAGTAGTCCATGTTGCCGTAGTATTTACGCGCAAGCGTGGTGAGATAGCATGTGCCGCTAATCGTGTCATAGCGAGGCTCTTTCACTTCTTCTTTCGCTTTCTCTTCTACAACGGTTTGTGGCTCTGTTTTTGTCTCGGTAGCAGGCTCATCAACAGAGACATTTGCTGTCTCTGTTGAGGTTATGCTATCTGTTGTTTCTTCTACTTTTGTCGTCTCAATTTGTTCGGTTGTACCGGCTATAATTTCATTAATTTTGTTGTGCCCGAAATAGCCACCGGCAAGACCGAGTAATAGCCCGAGAATAAACAAAATTATCATCCAGAAAACAGTCAGTCCGCGAGGGAACGAGCTACCTTCTTCGTAAGTTCCCGGCTCTGTCGGCTCTTCTTGCGTTTTCGGCTCTTCTTCAACAGTCGGAGCTATTATCTCTTCTTCTTTTTGTTCAACAACATCTGAGGTGATAGGTTCTGTTGCAATAACTTTGCTTTCAGCTTCTTGCACTTCTTCTTCCGGCTCCGAGACTGTTTCAATTTGATGCTCCGGTTCTTCTTCTAAGGGAGTGTTTCCGACGCTAATTTTATCGTCTGATAAATCACTTTGTTCGTCTTGTTTATCTGTGAGTTCGTCGTCTGCAAGTTCGTATGCACTGAACGCTTCAAATGGAGCGTTCACCGTGGCGGCAAGTGCTTCATCTACAACATAAATCACAGGTTGCTCATCGTCTCCGGTGAGCTTAAATGTGCCTACTCCTTTAATTGACACATCTTCTCCGGCTGCAAGCGTCGCTTCTATAAGACCGAAATATTCTTTAACGAATTTGGTGCACACTTCAACATCTGCACCTGTTTTTGCCGATAAGAGTTCGCCTAGTCGGCTTACGGGTATTATATTATTCATGACTTGTGTGGCGCTGTTGATTTTTTTAAACGGCTTCCGGCTCGGAAGTTGATAATAACTGACGGTGGCATAAGTGAACGCTTGCCTGTGTTGGCATCTGTCGCCACATATTCATCTGTCTTGGTCGGTATAAATGTGCCAAAACCGGGTATTGCTATTGTGTCGAGTTGTGCCAAGTGATTTCGCAGCAATTCGGTTAATGCCTCTGCCATTGTCGACGCTGTTCCTGCATCTGTGTCGAGACGTTCGATTAGGTTCGTATTAAATGATCGGTTGTCCATATATTGTTCTATACTGTTTTTACTGTTATTATATCTGATAAGCGCGTCGTGTATAGTCGCGACATCTTTTCGCTCCGCACACACGATTCTATTGGCGCTTGTGTGGCAACATGCACTGTGTCGCGTGCCATCGATCCGGCATTTATTTGGTCTACAACGCGCATTAGGTTCTTTCGTCGTTCTCGGTCTTCGGCCGATCCGAATAACGAAGGCTGTACTTTCGACGAATCTACAATCTCACTAATCATAACACCCGCTTTTTTGAATGCATAGCCGCGCCGATATATCCTTTTTAGCGCTTCTATCGCTGCTGAGGTTAGTGCCATTGTGTCATTTGTAGCTTCATCGAGCGTGCTATGTGCACTATTGTAATATTGCTCTTGATCCTCACGAAAGGCATTGGTATGTATGAATACCGTAATTGAAATTGCGCACGAATGTTGCTGACGCAATTTGCGCGCTGCTATAGCTGTAAATGCGGCTACTGCTTCGCTAAGTTGATTGAATTCGGTCAATGCTTTGCCAAATGAACGTGAACAGCATATCTGTTTGCGGTTGGGCGCTTCATCTTCAAAGCCTATACATGCTTCTCCGTTTAATTCTCGCCATGTCCGTTCTCCGGTTATGTTCATCATCGATAGCACTCGCTCTTTACTTAGCTCGGCAAATTCTAGTGCTGTGTCTATGCGAGCAGCGTGCAATTTCGCCGCAAGTCGTCGCCCTATGCCCCAAACATCATCTATCGCTGTAAGCTCAAGGGCTTTTCGTCGTTTCTGATCTGTGTCAATCAGACACACACTGCGGTATGCAGCATGCTTTTTTGCAAATTTTGACGCTATTTTTGCCAATGTTTTCGTTGGTGCTATGCCTAAAGATGTTGGTATTCCGGTATTGCGCAAAACTCTCCGCACTATGTCGCGTCCAACTTCTGTCAACTTTGACGTTTGCCATCCATCAAGATGCATGAAACATTCGTCTATCGAGTATATCTCTATTTCCGGTACTATCCCCGCTATCGTGGCCATTACGCGAGTTGACATATCGCCATATAAACGGTGGTTCCCTGAAAATGCATATACACCATTTTGCTCGCATTGCTGACGTATTTGGTAATATGGCATACCACGCTTTATTCCAAGCGATTTGGCTTCATTTGACAATGCAACAGCGCACCCATCATTGTTGCTGAGCACAATAACAGGTTTGTTGCGTAGTGCCGGGTTGAATACTCTTTCGCACGACACAAAAAAATTGTTGCAGTCTATAAGCCCAATCATATCGCCTATGCTTCGTTTATTTCTTCCTCCGACTCCGTTTTATTGTGTGGGTGACAACGCCCCATACTTCAAACTGTGAATCGGGTGTAACCAATATCGGGTCAAATTTTTCGTTCGATGGCACGAGCCATATTCGGTTCTTCTCCAAGCGTATGCGTTTTAATGTAAAGTCGCCATCTAAACAACACACGGCCAAATCACCGTCTTCCGGCTCTAGCGAACGGTCTATTACTATTATGTCTCCCGGATCTATTCCGTCGCCTATCATTGATTCGCCTGACACTCGTCCGTAGAACGTTGCTGCCGGATGCATCACTATTTCGCGATTTAAATCTATGCTTTCGCTGATATAGTCTTGTGCCGGCGATGGAAATCCGGCTTGTATGCCTTGATCTGCGTAAGGTAATGGGAGATGCGATGAAAGGTCCGGTGTAAAGATATCTACGCTTACCTGTTTTTCGTCCATTTCTTTCTTGTTACCATATTGTTTCGGCCACGGCATATCGCGGTCGGTGTTTCACTTCTGTAAAGATCTTACCTATATATTCGCCAACTATGCCTATGCCCATAAGTATTAGGCTTCCTAAAAACCAAACAGATAACATTAGTGATGCCCAACCTGACATAGTGTCTCTGAAAAAGTGTGCTATAAATACCCACGCTGCTACGGCTATATCTATAAGCAAGAATGTTAAGCCTGTGAGAAATATATAGCGCATTGGCTTGGCTGAAAACGATGTGATGCCATCAATCGAAAAACTTAGCATTTTACCTAGCGGATATTTCGACTCTCCGGCACAACGTTCTGCTCGTTCATATAACACAATGGAGCTACGCAACCCAATGTGTGGTATAATGCCGCGCAAAAACAAATTTTCCTCGCCATATTCGGCTAAAAAATCTAACGCTCTATCGCTCATTAAACGATAGTCGGCATGGTCGTATATCGTTTCTGCTCCCATGCTGTTTTGCAATTTGTAAAATGCGTGTGCTGTGGTTCGTTTAAACCATGTGTCGGTCTTTCGACTCGACCGCACTCCATATACAATATCGTCTCCGGCTATAAAGTTTTTTACCATCTCCTTTATCGCACCCGGATCATCTTGTAAATCCGCGTCGATTGATACGCAGGCATCGCATTTGCCATGCACTGCCATAAGCCCAGCCAAAAGCGCATTCTGATGACCGCGATTGTGCGCTAATGAAATGCCTTTCACTCGGCTATCTTTTGCGTGCAATTCCTCAATCAGTAGCCACGTGTTATCGTGGCTGCCATCATTCGAACATAGCACGTAACTTTCGGGCGAAATGAGGCCTTCTTCTGCCATGTCATCAAGCTTCTCTAGTAGCTGTGGCATCGTTATTGGTAGTGCATCTTGCTCATTATAGCATGGCACTACGATTGCAAGGATGGGATTGTTTGGTTTCATACCCACAAAAATAGCAATTTTTTTTGAATATTCGCCAAAAAAATAAGTCGGGTAATTTTTCCCGACTTATTTTTACGTGTATACAAGTTTTTGCTTAGTAGCTTCTTGCTATGATTACGCGGCGTGCTGAGGGCTTGCCTGTGACCATACATTTTCCCGGAGTAGTGTCTCCGTCGAGAGGTATGCAGCGTATTGTTGCTTTTGTCTCTTCTTTGATTTTCTCCTCGGTTTCTGTTGTACCATCCCAGTGGCAGAGGAAGAAGCCGCCATCTTCAATGCGCTCTTTAAATTCTTCGTATGAGTCGCAAATATATGTCTTTTGCTCACGAAGTTTTAGCGCTTTTTGATATATGTTTGCTTGGATTTCTTCAAGTAGAGCGGCTACATGTTCTTCTATGCCGCTGAGTTGTGCTACGCTCTTTTCAAGTGTGTCACGACGCATAACCTCAACTGTGCCGTTGGCAATGTCGCGAGCTCCAAGCACCAAACGTACGGGTACGCCTTTGAGCTCGTAGTCTGCAAACTTAAATCCTGCACGTTTGTTGTCGGCGTCATCAAATTTCACGCTTATACCCATCTTGCCTAGTTTCTCGATAATCGGATTTACTACTGCTGTAATTTCAGCAAGTTGCTCGGCATTTTTGTATATAGGTATAATTACTACTTGAATTGGTGCCAAGTGCGGAGGCAACACAAGTCCGTTGTCATCGCTGTGTGTCATTATCAAAGCACCCATCAGACGTGTTGATACGCCCCATGAGTTAGCCCATACGAGTTCGGGCTTGTTCTCTTTGTTTGAGAAGGTTACGTCAAATGCTTTCGCAAAGTTTTGACCGAGGTTGTGCGATGTGCCGCTTTGCAATGCTTTACCGTCTTGCATCATTGCTTCAATTGTGTAGGTGTTGAGCGCACCGGCAAAACGTTCATTAGCACTCTTCACACCTTTGATAACAGGCATTGCCATATATTTTTCTGCAAACTCAGCATACAAGTTAATCATTTGCACTGTGCGTGCTTCTGATTCTTCTGCTGTTGCGTGGGCACAGTGTCCTTCTTGCCATAGAAATTCTGATGTGCGCAAGAACATACGTGTACGCATCTCCCAACGCATTACATTTGCCCATTGGTTGATGAGCAATGGAAGATCGCGCCATGAGTGAATCCAGTTTTTATATGTTCCCCAAATGATAGTCTCTGATGTCGGACGAACTATCAATTCTTCTTCAAGACGTGCGGCAGGGTCTACGATAACTCCTTTCCCTTCAGGGTCGTTTTTGAGTCGATAGTGTGTTACTACCGCACACTCTTTCGCAAAACCTTCTACGTGTTCTGCTTCACGGCAGAGAAATGATTTCGGAATTAGCATCGGAAAATATGCATTTTGAACACCGGTTGCCTTAAACATCTTGTCTAGTGTTTGTTGCATCTTTTCCCAAATTGCGTAGCCGTAAGGTTTTATTACCATACATCCGCGCACTGCTGATTGCTCTGCGAGATCGGCCTTAACGACAAGCTCATTGTACCATTGTGAATAGTTGTCTGCACGTTTTGTCAGACCTTTAAGTTCGATTGCCATTTTATGTGGTTTTTTTATGTATTTTCGAATATTAACTCACAAAGTTACGCATTTTAACCGACACTCGCAACACTACCTCGCGAAAGCTACTTCCCTAGTAGTTCCAGCGACACGCTATCATTGATAGATTTGGGCTCGCTATGGTGCGCAAATCACTTATCATATTAAACCTGCAGTTTACGTATGTAAGTGCCGGGTCAAACGATACATCAAGCATTGTGAGCTCATTATTGTTGCAGAGCACACGTTGTAAAAATGTGTAGTTCGATAGCTCCAGGCTTGTAAGGTCGTTGTATGAACAATCTATAAATGTGAGTCGTCGACATTGTGTTAGCGTCAGCGACGTTAAGTCATTGTACGAACACACCAAATCAGTCAGTGCGGTGCAATTGTGTATCGCCAGCGATTTCATGTTGTTGTCGCTACATATAAACGTGAACAGCGAGGGTAAGTTTGCCAAGTACATATTGCTGATATTATTGTCATCTATATTTACATTCGATAGATTGTCTACTCCTGAAAAAGTCAACGACGTCAGTTTATTGTATCCGGCATATAGATTCTTTAACGCTGTGCAATCGTTTATTATTAGTTGCTCCAAGTGATTACCTTGACAGTTAAGCGTTTTTAGAGTAGGCGAATTGCTGAGGTTGAGTTCCACAAAAAGATTGTTCGAGAGATTTAAATTTATTATTGCCGGTATGTCTGTTATATCTATATCGGTAAGCCTATTGTTGTTCGCCGATAAATTCTTTAGATTGTTGCAATTGTTTATGTCTAATTCGGTGAGCTTGTTTCGCGATACGTTTGCTGTGGTTAACGCTCTGTCGTTGGTGATGCTTACGGCGGTTAGGCTGTTGCGTGATACATCAAGTGTGCGCAGTGCGACAAAGCCGGTTAAACTCAGCTCTCCCGCAAGCTTTTTGTCTTTCCATTTTATCTCGGTGACATGACCTCCCTCTATTGTTACTCCGTGCCACACCGTCGGATTGTTGAGGTCGCTGATGCCCAGGGCTACGGCATTTGTGGGCTGCTCTTTTGCCGGCTGACTTAAAAATGCCTGTAGTTGCTTTAGCTCGTTCTTGTTCGGGTTTTGAGCTGTGGCTATTGCGCTACTGAGCACAATAACGGTAAGAAGTGCGATGTTTCTCATAATAGCTGTTTGATAAAGTGAATCAATCACTCTTCAAACAACCATTATTATTGAAAAGTTTAGAACGGTGCCGGACCATCATCGCCGGTGAGGTCTACTGTCCCTCCGCTAAATGGCGATGGGGTGGGCTGTAAACCAGTGTTGCTGTCGCCGTTCATTGCATTTAGCTTAGAGCCAACGCTTGTGATGCCCATCGGTGCCGATTCTTCTTCCCAGTTCTCAAATCTGGCAAATTTAGCACGAAATCGCAGCTTAACATCGTCTACCGAACCACTACGGTGCTTGGCTATAATAAATTCTGCCAATCCGCGTATGTCGTTGCCGTTTGCATCTGTGTCACTGCGCAAATAGTACTCCGGACGGTGTATGAAACATACTATATCGGCATCCTGCTCAATAGCTCCCGATTCACGCAAGTCACTCAATTGTGGTCGCTTGCCGTCTGTGCGGCTTTCAACCGAACGGTTGAGCTGTGACAATGCTATAATGGGTATGTTCAGCTCTTTTGCCAACTGTTTAAGCGAGCGTGATATCATACTAACTTCTTGCTCGCGCGAACCGAATTTCATGCCCGATGCATTCATTAGCTGCAAGTAGTCAATGATTATCATCTTCACTTGATGTTCGCGCACTAGTCGGCGTGCCTTTGTGCGTAACTCAAATATTGATAGTGACGGTGTGTCGTCAATGTAGAGTGGCGCTCCGTTAAGGTGTTTTATGCGGGCCATTAGCTGATCCCATTCGAGATTCGTTAGTTGTCCGCTCTTGATCTTTTGTCCTTCTAGCTCACACACATTACTTATAAGACGATTCACCAACTGTATGTTCGACATCTCAAGCGAGAATACAGCTATTGGCGTGTTGTAGTTGATTGCCATGTTCTTTGCCATTGACAATACGAAAGCGGTCTTACCCATTGCCGGACGTGCTGCTATAATGATAAGGTCACTGTTTTGCCATCCTGATGTGATTTTGTCTAGATCATGGTAACCCGACTCTAATCCTGATAATCCGGATGTGCGGTTCGCTGCATTTTGTATCTGTTGTAACGCCGATGTGATGATCGGGTCTATTTGCGTCACATCTTTCTTTACATTTCGTTGCGATATCTCAAATAGTCGTCCTTCGGCTTCTTGTAGCAAATCGTCTACGTCATTGCTTTCGTCAAATGCTTTACTCTCTATTGACGATGCAAAGGCTATCAACTCGCGTGCTAAATATTTTTGCGCTATGATGCGAGCATGAAACTCTATGTGTGCTGCCGAACTTACTCGAGCCGTCAATCCGGTGATAAATACCGGGCCTCCTACTTGCTCAAGAGTGCCATTTAGTCGCATCTGCTCGGTTACGGTGAGCATATCTATCGGCCGCTGTGCGGCTCCCAGGGTCTGCACCGCTTCATATACCAGCCTATTGTTGGGCTCGTAAAAACTTTCAGGTTTTAGCAAGTCGCAGACTGTGGTGTAGGCATCTTTTTCGAGCATTAGCGCTCCAAGCACCGCTTCTTCCAGGTCTTTATCGCGCGGAGCTATGCGTCCGGCAACGTCGAGCATGGGCTGGTGCTGTGGCTTGGCGGTACGACCGCCTTTGTTATATGTGTTATTTGCTTGAGGCATGATTAGTTGGAAATTTCAATTGCAAAGTTAACGCTTTCAATTTTAAACTCCGCAATTTTTTCGCTTTATTTTATCACATTCCTCCCTTAACTCCCTCTATCTCTATTTTCTACTATTTTCATCGTTTTTTTTATATTGTGGCAATAAAAATACAAATTACTTTGGAGAATTAAGGATTTTATGTTAATTTTGCGGTGAAGTGTTAAAGTTGCTCGTTTAACTTTCGACTAATAAAATTAAACATTTGAACGTTCTGTGCGTTAAAATTATAAATTAATAGGTTTTATACCACTCTGATGAAAAAGCAAACAATTTGGATTTTGACCATATTAATGGCTGTAACATTTATGGGTTTGTTGTGCATGCAAATTTTCTATATGCGTAGCATGGCTCAAATGCGTTACGACCAGTTTGCCCAAGCCGTAAGACAAAGCTTACACACTGTTGCCATGCGACTTTCGCATGATGAAACGAAACGATTCCTCGAAGAAGATATCGATAGCATCGAGTCTACTTCCATTTATGGCCAATACTTAGGTGAGGCTACTCCGCGCCTTGGTGGAATTCGTTACTCTTTTACCACCAACACTGGACTCGAAGCCGATCTTACTATTAAAGGTCAACCCTCTGAAATTTCTAACTTGCAGACCATGCAAAATTATGCTCCCAGACCATATCCCCCTATGAGATCTTCTCTCAACGAGCAATTCATGGTCCAGAAAAATCTTATTGACGACGTCATCCTCGAAATCATTAGCAATGCCAGCAGCAGACCTATTACCGAAAGAGCCGACTCTGCTTTGGTGCGTAAATACCTGCGCCAAGAGCTCGACACTATCGGCCTGAAACTGCCTTTTGAGTTCGCTTTGGTTAATCGTATGGGCAATGTCGTCTATAAAACTACCGGGTTTAAAGCTTCTGCTACTGATCAAGACAATATGTTCGTTCAGACGCTTTTCCCTCACGATGCGTCAGGCAATCCTTACTTCTTGAAAGTTTTCTTCCCTACGAAAAAAGACTTTGTCTACTCTTCAATGTCGTTTATGGTGCCTTCGTTCGCTTTCACCCTTATCCTTTTGGTGGTGTTCGTTTTCACTATCATTACGGCATTCCGTCAAAAGAAACTCACTGAGATGAAGAATGACTTCATCAACAACATGACTCACGAGTTTAAAACTCCAATCTCTTCGATATCTTTAGCCGCTCAAATGCTTAACGACCAGTCGGTTCGTAAATCTCCGGCTATGCTTCAACAGATATCTACTGTTATTAACGATGAGACTAAACGCCTCCGCTTCCAAGTCGAAAAAGTGCTGCAAATGTCTATGTTCGAAGGCAGAAAGGCTACACTTAAACTTTCAGAAGTTGACGCTAATCTAGTCATTTATAACATCGTTAATACTTTCAAACTCAAAGTCGAAAAATACAGCGGTCACATCACTGCTAATCTCGACGCACTTGATGCTTTGGTTGAAGTTGATGAAATGCACTTCACAAACGTCATCTTCAACCTCCTTGACAATGCTGTCAAATATCGCCGCGAAGATGAGCCGCTTCAACTAACTGTTGGCTCGCGCGACATCTCCGGCGAACGTCTCGAAATTACTATCGCCGACAACGGCATCGGTATTGCTAAAGACGACCAAAAGAAAATTTTCGACAAATTCTTCCGCGTTTCTACCGGCAACCGTCACGACGTTAAAGGCT
>CAZJEA010000058.1:0-13869 GCA_964544895.1 uncultured Bacteroides sp. | reverse complement strand
GACCCCAACCTTGGCAAGGTTGTGCTCTACCAACTGAGCTATTTTCGCAAGAAATATACGACTTAAACAACCGTTTTTTGTCGTTTGCGATGCAAAGGTACGACATTTTTTTGAAATAGCAACTATTTTCGCGTAAAAATTTAACGCAATAATGAAATAATTTTTCGGGGATAAATATAAAGCTCACAAAATCAGAAAAATAGGTGGAGGCACTTTTTGTAACACTATTGTAATTTTGTGCGATATTTTATGTACCTTTGCAAAACCAATTATATTGATTATGGAACTGAGACAACTTAAATACTTCGTTAAAGTTGCCGAGACATTAAATTTTTCGGAAGCAGCAAAAGCGCTAAACATCACCCAGAGCACGCTGTCGCAACAAATAAAGCAACTCGAAGACGAGATAGGCACACAATTATTTGCTCGAAGCAGCCACAGAGTGTTGCTGACAGAAGCCGGCAACGAGCTATTGCCGTGCGCGAACAAAACTTTGCGCGATGCACAGTTGTGTTTGTCGAGGATGAACGATTTAAACGAATTGCTCACAGGGACATTAAACATAGGTGTTACATATTCGTTTGGACCTATGCTCACCGAAGCGCTGTTCTCGTTCATGAAAATGTATCCTAAGATAAAGTTGAACATAGTATATAAGACAATGGCAGACCTACTCGAATTGCTGCGAAATCGTGAGGTTGACGCCGTTTTAGCCTTCCGTCCCACAAAAGCAGTAGAAGGCATAGAGTCACACATCTTGTTTCAAAACTACCTATCAGCCATAGTTGGTGAAGGGCATCCACTAGCGAACCACAAACGCGTAACACTTGCCGAACTCGAAAAATATGATTTAGCCTTACCGAGCCAGGGATTACAAGCGCGAAATGTGCTAGAGAAAATACTGTCAAAGCGTCCATATAACTTTAGAGTGCGCATAGAGCTCAACGAGGCAAACATATTGTTGAAATTAGTACGACAAAACAAATTAGTAACAATACTTGCCGAAGCGACAATACACAGCGAAAAAGGAGTAAAAGCCATACCTATCGACATTGCCGACAACGAGATGACCGGATGCGTGCACACATTAAAAGACACTTATCGCAAACGAGCCATGCTTGAATTTATAAAAATATTGAGCGCATCAAACGCCATACGCGAGCGCCAAAATGCCTGGTTATAATACAGCGATAAAACCTTTATCTTAGAAACGGTGAACTTTTTAAGTGGAGCAAGCGTTATGCGCTTACCTAATTCACTTAAAAGAAACACCATGCATTTAACACCAAAAGAATGTGATAAACTCACACTACTAACGCTTGGCATGATAGCCGAGCGAAGAAAAGCCAAAGGCATGAAGCTAAATCATCCGGAGGCAGTAGCCTATATCACAGCGTGCGCACTCGAAAGTGCACGCGAAGGAAAAACCGTAGAACAAGTTATGCACGAGACATCGTCAGCGCTGACAAAAGCCGACGTTATGGAGGGCGTTGCCGACATGATAACGTTGCTTCAGGTTGAAGCAGTGTTCACAGATGGCTCTCGACTTGTAAGTATTCACCACCCCATTAAGTAAAAACTCTATGAAAACACAAAACGAACCGGGCTATGCACCTATGGATTATGCTCCCGTAGGCGGAGTAATTTTAAAAGAAGCCGACATTGAATACAATGTTGGAAGAGCGACACGAAAAGTTACAGTGCGCAACACCGGAGACAGACCAATACAAGTAGGCTCACACTTTCATTTTTTTGAGGTAAATCGTTATCTCGACTTTAATCGAATGCAAGCATTTGGCTATCATCTCAACATACCGGCAACAACAGCAATACGCTTCGAGCCCGGCGATGAAAAAGAAGTTGAGTTGGTTAGTTATGGCGGCAAAACTCGTGTGATTGGGTTCAACGGTCTGGTGAAGGGATACACCGGGCGAGAAGAAGAGCCAGAATATTATCCGACACGCATACGAGCAAAGCGCAGACTTAAGCACCGCGGATTTAAAAATGAATGTCACTGCACAGACAACTGCAATTGTGGCGAAGACTGCAACTGCGGAGACGACTGCAATTGTAACACAGAAAAACCCTAAATCAATATGGCAACAATATCACGACAAGATTATAACAATCTCTATGGCCCTACCGTGGGCGACAAAATACGTTTGGGCAATACAGATTTATTTGTAGAAATAGAAAAAGATTTGCGCACGTACGGCGACGAAAACGTCTACGGCGGAGGCAAGACCATGCGCGACGGCATGGGATCAGCCAATACAATCACCTCACGAGCCGGTTCACTAGATTTAGTAATTACTAATGTAACCATACTCGACCCGATACTAGGAGTAGTAAAAGCTGACGTAGGCATAAAAGATGGCAAAATAGCCGGCATCGGTAAGTCAGGCAACCCCAATATTATGGACGGAGTTACGCCCACGTTGTGCACCGGGCCGTCTACCGATGCTATATCAGGCGAGCACCTCATACTCACAGCCGGAGGCATAGACGGGCATGTGCACTTCATCTCACCACAACAAGCATATAGCAGTCTGAGCAATGGCATAACCACCCTTATCGGTGGCGGCATAGGTCCTACCGACGGCACAAACGGCACAACAATCACTTCGGGTCGTTGGAACCTGGAACAAATGTTTTACGCTGCAGAAGGTATGCCCGTAAATGTTGGATTTTTAGCCAAAGGGAATTCGTCGGTAGCGGAGACACTCGACGAACAAATAATAGCTGGAGCTTGCGGATTTAAGATACACGAAGATTGGGGTAGCACACCAGCTGCAATCAGGGCGTGCATGGCATCAGCCGACCGTCACGACGTGCAAGTAGCGATACACACCGACACTCTCAATGAAGCCGGATACGTAGAAGACACGCTTGCAGCGATAGATGGACGGACAATACACACTTACCACACCGAAGGTGCCGGTGGTGGCCACGCTCCCGATTTGCTAAAAGTAGCATCTATGGCAAACGTACTGCCATCGTCAACAAACCCCACCCTACCATTTGGCATTAATTCGCAGGCAGAGCTATTTGACATGATTATGGTATGTCACAACTTAAATCCGTCAATACCATCAGATGTTGCCTTTGCCGAGAGCAGAGTGCGTCCAGAGACACAAGCAGCCGAAAACATATTTCACGATTTAGGCATACTGTCAATGGTGTCGTCAGATTCGCAAGCCATGGGTCGCGTTGGCGAATCGTTTATGCGAACATTTCAAACAGCATCGTACATGAAAAGTGTGCGTGGTAAGCTCGATGAAGATTCAGAGACCAACGATAACTTCCGCGTGCTACGCTATCTAGCCAAAATCACCATCAACCCTGCCATCACATACGGCATGTCAGACACTATCGGCTCAATAGCCGTAGGCAAAGTTGCCGACCTAGTGCTTTGGGAGCCCGAATTTTTCGCTGCAAAGCCCAAAATGGTAATCAAGGGAGGCGTGATAAACTGGGCAAATATGGGTGATCCGAATGCGTCGTTACCGACGCCCCAGCCACGCATCATGCGCGAAATGTTTGGCGCATACGGCAAAGAATTGTCACGCACACGCATCACTTTTGTATCGGCGGCGGCACATTGTTGCGGGCTAAAAGAGCGACTACATCTACATTCAATGATAGAGCCAGTGCGCCGCACGCGTCAGCTCACAAAAGAGCAGATGGTGCTCAACTCGGCAATGCCGCGCATAGACATAGATGCCGAAACATTTAACGTGTATATAAACGGCGAATTGGCAACAGTGCCACCGGCAAAAGATTTGCCGTTAGCACAATTATATTGGTTTGGATAATGCTAATTTTTTCTAATATCATCGGCAACGCACACACCCCTGAATGGCAAGAGATACTACACGATGCACACATAGAGAGCATACATCTCGATCAGTGGAGTGCGCAAAAGAGCCGGTTTATGGCCACGAGTGACCACGGCAGAGAATATGCCGTGGCGCTCAAGCGCCATACTCACATTGCAGACGGCGATATAGTTTATTACTCCACCGAGCACAACCACGCCGTAGTTTTGCGATTACAGTTGAGCGAAGTGATGGTAATCGACACATCAGCCGCCACTAAAGCTCAATGTTTTGAACTCGGTCACGCCATAGGCAATCAGCATTGGCCTGCAATCATAAAGGCAGAGAAAGTGTATGTGCCTATGACCGTAGACAAAAAAGTGATGAACAGTGTTATGCACACTCATAATTTCGGCCTCGCGTACAAATTTGAGGCCGGAGACGCAATAATCCCTTACCTATCTCCACACGAAGAGCGTTTGCTTTTTGGCGGACCAACGAATCATGAACATTAACTATGAATAAACTACACCTACTGTTGCAGATGAGCGACACCGCCTTTCCCGTAGGAGGATTTTCATTTTCAAACGGGCTTGAGACAGCTGCAACGCAAAACATAGTGCACAGCACACACACCTTAGAGCAATACACACTCACAGCCATGCGCCAATCAGCATATACCGACGGCATCGCGGCGCTAGAGTCGTATCGTGCAGCTCTCGTCTCAAACTATGGTGTAATAGTAAGTGCCGACCACGCACTAACACGCACCAAAATGAATAGCGAAAACCGAATGATGTTGGAGCGCATGGGGCGTAAGGCAGCAGAACTAGGAGTGCGACTTTATGACGACGAGTTGTTGAAACAGTGGTTGAACGATATAAAAATCATGGTGACTCCGGGAAATTATCCCGTGGCGCAGGGCTTAATGTTTGCGATAGCTGGCTTACACGAATATGAACTTTTCGTGGCACACATTTATGGCGTGGTAAACATGATATTGAGTGCAGCATTGCGTTGTGTGCGAGTGTCGCACTACGACACTCAAGCAATACAAGCGAGGTTAAGCGAACACACCGACTCACTTTATACGCAAGTGCAGCACTTGAAATTGGCAGATATGCAAGCATTTGCCCCACAAGCAGACATACTTGCTTCGATGCACGAAAAAGGAGATTCGCGAATGTTTATGAACTAACAATTATTGGAGAAAGTATGAATGCAATACGCATAGGAGTTGGCGGGCCGGTAGGGTCCGGCAAGACCTCACTCATAGAAACGATAACGCCAAAGCTGCTGGCTCGCGGGCTAAAAGTGCTGATTATCACCAACGACATAGTCACTACCGAAGATGCCAAACACGTGCGCAAGACGCTGAAGGGGATATTGCAAGAAGAGCGCATAGTTGGCGTAGAGACCGGAGCGTGCCCACACACGGCAGTGCGCGAAGATCCGTCAATGAACATAGCTGCTGTTGAAGATATGGAGGCGAAATTTCCGGAAGCCGACATAATATTCATTGAGTCGGGCGGAGATAATCTCACATTAACATTCAGTCCGGCGCTGGTCGACTTTTTCATATATGTTATTGACGTAGCCGCCGGAGATAAAATTCCGCGCAAAGACGGGCCCGGCATCTCACAAAGCGACATACTGGTAATAAATAAGACCGACCTTGCGCCGTACGTAAACGCATCGTTAGAAGTGATGCGTCACGACAGCGAGTTGATGCGTCCGGGCAAGCCTTTTGTCTTCACCAACTCTATGAGCGGCGAAGGTATTGATATATTGATTGATTTGATTTACAAAATGGTGCTATTCGACAAAGTATAATGGAATACAGAGAACGCCAATACAGCGATGCACCTGAGGTTGATTATTCGCATTTGCCGGAAGTGAGACCATATCTAAACACACCAAGAGCTATGTATGTAGGGGCTCCCGGCAAGTGCGGATATCTCAATCTCGTTTTTGCCCTCGACAGAGAGGGCAAGTCAATATTGCGCGAATTAGACAGACGAGCGCCATTGATAGTGCAACAAGAACTATATTTCGATCGGTATGCACCGCAAATGCCATGCGTATATATATTGTCGTCGGGAGGACCAAATGTTGACGGTGACCGTTTCACTCAAAACATTTGTGTGAAAGCCGGAGCACAAGCGCACGTCTCCACCGGAGCGGCAACAAAGTTGGCATGCATGGTTGATAACTATTCAGGCATGGCACAAAATATCACCCTTGAGCAGGATGCATACCTTGAATTTCTGCCCGAGCCAGTGATACCGTGTCGGCACTCACGATTTGTGTGCCAAACAAATATGCAAGTACACGAAACAGCTACGGCAGTCTATGCCGAAATTTATGCTTGCGGGCGCAAACATTATGGCGACGGCGAAATGTTTGAATATGATTTGCTATCATTGCAAACGCGCGGCACTCGCCCGAATAAAGAACCGCTATTTAGCGAGAAAATGGTGATTGAGCCACAAAAATACGATGTGCGCACATTGGGGACTATGAGCAACTACGATGTTTTTGCAAATGTAATAGTGATGACGCCCAGAGAGCACGCCGATGCCATATTTGAAGCTACTGATGTTTACCAAGGGCGATCGATGTCAGTCGGCATAAGCAGATTGCCCAACGGCGCAGGACTTATCTACAAAGTTTTAACAAACAGCAGTGCCCACGCCAAAGCAAAAGTGCGCGAACTGTGTTCAATGGTGCGCAGCGAGGTAAAAGGGCTACCTTTGCCCGAAGACTTTCCGTGGCGATAAGAGATAAACGAAAAACAAATAACTATGAATTACAAACTTTTCTTACGCGGAGCCGGACAGGTGATGTTTCAAGACAATGCGCTAACCGGACTATTGATAGTGTTGGGCATATTTTGGGGTGGATACGAATGTGGGCACCCCATAATAGGTTGGACTGCCGTTGTTGGTTTATTTACGGCAACCATAGTAGGCATATTGCTCGACCGCAAAGCCGATGACACCAAACATGGGTTGTATGGCTTTAACGGCATACTCGTGGGATGTGCATTCGGCACATTCATTAATTGCACCACATGGCAAATGTGGATGGCACTGATATTGTGCTCAGCGGCGACAGTATGGCTGCGCAACGGCATGAATAAAGTGTTCAAGAAATGGGGAATAAACTCTTTAACAATGCCCTTTGTACTGATAATGTGGATAATGCTGTTGGCGACACGCGAATTTGGAGCGCTCAGCCACACGTCGCTCACCGAGCCGACACTGTATCCGCACACATCATTGCCATTTAATGTGAATAGCGTGACACTATTCATAGCATGGTTGAAGGGCATTTCGCAGGTATTTTTGCTCAACTCTGTCGGGGCTGGCATATTTTTCATCATAGCATTAGCGTGTTGTAGTCTGGCAGCATCATGCTGGGCTATGTTGGCGTCAGCATTATCATTGTGGGCAGCCATAGCTTTTGGCGCCGACGGTGGGGCAATTTACGCCGGCATGTATGGATATAGCCCTGTATTAACAGCAATAGCTCTGGGATGCACATTCTACAAACCGGGCATAAAATCGGCACTATGGTGTTTTGTGGGCATACTAGCGACAGTATTAGTGCAAGCCGGCATGTACGCATTGATGCTACCATATGGCATAGCCACGCTAACGGCACCGTTCTGCATCACCACGTGGGTATTTCTACTACCGCGATATGCGTTCAACACCAAGGAGCAACCCGACCACACACGTTGGCACAAGAGCGAAGCCGCGTAAGTGTGGAAAAATTGCCACAAAACCGGTGGTAGATAAAAAAAGACAATGGTGTGTCAAAAAGCGAAATTTTGACACACCATTGTTGTGGGTTTAAGCTTGATAGAAGCCGATGATTACTTAGAAGAAACCACGCGACGTTCTTTGATACGAGCTTTTTTGCCGGTGAGAGCACGCAAGTAGTAAAGTTTTGCGCGACGCACTTTACCGTATTTGTTAACGGTGATAGAGTCGATGAACGGAGACTCGATGGGGAAGATACGTTCAACACCGATGTTGTCGCTCATTTTGCGAACGGTGAAACGTTTTTTGTTGCCTTCGCCAGAGATACGGATAACAACGCCGCGATATTGTTGGATACGCTCTTTGTTACCTTCTTTAATGCGATAAGCTACTGTGATTGTGTCACCGGGGTTAAATTCGGGATGTTGTTTGCCACTTGCAAAAGCTTCTTCGGCAATTTTAATCAAATCCATTTTAGTTCTTTGATAATTAAAATGTTAAACTAACGCAACTTTAACGGGCCACATGCACCGCCAGCGGTTACGCATATCGGATGCAAAGGTACGAACTTTTTTTTGATAAACCATTCATTTACACGATAAAAAATAAAAAATAGCGCACATATAGGGGCATAATTTTGTTAAAATGTTTTTTATTATTAACTTTGTAACAAACTAACTATCTTAACATTATCAATATGTCATTATCTAAATCTATCAAAACAGTTTTTGCATTGCTAGCTATGTTAACCTTAATGATGAGCACAGCATGCACAAAATCATCAACTGCACAAGCTACTGACGAAGAGGCAACAGAGCCGTCAAAAGTGATTGTAGCATACGTAACAGCCGGAGGAGGTGAGCTACCTGACCCCAGCTTGATGACAATCATCAACTATGCATTCGGACACGTTGACTCAACATTTGAAGGGGTAAACATCGACAAGCCCGAACGCTTGAAACAAGTAGTAGCACTCAAGAAACAAAATGCGGAGTTGAAAGTTATGCTCTCTGTAGGCGGCTGGACAAGCGGCAATTTCAGCGAGATGGCAGCAGATTCACTCCACCGCACAGCATTTGTCAACAACTGCAAAAAGATTGTTGATGAATTTGGGCTCGACGGCATCGACATTGACTGGGAATATCCCACCTCATCAGAAGCCGGCATATCATCATCACCCGAAGACACCGACAACTACACTTTGTTGATGCGCGACTTGCGCAACGTGTTGGGCAAAGACAAAATGGTGACTTTGGCAACAATTTGGTCAGCAAAATACATTGATTTTAAAGCAATCGACCAATATGTAGACTTGGTAAATGTAATGTCGTACGACATGAAACAAGTGCCCGGACACCAATGCCCGATTTATCCGTCAGAGAAATTTGGTGAAGCATGCGTAGCAAATGCCGTTAAGCATCACCTCGAAGCCGGCGTGCCTGCAAACAAACTAGTGTTGGGTATACCTTTCTACGGCCGTGGCTGCGGACCTTACACCGACTACGTAGACTTCAAAGATTTTTATGTAGCAGAAGGTTGCACAATGGAGCGCGACTCAGTGGCACACATACCTTACATTGCAGACAAAGACGGCAACTTGGTGCTTGGCTACGAAGATGTAGAGTCAGCAACAGAGAAATGCCAATATGCACTCGACAACCAATTGCGAGGCGTGATGTACTGGGAGTATAACTGCGACAGTAAAGATCACACACTCGCTAAATTGCTTGCAAAATTAATACTTGGCGTAGAATAACGCACAACTATAATTTTAACGCTTACGAGCCGGTTGCATCACGTATGGAGCCGGCTCTTTAAATTTTATAACCTCTTGGCTACGCAATTTTTTTATGAGTTGGAGAGCGGCGTCAAGATTATCGTATGAACCGGCAATGACGTAGTAGAAAGGCTCAGCCGTTTCAACGATAAAAGCGTCAGTGTTGCCTTGTTCAATCAAACGGTTTTGCATAGACTTAGCATTAAACACTTGCTTAAACTCGGCAGCGACAACGCAATAGCGCTGCAAATTGCTATTAGTAGCGCCGGTGTCTTTAGTTACGGCAACATCAATGATGCGTGTGTCGATAGTGTCGTTGCCAACCTTTATCTGCTCGTCGCGAACGGCACGGCGATAGCGGCCATAAATGGTTTCGCTAAATTCGGTGCGTGTAGAGTCGTTAGCCGCCATAGTGCGGTCGTAAGCGCGTTTATAGTCTTGTTCAGTGGTTTTACAGCCGGTAGCAAGAAAAAGCATTGCCAGCGAGGCTAGAAAAAATAATTTCTTCATGATTAAAATAAATTAGAGCTATTGTTTGAGCGTACCCAGTTCAATAACTTCGAGGTTAGAAGGTTTGCCATCGTTTAAATCAAAACGTACTAAAGTACGGACTTTTTGCCATCCGTAATATCCGGCAGCGCCGGGATTAATGTGCAGCGTGCCGATTTCTTTATCAAACATCACGCGCAAAATGTGGCTATGACCGCACACCATGATTGTGGGGCGTTTTTCGACGAGCAGTCTACGCATGCCCGGTGCATATCTGCCGGGATACCCGCCAATGTGAGTGAGAATCACTTTAGCGCCGGCGGTTTCAAACTCTAGAAGTTCGGGGCAATAGCGTCGCACCGTGGCGTTGTCGATATTTCCGGATACGGCACGCACTTTCGGGCCGATAGCCATGAGCCGTTGCAGGGTGTCAACGTCGCCAATGTCGCCGGCATGCCAAATTTCGTCGCAATCGGCGAAATGTTTCACATATCGGTCATCCCAGCAAGAGTGAGTATCAGAAAGGACACCAATTTTCATCGTGAGGTTTAGTGTTTATTTTGCAACATCAGCCCAATTAGCCTAGGCGACTAATTGAGCTGATATTACCATTATTTATACCAAATTATTTGAATTTTTTAGCTATATCTTTGGGAACAGCGTCTTTGTGAACGACAATGCCCATAGTTTTAGCGAGCAAGTAAGCCTCAGACACATAGATGAATCCGTCGTAAATTTGGTTAGTATCCCAAGAGTTTTTAACCTTGTAGTATTGGTTGCCGTCTTGGTCTTTAGCGATACCAACAATTTCCATGCCGTGGTCGTCGGTAGTTTCTTGGCTATCGAACATTTCTTGACGTAGCTCTTGGGTTACGGTGATTTCTTCAACCGGGCCTTCGAAGTCGTATTTGCTGTTAGCACGTTCTTTGTCGCTAAGTTTCACCCAGCGAGCGAGCTCAGTACCGGTCATGTCGCCTTCGCTTTTGCCTTTAGGCATAAGAGCGACACCTTTAGTCCATTTAAAGCCACCTTCGCTGACGTCGGCAGCCCAGTTGATGGGATAACCGTTGTTGAGAGCGTTGTCGATGATAGCTTTGAGTTCGTTCAAAGGCACATTCATATACTGACCGGAAACCCAGTTATCGGGCACTTCGAGCACGAAAGAGCTGTAGAACGGGTGGTGAGTGAACGAAGTGAATGCTTGATAGTTGTCAGGATTGATTGGGAGAGAAGCGGCAAAGCTTTTCGGGGTGTACGATTTGCCTTTGTAGGTGAAAGTTTCGGGGAGATTGCCGAGGTAAGCGTTAAGCACGCCATCGTATGCGCTACGCCAAGCAGTGCTCACTTTTTTGCCGTTAGGTTTTTCGACAACAGTTTTAAGTATGCCTGAAAGAATGCCGTCGAGCTCGCCATGCACGTGTTTATCTTCGCCATATTGCAAGCCGGTGTAAACCTCTTCGGGCACAGCGCCGTAGTTTTTCCACACGTAAGCGACATCGAGCAACGAGCCACCTGCGCCGAAGTTAGTTTGACCGTAAAGGCGCACATATTTGTCTGCTTTGAGGTTGTAGCAGTGGTGCACGGTGAACATTTCGCTAAGGTCAAGCGAGTCGCCGCCTTGGCGAAGTATTTCGTCTTCGAAGAACGAAGTGCCTGAGAAGCACCAGCATGTTCCCGATTTGTTTTGGTCTTTAACAGAAGTAGTTTTTACAGTTTTAACGTCAGTAAAAACGAATTTTTTGATAGAATCTGTTTGAGCGGTATCAGCGTCGGCAACAGCGGCAAAAGCGCCGAGAGCCAAGCACGAAGCCACAGAAAATGTTACGAGCTTTTTCATCAGTTATTATGATTTTATTAGTGTATTTTGCAAGTTATAGCGCAAAAATACAAATTATTTGCGAATAAAAACGTTCTTGCCAATTAAAAAAGGCAAGTTGGAGGCAAACGGAGTTAAAATAAGTTAACAGTGCAAACATATATATTATAATGTGTAAATTTGTCACCTATGTTTGACGTTGTAATCTCATACCTTTCACACCAGTGGATATACTACACGCTCACCGCCATCTATTTCGTGACGGTGCTGATGATTATGGGCGTCATTCTTTCCGAAAATCGCAATCCGGTGAAGTCGCTGGCGTGGGTAACAGTGTTGCTATTGTTTCCCATAGGCGGCATAGTGTTGTACATATTTTTCGGCCGCAACATCAAAAACACGCGCATGATTTCGCGTCGCCAGCGTCGGCAGCTCAAGCGCGCCGAGAGCGGACACTCCATCGACATCATGCGGCTTGTCGGCGACTACGAAGAGAGCACGCTGCATCTCATACGCCTGGCTCGCTCGCTCACAGGCTGGAATTTCTACAACAACAACGACATAACGGTTTTCACTAACGGCACGTCAAAATTCGCAGCCTTAGAGCGCGATCTCAGCGCCGCCAAAGATTACATAAACTTACAGTATTACATCTTTGAGGACGACGAAATCGGCAACCGCATAGCCAACATACTCGAGAACAGAGCCGCAGCCGGAGTGCAAGTGCGCGTGATATACGACCACGTGGGCTCGCTCCACACGCGAAACAAATTTTTCGACAGACTCAACGCTGCCGGCGTAGAAATATATCCGTTCTTTCGCGTAGCCTTTCCGCCTTTCGGCACGCGCATAAACTGGCGCAACCACCGCAAAATATGCATCATTGACGGCGAAATAGGATATATTGGCGGCATGAACATTGCCGACCGATACATCGACGGAGGCAAAATGTTCAACTCGTGGCGCGACTCACATCTGCGCATACAAGGCCCGGCAGTAGCCGCCCTGCAATCGTCGTTTGCCGTCGACTGGTCGTTTATGGGCAAACCGTTGCTAAAGCAAGCCCTACCCTGCCTGGAGCAAGCCCCGGGCAATATGAGCGCTCAGCTGGTAACAGCCGGACCAACATCGCAATGGAGCAACGTCGAATTTATGTTTCACAAAGCCATAGCCGGAGCACAAAAGCGCATATACATACAAACGCCCTACTTTTTGCCCACCGAGGCATTGCTCACAGCGCTACAAACGGCGGCGTTGGCAAAAATTGACGTGCGCATCATGATGCCTCGCCGCAGCGACAGCAATATGTTGCGCTATGCCTCATTCTCGTACATCGACGAGTGCCTGCGCTCGGGCATAAAAATATACTTGTACGAAGAGGGCATGCTCCACGCTAAAAATGTAATCATCGACGACGAGGTTGCCACCGTGGGCTCCACAAACTTCGACTTCCGCAGCTTCGAACACAATTTCGAAGCTAACATCTTCGTCTACTCAAAAGAATTCAATCAACGCCTCGTTGACATATTTCTCGCCGACATGCGACACTCCACACGCCTCATCGCGGCAAACTGGACAAAGCGTCCGCGCGCGCAGAAAATCTACGAGAGTGTGTTGCGCTTGCTTTCTCCTATATTATAATGTATGAAAATCATAAAAACCTAAAATATGGCACAAACAATTGACATAACTAAGAACAAAGAACGATTTTGCGAACTTCTTCACAGCACTCAACGCGAAAACATAGACTATGTTATTGAAGACCTTGATGCACTGGGATTTTTCAAAGCTCCCGCCTCAGTGAAAAATCACTACAATTTCGCCGGCGGCCTCGTTGAGCACTCGCTAAAAGTCTACGAAATGGCTATGGCTTTGCGCGAAAGCATAGTGAAAATTCGCCCCGACATGGAGAAGCAGCTACCCATCGACTCTATAACCATCGCCACATTGCTTCACGATGTGTGCAAAGCTGACATATATCGCACAGTGCAGCGCGCACGCAAAAACGAGATTGGCTTGTATGAGAAGTTTGACGAATATAATGTCGATTATTCTAATTTCCCCGTTGGACACGGTGAGAAGTCGGTGATTATGCTTTTGCGCAGCGGACTAGACCTCGAGGACAATGAAATTCTGGCTATACGTTGGCACATGGGTCCGTGGGAGCTAGCGCAACAAAGCATTGAGCAAGATCGCTCGTAC
>CAZJEA010000057.1:0-14439 GCA_964544895.1 uncultured Bacteroides sp. | reverse complement strand
GCGCTTTCTCCGCGGTTACCTACAAAATCGTGCCTCCCGGCACGGGGAATAGCGCTCTGCGGTGCGCTAGCCGCTACACGGCAATATGAACCAATGATGTGAGGCGGGGGATTATTTGCGGCCGATGAGGTCGTCGTTAGAGATGCGTTTAGCGGTTTTTTTAACGTTAGCGTTAAGTGATCCGAAACGGTATGAAACGCTCAACGAAATGATTTTACAATTAGAGACATTTCGAGAATGAGCGATGTAGTCGCCTTGTACGGTCTCGTTGTTGTAGACAGCAGAGTGATTACCGATGAAACTAGAAGCTGTTATAGAGACAGTCATACGATCTTCTTTGAGTAATGATCTAGATAGCGCGAGAGTCCAGTTTACAGGAATAGGAGAGCTATTTTTAAAATACGAGTAAACATTAATAACGGAAGATCCAAAATAGAAAGCGTTAATGCTAAATTTAAATTTATAAGGCAAGTCTTGCATTATGCGAGTAAAGAATTGCGGAGTCCAACGGCTAAGAGAGTAACCTTCTTGTTTAAATTTATGGTAGCTAATTGAGCCATTGAGCATAAATCTAGTTTTAGGGAATACAGTCCATTGCATAAAAGCAGACGCAGAAAATTGACGTTCCTTGCCAACATTATCGAATGTGCTATAAACGATGCCGTTTGCATCGGCATATTGTGTCGTGGCAATATTGTCATTATTGAAGCTATAGTTTGCAGAAATATTGAAATTGAGCTTAGGTTTAATATAAGAATAAGTTAGTTTAAGGGACTGACCGAAAGCGCTTTCGAGATCGGGATTACCTTGCGAGACCGAAGTCGGAGAGTAAGAAATGGCCGGGTTTAGATAACTAATGCCGGGACGATTAATGCGAGAAGCGTAATTAAGAGAGAGAGAATGAATGTCGCTAATATTCCACGACACAGCAGCAGAAGGCACAAAATCATTAAAGACAGAGCTGAAAGGAGAGGTGCTCCCGTCTGGGTATTCGGCTTTTAGCTTAGAATATTCGTATCGAAGACCGGCTCTAAGGCTAACTTTGCCGAGAGTAGCAGTGTATTGAGCGTATAAAGCGCCAACATCAGTGATATGCTTGAATTCGTTGTGAGTATTCATCCAACCGGTGTACTCAGTGTCGTTATTAGAGATGTTGCGACGTAAAATGTATTTACCGCCAACATCAATAGAGTGTATTTTATTAAAAGGTCTAGTCCAGTCGACTTGGAAAGTATGTTCGATAAAATTGAGGTTACTTTTACCTTGAATATCAGAGTAGCTAAACAAATCGCCTTGCACATCGTCAAAAGACAAAAATTGATTGATGTTTTGGTCGGTAGTAGAGACAGCATAGCTAGCAGTCAACGATTCGCCGGAGCGATCAGTAGAAAGCTGATAGTTGAAATTGCCATTAAAATCGAGGTAAGCGTATTTAGGATAGGCAATAATTGATTTATAGCTATCAGATAACAAGCCGTCAGCGCCATAACGCTGAGAGAAAGAGGTGCCGTTTGGCTTCACATTAAAGTAATATCCCTGCATTTCGAGGGTGAAAA
The DNA here is from genome assembly GCA_964544895.1 of uncultured Bacteroides sp. Lineage (GTDB taxonomy): Bacteria > Bacteroidota > Bacteroidia > Bacteroidales > Muribaculaceae > CAG-873. The sequence goes on along the minus strand of CAZJEA010000057.1, from coordinate 12,883 downwards.
GGTTGTATTTGTTTAGGTCCCAAGAGCCTTCACCATTAAGCCAGCCGACATATCCGCTATTAGAGATTGATTGGTTAAACTTATCGACGATGCCGGAATTATAAATTTCAGTACGATCAGTATAACTTTTCGATTGTTTATCAGACATTCGGTTGATACCGGTAGACAAAGAGAAGGTAACCTTATCAACTTGAGAGGTAAACCAACAAGAGCCACTGTACCTGCGTTGGTATGGGTCATATTCCAAGCGAGCGGATCCTAAAATACCTTTAATGACAGTATTATCGAGAGTCACAATATTGAGGATAGCACCGATGCCCTCAGCGTCGTATTTAGCGCCGGGCTCGGTGATAACCTCAATGGTTTTAATCATAGAAGCCGGGATAGCAGCCAAAATGTCTTTGGCATTTTTGGTGAAAGAATTATTTGGGCGACCATTTTTAAAGACTTTAAAATTGGAAGAACCGTTAATAGTGATGTTTCCATCAGCGTCGACAGCGACCATAGGGACATTTCTCAACATATCGCGAGTGGTGAGACTAAGGACATCGGGGTCGGCCTGCACGTCGTAACCAATGCGGTCAATTTTTTTAACGACGAGAGGACGTTGAGCAGTGACAGTAACTTCGTTGAGTTGGTCAATTTCATTTAGAACAATGTCTCCAAAATCGAAAAGAGAATTATCGTCAGATAACGAGAATTGACGGTAATAACCACTGTTAGAGCCAGCAGCTTCGATGTGCAAACGATATGTGCCCAAAGAATCGATATTAGTTTTGTAGCAACCCAAAGAGTCGGTCAAACCAGCACGTATAGGCTTGATAGAATCATTTAAAGAGAAAATGCGACAAGTAGCGAACGATTCGTCAACACCATTTGCGTCGACAGCATGAAGTTTTATGTCGTAAGCATAAGCGTAAGCAGCAAGCGAAAAAATTGCGGCAGCAGAGATTACCTTTTTCATTTGAAATAAATTTGTATTTACTTAATAGACGCATATCTAACCATAAAATTACAGAGATCATGATGGTTTAACGTTCTATAACAAATAAAACAAGAAAAGAATGCAAAATATATTAACAACTAAGGACCTAAGATAGTTATAAAAGGCATAGAAAAATATCAAAATGACACAAATTTAGCGCAAAAGTGGCGTATTTAACTTTTAATAATATCACATTAACTTATATTCACCATATTTATTTTAAAACAAGGATATTATATTGTAATTTTGCAAAGGAAATTAGGGACGCCCTAAATTCTGCTCTAAAAGCAACTATTATTTACCCTAAAATAATAAATACGCTACACTTAACATACTGATCCTGAAAATAACACCCCCTCGATAGAGACGTTATGCCCCTACCATTCTCTAACAAGAGAATCAAACTCCACTCTACTTACCGATAAAAGAGTTGCGGGAAACTGCGACGGCTAAAGGTGTGCCCATTGCAAAGGCAATTGGACAAAACTTATGTTTTGATGGTACGTAAATTCTAATTTAAGTAACATAGGTAATAGAAAAGGAAGGCAATCCTTCAGCAATCGGAAATAGCCGAGAGCTGAAGGATTTGTTTAATTATAAGCGAGGATGTACTTATATACTAAAGATAGGGATTGTTAGCGAGCTCAATGCCAACCGTTGTGTGAGGGCCATGGCCAGGCAAGAGCACAGTATTTTCAGGCAGACAAAGCAAGCGGTTATGGATGCTGTCAATGAGTTGTCTATGGTCGCCGCCGGGCAAATCAGTGCGGCCTACACTGCCCCGGAAAATAGAATCACCCACAAGAGCGAAGCCATCTTGCGGAGCATAAAGAGCGATGCCGCCTTGAGAATGCCCCGGAAGATGCAAGACTTGGAGTTGACTATTTCCGATGCTTATTGTATCGCCATGTTTTAGGGGAATGTCAATGTTAACAGGGTTGTCATTTCGCTTAGCGAAGCCAAAGCGCAAGCCTTGGTTGCGGATAGACAATCCCAGTTGTTGATCATTTGGATGAGCTGCAAGCTTTACGCCATATTTTTGGCAAATATGATTAATGCCAAAAGAATGGTCGAGATGCAAGTGAGTGTTTACCACTTGCTGGAGGAGAATATTTTTTTCAGCGATAAACTCATCTATTTGAGAAAAATCGCTATCATTAAACATGCCGGGGTCGACAATGATAGCCTTATTAGAGTCTTGGTCGATGATGATATATGTATTTTCCTCAAAAGGATTGAAGACGAATTGACTTACTGTAAGCATAACAACTATTTATTATTCTTTTTTACCATAGGTACATAGACTAACTTTTTGGTCTCAAAAAATTGTTCAGCGAAAAACTCATTAATAGGATACTCAGCAATGGGATAGTTTACCGAACGCGATTCGTATTCGATGTCACCACCTTTTAAGCAAACCAAGCCATTGAGATATGTGTTTTTGCTGTCAGAAGAAACGTTTTTACGGATAAGAGGGACTAGAGCATCAAGACGCATCACAGCACGACTAACGACATAGTCGTATTTTTGATGACACTCACCGATATCGCCATGTTGGAAAGTGACATTATTTAAGCCGACAGCGGCAGAAATTTCGGTAGCGACACGAATTTTTTTAGCAATGCGGTCTATGAGATGGAACTTACAATTAGGATATACAATTGCTAAAGGTACGCCTGGGAAGCCGCCACCGGTACCCATATCCAAAAGCGTAGTGCCATCGAGCAAAGGGCCAAGGAACTTAGCAATAGCAAGAGAATGGAGCACGTGATGCAAATAGAGATTGTCAATATCTTTGCGCGAAACGACATTAATTTTGCTATTCCAATCAGCATAGAGGTCGCCCAGGGCTTTTAGTTGAGAGATAATGGTCTCATTGAGGTCATTACCAAAGTATTTTTGAATCACGCTAAAGTCCATAAAGAATATAAATTATTGAAGTGTTGAGAAAAATATATGCAAAATTACAACAAATTGAGTAATTTTGCACAATAAAACAGAATTAACAACCACAGAAATGAATAAGACAGGGATAGAAATTGGCAAATACAACACATTGCGCATAGCGAGATTTGTAGATTTTGGAGCGTATCTAACAAACGACAAAGTAGAAAACGGATTGGAGATATTGCTGCCCGGGAAATATCTAGACGAGAACAATGTGGTTGGAGATGAAATAGAAGTTTTTGTTTATACAGATTCAGAAGACCGCCCTATAGCGACAACAGAAATACCGTTTGCACAGGTTGGGGAGTTTGCCTACTTACAAGTTGTTGAAGTGAACCGCATAGGAGCATTTGTAGATTGGGGTTTAGTGAAGAATTTACTTGTGCCCTACAGCGAGCAACGAGCAAAAATGCATCCCGGCGGAGTTTATTTAGTGTATATCTATCTTGACGCAACGACTAACCGTGTCTGTGCATCAGCAAAAATAGACAAATATTTGGGCAACGCATACGCCGATTATAAACGGGGAGAAAAGGTGGAAGTGCTTGTTTACGGACGCACGCCGATAGGCTATCAGGTGATAGTAGACAATAAGCACAAGGGCATGATATATCAAAACGAAGTATATCGTGAGATCTCGATAGAAGAACGGCTAACTGCCTATGTGAAACATGTGCGCGAGGATGGGAAAATAGATTTAACGCTGACAGCGCCGGGAACGGCAGGCAGAATCACATCTCTATCAGAGACAATAATAGATTTGTTGCGCATAGGCGCGCTTACAGTGACAGACAAATCAACGCCTGAGGAGATTAGAGATCTATTACACTGTTCGAAGAAAGACTTCAAAAAAACAATTGGCGCCCTATATAAAGAGCACCAAATTGTTATTGAAGCAGATGGAAAAATTATATTAAAAGTCGATTGATAGACGAACGTTTAGCTGACGACGAGTCAAATAGTTAGGCACGGCATATTGGATGTTGTTGACGTCGGTCACCCAATAGTAAGAGCTAACGTTAGATATGTCGAGCAGATTGAAGCAGTCGAGGCCAATCCACATACTTTTTATAAATTTACGTTTTTCGGTGCTACTGCTGTTTTCGTCGGGAGGAGAGATTAAAGCATAACTCAGCCCAACATCAACACGTTTGTAAGCCGGAGCTCTGAAGTATCCCTTATCGCGTGTAGAACGTGGAGCGGTAGTAGGTAATCCATCGCTGAAAATACCACGGAGGCTAAATTTAAGTTTGGGGAATTTCGGGAAATAGTCAGTGAAATACATAGCAAAGCTATAACGGCGGTCGGTAGGTCTAGGCACCGAGACGCCGTTTAGTTTTTCGCGAGTATTCATTAGCGAAAAACTAATCCAAGAGTCGCTACCAGGCACAAATTGGCCGTATAATTTCATATCCAATCCGGCAGTAGAACCGGAGGTTGAATTTTCGCCGCTATACACGACTTTAAGATTATCGACCTCGTAAGGGATCAAGTTGCTGAGGATTTTATAGTAAGCTTCAGCAGAGAGTTTAAATGGGCGGTTGAAAGCGCGGAAAGTGTAGTCAGAGCCTAAAATGAATTGATAGCTACGTTGGCTTTTAATGTCGCTATTTAAATAGACGGTAGTGTTGCCATTTTCGTCCTCGATAGGTTGACGATACTCCTTGTAGAAAGGGGCTTGGTAATATAGGCCGGTAGCAAAGCGGAAAGCCCAACGCGGAGCGCTATCGGGGATAAATCCCACATTTACGCGAGGACTAACAAGTAATTCGCTATTGAAATCCCAGTAAGACAAACGCACGCCACCGTTAATATTGAAATATCCGGCAGACGATTGTAACTTATAAGTATCTTGAATAAATGCAGAGATTCTATTAGAAGATATGTCGTTATTAGAGCTCAGATTGTAGTAAACGCGCAAGGCAGTAGGATCGAACGGCAACGAATATCCGGCAGAATCGCGACGCTCCCACTCTCTTGTGCGATCTTTAATTGATTCGTGATTGAAAGTAACGCCATAATTGATATTGTGTCCAGAAATGCCGTTAGCGCCACGAAGAGCCAGCGACATTACCGTAGCTTTGAGACGGTTGCGAGAGTGCTCATAATAGCGGCCAACACCAAGCTCACCGCCAACCGCAGCATCAGAGCCGGAGCCAGAGGTGCCGGCTTGATCAAGCCAATATTCACCTGAGATGTCGTAAGTAACCAGCTCGTTAGTAAGATATCCTGAGGCAAGTAGCGTATACTCAGCAGTGCGATTGGGCTTATAAGTTAAATTGGCAGCGCCAAAGAAAGTTTCAAATTTATCTTTCTCTTGACCGTCAAAATACACCTTAAACTGCTTAGCATCAGTCGATGTGCCGAAGTTTGTTTCGCGGTCAACAGGTATGAATTTGTAGTTATTGATGGAGATATTTCCCAGAACAGAAGCCTTCCACTTATCGCTTAACTTTAACGTCATAAATGTCTGATAGTCAAAGAATCGCGGGTCGTATTCACCTTTATCTTCCATAGAACTAAGGAGCGAAGAATTGCTTTTATAACGCACGCCATGCAATTGAGAGAAACGGCGAGACGACGAACCGATAGTAAGGCCACCACCTTGCAAGCTAAGATTGAGCGAGCCTTCAAAAGCCTCCGGCTCACGATAGGTGATGTCGAGGACAGACGACATGCGGTCGCCATACTGGGCAGAAAAGCCGCCGGTAGAAAAGCCGATAGAACCGACCATGTCAGGATTAATAATGGACAAGCCCTCTTGCTGACCGGAAGACACTAATTGCGGACGATAGACCTCAACACCATTAATGTAGACTGAATTTTCATCGAAAGTGCCACCTCGCACAGAATATTGAGATGACATTTCATTACCTTGCGTAACGCCTGCCATAGTTGAGATGAGACTTTCGACACTGCCGCCATTGACATCAGGAGCCAATTTATAGTCAGATTTATCGATTTTTTGCACCGTACCGGTTTGTTTTTGATACTCAGTGACGTCTATGCTTTGCAAAGTGTATGCGTGTGGCTCCATTTTTACGTTAAGCGTAACCTCATCTTTAGCATTTAACACTTTGCGTGTTGACTCTTGATACCCGATGCACGAGAAAACGACTTTAATAGTATCTGCATCGGGAGCAGAAAGTGTGTACAGACCATCAATTCCGCTGGTAGTACCAATGGCAGAGCCGGCAATTTTGACAGTAACAAACTCTAAAGGCTCGTTTTTCTCATCGGTGATTTTACCATGAATCTTAACGCCGGCAATAGCAGTAACTGTTGTCGACGAAAGGATTAAAAACGATGATATAAAGACATTAAACTTCATTCAATTGTTGTGTATGTATAATCGTACTATATAAGCACTTGCAATATATAACGTCGAAAATGGCAATAAAATTGCCTACAAATTGTATTTAGTAGTCAAAAAATTGTTGTAAGTTTGCAATATAATTAACAAGACACAGCCTACGATGATAGAAAAACTGCATACGCCATGTTGGATTGTAAACAGCGAAGCCATACGCACACAGATAGCCTCGCTGGGTGCAGCGCTATCTAAACATTTCGGAGAGTGGGCTATTGGATACTCGGTGAAAACGAATTCGTTGCCAAAATTGCTGGCACTTGTGAAAGAGCAAGGATGCAAGGCAGAAGTGGTGAGTGCAGACGAGTGGGAGCTAGCTCATTTGAGTGGCTTTGACGCATCAGAAATGATATACAACGGTCCACTAAAAAGCCGCGAAACCTTTCTTAAAACAATTGTTTCAGGAGGTATTGTAAACATTGAGACAAAAAGAGAGCTCGAATGGCTGAACGACTTACCGAAACCAGGCAAGTGGAACGTAGGCATACGCATAAGCATCAATTTATCGCAAATATCGGCAAAAGATGCAGTCAGAGACAACGACAACAGTCGATTTGGATTTTCAGACAGCACCTCAGAGCTTAGCGATGCTATAAATTATATAAGGGCGCTGTCCAACGTGAAACTGAGCGGACTGCATCTACATCGCACAACACAAGCGCGCAGGGTGAACTACTATAGACACGTAGTAAAATATGCGGCATCAATAATCAAAAAATACGACCTCGCACTTGATTACCTTGACATAGGTGGCGGCTTTTACGGCACCCTACCCGGCAAGCCCGGATATGAGGAATATGTACGCGCCATAAGAGAGACGCTAGATGAACAAGATATAGGCAAGATAAGACTTATAGTTGAGCCCGGGACCGCCATAATAGATGGAAGTGTGCAATTTTTAGCAGAAGTTATTGACGTGAAGCGAAACGACGATAACACAATTTTTGTGACCACGAATGGATCGCGAACAGATATAGATCCATTTTTCCGCAAAAAATCGTATATTTGCCAAATAATTGCAACCGACATTGAGCAGCGCGAACAAGAGAGGCAACAAACCATTTGCGGATGCACCTGCATAGAAGAAGATAGAATAACTCGTCTAATAGATTCACCCCGATTGATTTTAGGTGACAAACTACTATTTAAGAATGTCGGTGCCTACACGATGACATTAAATCCGTTATTTATCAGATATTTTGCACCAGTATATCTGCACGAAGGAAATAGCTATACGCTAATAAGAGACAATTGGCAAGCCAACGATATATACACAATAAACACTGAAAGAAAATGTACGCTATAATTTTTGATATGGACGACACTCTATACAAAGAGTGGCACTATCGCGACAGTGGGCTACGCACCATAGCACAGCATTTTGCAGCAGCATGTCACACGACACCTGAAGAACTGTTTGAAATAATGAGAGCAGATCGCTTTCAGGCATTCGAGACAGTTGAATTGATGGCAGCAAAATATAATGTGAAGGTGAGCGTTAGCGATCAGCTTACCGTGTACCGCAGCCACCGTCCGGACATCAATCTGGACAAATCGGCAGAAAAGACACTGCAAGAGCTAAAACACAGAGGGCACAAACTCGGTGTGATAACCGACGGCCGCGCATGGGGACAGCTAAATAAAATTGCAGCACTCGGACTAGAGCGATATATTGACAGCAAATATATTATGGCAACGGAGCTTTACAACACAGACAAACACAGCACGAAGCCATACATAGATATGACAGAACTTATGGGCGATGTAGACGGATATGTTTACGTTGGCGACAACCCGGAGAAAGACTTTATGCATCCCAATGTCATGGGATGGCGCACAATTATGCTCCGCGATGTTAACAATGAAAATATTCATCATCAAAATTTGATGAACTATCCAGCGATAAACAGGCCTCAGACAGTGATAGAAAACCTGGAAGTGCTACTTGATATATACAAATAGGATAAGGAAGTGAAATATGTAATATGCATGCTGATTTTAGCAGTCATAGAATATGGCTACTATAAATTGGCAAAACGAAAGGCGATAGGAGCGCCGGTGTGTGAACGCTCCTCGCACACAGTATTCACGCCAACCGGAGGCGGAGTGATTTTTCTCGCTGCCGCGCTAATATTTGCCGTAGCAGAATATCACTTTCTTACAGCAGAATGGGCAACAATGCTTGGCGGCGCATTAGTGCTCGGACTTATTTCATTCGTTGACGACGTGCGCCCATTGCCGGCAAAACCGCGATTGCTGGTGCAGGTCGCGACAATTGCTGTGATATTTAAGCAATTTCTTGTGCATGGCAGCTTAGACATATACCTTATTTATCTCTTTTGCGGAGTTGGATGCATAAATGCGTTTAATTTTATTGATGGCATAACCGGAATATTGGCATTATACGCCACGGTAGTGCTAAGCACGTTGGTATATGCAGTCAACGCCTACCCTATCGGCGATGCCACGCTATACACCACTTTTGGGCTATTGCTAATAAGTGCGATAGTGATATTTGCTCTATTTAACTTATCAAACAAGCTATTTGCCGGAGATGTAGGATCGATTACAATCGGCGTTTTTATAGTTTGGTTGTTAACGAACCTGATATTCATTAGCGGTGATGCTACGTTGATAATGCTTATTATAGTATGCGTTTTTGATACCGGCATGACGACTATGCAACGGTTACTAAAAGGAGAAAACATACTCACGCCACACCGTAAACACATATACCATATATTGACATACAATTGGGGTAACTCGCACTTAAAAATATCAGTAATGTATGCTCTGCTGCAGTTTGTTATCAGTGCACTATACCTATCAATACCCCAAGAGTGGCATATAACATATGCAGTAGGCGTATTAGCCACATTGTCAATAGCGTATATAGCGATACGCAAATCGCCCAAGTCGGGTAAATTTTAAGCTAAAAATTTGTGTATTTGTATCAAAAGCGTTAACTTTGCAGTCGCTTTTTAAAGCATCGCCTCGTGTGATGGGAAATTAAGGAGCAAAACAATACAACTTAATTTTTAGTAACACAAAAAAACAACAAACAAATGAAGACATTCCAACTTTCAGCTCAACCCCGTGTTGACCTTGGCAAAAAAGCTACAAAAGCACTTCGTGCAGCAGGTAACATCCCCGTAGTTCTTAACGGTGGTGAAATCGTAGAACTTCCTTTCAGCGGAAGCCTCAAAGAAGGTCAAAAAGTAGTTGAGATCGGTAACAACAAAGGCCTCATCACAACCGACCTTACAGTTAGCGCAGAATCAGTACGTAAACTTGTATACACTCCGGAAATTTTCGCAATCGAGCTCGACATCAACGGCGAAAAGAAAATGGCAGTGCTCAAAGATATTCAATTTCACCCTGTAAAAGATAACATTCTCCACATTGACCTTCTCGAAGTAAACGACAAAAAGCCCGTTATCATCGAAGTACCTGTGAAACTAGCAGGACACGCAGAAGGTGTTAAAGCCGGTGGTAAACTCAGCTTGTCAATGAAAAAGCTTAAAGTAAAAGCAATCTACAGCCAAGTACCTGAAAACTTGGTTATCAACGTTGACAACCTTGGTCTCGGCAAAACAATGCAAGTTGGCGACCTCCACTTCGAAGGTCTCGAACTCGTTAACGCTAAAAACGCAGTTGTTTGCGCTGTACAACTCACACGTGCTGCACGTGGTGCTGCTCAAGCTGCAGCTGCTGCAAAATAATTAGTTAACAAACACAACGAATGAAATATCTTATTGTTGGGCTAGGCAATATCGGCGACGAATATCGCAATACACGTCACAACATAGGTTTTAAAATATTGGATGCCTTTGCTGAGGCATCCAATATTTGTTTTGAAACCGAGCGCTATGGCGACATAGCACGAATGCGATTAAAGAACAAGCAATTGGTATTGCTCAAGCCATCTACATTTATGAATCTCAGCGGCAACGCTGTGCGATATTGGAAAGACAAAGAGAACATAGCGTTAGAGAATATACTTGTGCTAGTAGACGACTTGGCGCTGCCGTTTGGGGCGATACGCATCAAGGGGTCAGGTAGCGATGCCGGGCACAATGGGCTAAAAAACATAGCTCAGATGCTGGGCACACAAAGCTACGCGCGTTTGCGTTTTGGCATAGGCAATGACTTTCCGCGCGGCACACAAGTTGATTATGTGCTTGGCAACTTTACCCTCGACCAAAGACAAATGCTACCGACACGAATAAATGTGGCAATAGAAGCCATAAAAGAATTAGTTTTGGCCGGCATACAAACAGCTATGTGCAACTATAATAATAAATAAAGACAATGGCTAACGACCAACGCATAGACAAATGGCTATGGGCAATGCGCGTGTACAAAACGCGCACCATTGCGACCGAAGAGTGCAAAAAGGGGCGAGTGAGTGTTGGCTCCGGAGATGGGATTATAGTAAAGCCATCGCGCACCATCAAAGTCGGCGATATAGTAAATGTTCGAAAGCCGCCAATTCAGTACACATTTAAGGTGCTCCAACTCGCGCCAAATAGGCTTGGAGCGAAACTAGTGCCGGAATATTTAGAGAACCTCACGCCACAAGCACAATATGACTTGCTAGATGTTGTACGCATATCGGGCTTTGTAGACCGACGCAAAGGGCTTGGACGCCCGACAAAGCGAGAAGGTCGCGAGTTAAACAAGTTCACATCAGAAGCTTTCGAAAACGACGATTGGTTTCTTGATTGGGACGACGATGACGACGAATAGGCCACGACGGCTATCACTTTGTCTATGATACAATCCCTTTAGTCACAAGCTTGAGGATATGGCGTCGAGTAGCCGCGTACGCATCAGCAATTTTTTAGTGGGTATAGACAAGTTTTTATACGCACCGCTACGCGGAGCGCGGGGTGTGGGGGAAACGCATACCTCGGGTTGCGGCGGCTCTGCCGGTCTTACCCGAGGCTATATTATTGACACCGCTCTGCGGTGCGTTAGCTGCTACACGGCATTTCGCAATATGGGCCGGTGGTGGTAGCATTGGAAGCTCTTGTTATATGATTTGTTTTCAATGAAAAAAACTGATTTTTTTTGCAAAATAAAGTAATTTTTATGCAAAAATTGTCAAGTTTTTTTTTACATTTGCGACGTGAAAGCATAAACACAACTTATTGCAACTTTAATAACATAAACAAACAATACCGATATGAAAAAATTAATACCATCAATGCTGGCAGTAGCGCTACTTTCCGGCTGCAGCGACGACGACGGAATAAAGAAACTAGTAAAGGTGCTTGACGAGCCGACATACACCAGCACAATAACTTTGAGCCGTAGCGAACAAGGTACGAATGAAGCTATCAATAGCTTCTCAGCCAATTTGATTGGAGAGGTAGCCAAAAATTACGGCAATATCTATCAAAATGATGCGAAGCAAAACTTCAACATTTCGCCACTAAGTTTGGCCTTAAGCATGGACTTGGTAGCCAACTCTGTTGATGACTCAGAAAGTGAGAGTATAGCAAAACTGTTTAAATATGAGAATCTTGCAGACTTTAACAGCGTCTGCTCGAAGTTGATGCTATATTTACCATATAAGGACAATGGAGCAGAAATGTCATTTGGAAATTCAGTTTGGTTGTCAGATGAATACAGCATACCTGAGAAGTACGTATCAAATATCAATCAGACACTATATACAGAGGTCTACAACTCGGACTTTTCGTCAACAGAAACGATTGATAAGATGAACTCTTGGTGCGCCCAAAAGACGAACAATAAGATTAAGGAAGTAGTAGATAATATATCGGGTAGAATAATTTTATTGAATGCGCTGTATTTTCAAGGTGAATGGAGCAGTAAATTCGATAAAGGATCAACAACGGAAGGCGTATTCCACGGCAGCGAAGGCGATCAAACGAGCGATATGATGCGCCATAATTATATAATCACATCATTTTTCTACACAGACGATTGTTACGGCGTAGCACTACCATTTAAAAACGATAAGGTAGAAATGATATTTATAATGCCAAATAATGATGAAGAAGATATATTTACATTCTCTAAAAGATTTGATGACACAATTTGGTCAGATCTGTTGGCAAGTAGAACTCGCAAAGAGTTAAACATCAGTTTGCCAAAATTTAAAGTTGAGCAACGCGGGAATATGACCAATATACTAAACGATATGGGCTTACCCGGCACAATGACTTTTTCAAAAGCAGGCATCTACACGTCGAGCCCAATAAAAGTGCAACAGAACACGTACACATACGTTGATGAAGGAGGAGCTGTAGCTGCCGCCGTTACAAAAGTTGAGGGAGATACGGCTAATTTCGGATCACCGGATATGTCTAAGATTGTTTTTGACAGACCGTTCTTATATTTCATCCGCAGCACGGAGACGGGATCAATTATTATGGCAGGACGTGTTTGCAACTTATAATATTAAAGACGAAAATTAAAGTTACATATGCCCCATCTATGCGCGCTGATGTACGCATAGATGGGGCTGTTTTTATACGCACCGCTACGCGGAGCGGGATGTGTGGTGCGCTAGCCGCTACACGGCATTCCATAACACGGGATGTCGATAA
>CAZJEA010000056.1:1677-14578 GCA_964544895.1 uncultured Bacteroides sp. | reverse complement strand
CACACCGCGCTCCGCGTAGCGGTGCGTATAAAAAAAGAGAGGAGACCGTGGTTGGCCTCCTCTATACTCGTGTATGTCGCTTACACTATTTTGTCCATGTAAGGTCAAATATGCTCACGCGGTCTTTGTTGCCGGTTGATTTTGTGTAACCAGTGTTCTCGATTTCAATGGTGAAATCGCCACTGTAATTAACTTCGAGGCTATATTCGTAAGCCGTCGCTTTAGTGATTTCTTCAATGGTTACTGTATCTTCCTTCACAATATTGCCACTAGTGTCTTTTACTTTTATTGTAAATTGACACTTCTTATCACTGTATGCAAAACCATATTTAAACTTGAGCGTGCCGATACCTCCGGTCAATGTCGGAGACGTCAACTTGCCAAGTGCGGTTGTCTTACCATTCAATGTTGGTGCCAATGTGCCCTTGCCACCGATAAATTGGAAATACGGATTTGCGTCTGTTTCTTCGTCTGTACCTGAAAGTATAATGCTATTTTCTGCGGTCCAACCCGTTGCATTGGTGTAAGTGGTGTATTGTTTCGTTGTCGCTTCACCATTATTAAACGAGTTGAAATCGCCAAGATATGTCTCCGTGTTTCCGGTGCTCGGATCTTCCGGGGTTGTTGTGTTATCTTCTATAAATTTATACTCTGAGGTATTTCTCAATCCGGCAACTCCTGAATATTTGAGGATATCGCCTTTGAGCATAATCTCTTTGCCCAAGTTTCCGGGGTTGTCTTGCAAGTTTAGTGATGTGCGTACATCTGTATTTGGCAATTGTACACCTATACATTTGCTCACGTCTTTGCAGTCAGCGCTCGGACCTAATAGCAGATTTGTCTTTAGCGTGGCGGCTGAGTCGAATGTTGCTGTCTCGCTACTGATAACGTATGAGCTTGACAAATTTGCCCAGCCTACTATGTATCCTTTCACCCAAACTCCAGTATAAGTTGTTGAGGTTGTAGATGTTGGGTTGATTGATATTACTGCTGCAACATCGAATGGATTATCCTCTGTGCCGTCGCCAACTGTGGTGCTGGGAGTATCAGGGGTTGTCGTGCCGCTACCTTCTCCGGTGAGAGTGTAGTCGGTGACTGTTTTAACACCGGTTACTCCGAAGTACTTCTCTATCGAACCATTGATAGACAAAATCTTGCCAAAGTTCTCCGGGTGGTCTTTGAGGTTTACGTTGGTGCGAGCGTCTGTGCCTGACGACAATTGTATTGGCAAGCACTTACTCAAATCTGTAACATCGGGAGAGTTCGCGATAAGCACGTTTGTTTGCACTGTTGATGCTGAGGTGAAGTTCGCTCCTTCGCTGAGCACTTGTCCTTCAACCCAACCTACAATGTAACCGCTAACCCACGCTGTGCCTGTTGCTGTGCCTGCAAGCACCTGGTTTGCTGAGTAGGGAGACTCTTTTGTGCCTGTACCGTCTTTTATTGACGAGCTTTCTATTTCTACGCCATCAATCTTCCATGTGCCTTCTGCGCCTGAGTTGCCGGTGATGCCGTATGTGTCAAGCACTTTGGCTAGGTCGCCGCGTATCCATATTTGTTTGCCGTAGTTTGACGGATTGTTTACAAGGTTTCCGTATTTATAGAGTGCTGTGCCGTATGTTAGTTCTATAACAAGGGCATGGTTGATGTCTTTAGTGTCGGCTGTAGCTCCGATAACAAGTGTGTTGTCGAGTATCGGTGTTGATGTCCATTCAACATCTTCATTCGATTTCACTGAGGTGATTTCCGGTGCTACTGCGCCCACTATGTAACCTGTTACCCATCCCGATTTTGTCAAATCTGAGTTCTCTACTTCGATAGCCTGGTCTACTGTGTACGGGTTTGCTTCTGCGCCCGGAGCTATCGTCGGGTTGCCAAAGTTCATGCAGCCCGCATAGTCGTTAAGTATCAATTGCCAACCTGTGCTACCATAGTATGAAAGTATACATACCAAGTCTCCGCGTCCTTCGGGTAGGGTGTTGTTCCAGAAGTTTGAATAACCGCTGGTGCGCACGGGCAGTGTGCTCCCGTCTGAGTCGCTGATGTTTTGGTTTACTCCGCTAGAGTGGTAAGTCGAAAATTGTTCTTTACCTCCGTTTGCAAATGCAATGTTGTTGAATCTAACCAAACGGCTTTGATATTTCATCAAGCCATCCGGATCTGTCGGCAGTTCGCTGAAACTGTTTATTTCTAGCGTGTCTATCGCTGCAACTTCGGGCAAGCCGTTGAGCTCCACGTGTTGTGCAAAAAACTCCGGTGACATAAATGATGCTTCCCATGCATTGCCGTTTTCATACCATTCCGGAAATCCGAGTTGTTGCAACCCGTTGTATTTTCCGATGTACATGCCGGTAGCATCTATTACTATCTCTTGGCCTTGTCTGTATTTAAGGTATAAGTTATACGAGTTGATTGAAATTGCCATTGCGGCTGTGCCATCTTGTATAACCAAGCTCTTAAATACGTTGCTGGCTTCGTCGCTCGATACTACTGTGCCGTGTATGATGTAATGTGAGCCATCTTCACGCAATCCAATGGTGTCGATATAGTTTGTGGCGTCATTCCAGTATGCCTTTTTGAGCTCCAGAAGGGTGGTGTTGGCCTTGAGGCTGGCTACGGGCGAATCTACTCCGGGAGCGTCAAAGTCATCCTGACATGCGCTCAATCCGGTAGCAACCGCTATTGCTGCTGCCAACCACGCCATATATGTTTTTAAACTTTTCATATCTTAGTTGTATGAGTTTTTATTTCTGTATCTTGTCTTTGTGGTTGACTATTATTTGCCGGGATTGGTTCCTACACTTCCCCCGTTGCCTGACAATATAAAGTTCTTTACTTCCCATGTGCCGGCTTTGGTGGCGGTAGATTTGTAGCTGAATGCAAATTGTACGGTCTTGCCGATATACGAACTGAGGTCTATCGCTCCGCTGTTTACAAAGGTCCATCCCAATGATGATGGATATGTGTATCCAGTGATTTGTGACCATTCTTTGCCCGACTCTCTTACCATCAATCTAGCTTCATCTTTGGCTACATCTACGCTTGTGAAGTAGTTGAGGGCTTGGTCGAAGGCGAGACTTACGTTTGTAGCTCCGCTGAGGTTTATCTCTGGCGATACTATCCACGATTCTGTCGCATAGTTGGTGCTGTTGGCAAATCCGGTTGCTTTCATTCCATAGCTTGAGGTTTGGGTCCAGATTGACGTTACTGCATCGTTTGTTGTTACATCTACAATCTTAAATTGTCCGATGCCAGTGGTGAAGTCTTCTGAATAGATTACTCCGCTTGTTGTGTCTGAACCTGAGCCTGAGCCCGAACCTGATGTGCTTGGTGTCTTGCCGTCAATCTTACACTCGGTTGCCGATTTCAATCCGGTAACACCGAAATATGATTCGATGCTTCCTTTTATCTCGAGCAATTTACCAAGGTTGCCGGGGTTATCTTTCAAGTTTACTCCTGTGCGGATGTCGCCTGAGGGCAATTGCACCGGTATGCATTGTGCTACATCTGTCACATCTGCTTTGTCTGCTATCAGCACGTTCGTTTGCACTGTCGCTTCTGAGTTGAAGGTAGCTCCGTCGCTGAGCACTTGTCCGCTAACCCATCCAACTATGTATCCTTTAATCCAGCTTTCGCTTCCTGTTGCTCCGGCTTTCAAATCTGCCACAGTGTACGGTTTTGATTCGCTGCCGTCGCCTTCAAATGTCGGTACTATGAGGTCTTTGGTGAGTGCATCAAAGCCTTCAAGTCCATCTATTGAAACTAGACGCAATTGCCAGTTCGCATTGTAGCAGCTTAGTATTGCTGTTACACTGCCGGTGCCGGTGGGACATGCATAATCATAAAAATCTGAATATCCGCTGGTGTACAATATTATTGTATTGCCGCTGGCATCGGTTAGAGTTTGGCTTACTCCGTTGCTGCCTGAGGTGGCTAGGGTCTCTTTGCCGGCATTGGCAAAGGTCAAGTTGTCGATTTTTACTAGTTGACACTGCCAGTTCAGCCAGTCGGTGGTGTTATCTTTGATGGTGTTTAGCTCTTCAATTGTTACGGTTTGTGCTACTACTTTTTCGGGATGTGCCAAGCCGTTAACTTGTGCGTGTTCGCTAAATGTTGCTTCTGCTACGCGCGACGGATATCCGCTTGACGGTGCAGCTCCAATTTGCATTAAGCGTCCGTATGCTCCTACATATAGGCCGGTAACATCTAATACTACGTCTTGTCCTACTTGATATGACTCGTACAAATCGTAAGCGTCAACATCTAGCTGTATTGCTGACGTTTCGTCGGCAATAACTACTTGTTTGAAGTAGTTCCCCGATTCGTCGCTTGATATTACTGTGCCGTGGATGATGTAGTTGGTGCCATCGCTCTTCTTGCCTACTTCTGTCGCATAGTTGTTTGATGTGGCATAAAAGTCGGTCTTGAGTTGCGCTATTGTGGTGTTGGCCTCAATGGTCGCTGTCGGTATCGACAATGGCGGTTGCTCAAAATTGTCGTCGCATGAGCTCATTGCGCTGACTATGCCTAGCGCTGTTGCTATGTATATTATTGACTTTTTCATTGTTCTTCTTGTTTTTGAGTGAGCCTTAGAAACGGATACCTGCATTTAGGAACAATTTTATACCTTGTGCGTATGTGTAACGGTTCGGGTATGCATTCCTGTCGTAATTGCTGGTGTCTATGCGCCCTTGTTGATATGCATAGGTCACAACGTTCTTGTTGTTTAGCACGTTGTTTATGTTCAAGTTAAAGTTCATTGATACTTTGCGGTTGATGTATATCAATTTGCCTATTGATATATTGAGCGAGAACGCATCTTTGAGCTTGTCTTGGGTTGAGAGCTCTGCTACTTTTGCTGCTAGTAGCTCTTCGGTGCAGTTAGGTATCGTTTTCCACAAATCGGGCAATTCTTCGTGATACGCCGGCGATAGGTTGACGTATGCATCGCCTTGCCAGGTGCCGTTGATGTTGAAGAACCAGTTCTTTGGTGCTGACCAATCAATTCCGACGTTGAACACTGTTTGTGGCACTGAGCCTGCATAGAAGTTCTTCAAATATACGGTTTGTGTTGTGTCAGCATACAAGCCGTTTTCAAACGAACGTGTGCCTTTCGGATTGTTCTTGTATTGGTAGCGTGCGTATGTGCCGGCAAAGGTAGCTGTTACTGATGGGGTGATCTTGTATGCCATGCCGAGCTCTACGCCTTTGTTTACTTTGCGTACTCCGCTAAGAGCATAGATTGCGTAGGTGTTATATCGGTCATCATAGAATCCGGTACGCTCTATAACGTTGCTCATGTCGGTGTAATATGCGGCGATTGAACCTCTGAAACGGCGATAGTTCCACCCGTAGGTGAAGTCCATTGTGAAATCACGCTCTGACTCTACTCCGTCAATGATGGTGTTTTTAACGCGAGGAGCT
Organism: uncultured Bacteroides sp.; assembly: GCA_964544895.1. GTDB lineage: Bacteria > Bacteroidota > Bacteroidia > Bacteroidales > Muribaculaceae > CAG-873. The sequence goes on along the minus strand of CAZJEA010000056.1, from coordinate 9,154 downwards.
ACAAACACTTGGTCTGCGAGCGGTGCTCGTGTGCCATATTGCATGTGTGCCATAAAGAAGTTGCGGCCATCGAGTTTGTAGGTGGCTCCGGCTTTAACGTTTGCATTGTCAAAACCTAGCACCTTGCTCTTGCCGAGTGAGTTCTCTGGTGCACGTCCGTTGCGCATGTGTCCGTTGCGATAGTATTGTGTATAGCTCAAATCTATGCCGTAGTTCACATCCCAGTGGCGTGAAGTATACGTGTTTTGCAACCATCCGTGTGCCTTGTTGTAGAATATGTTGTAGTAGTAACCAAAACGGTCGCCTTTACCTACACGGCGGTTCGGGTTGTCTAAGTCGTTTTGCAAGTTATCGGGGGCTATCGTGATGTCACGGTCGCTGAACGGGTCTACATCAATCCAAAACTCTCCTCCCAACAAATCGCGCACGGTTTTGAAGTATGAACCTTTGGTGTAGTTGTAGCTCAATCCGGCTTGTATTGAGAAGTTGTCGTTTAGACGATGATTCACGTAGGTGTTAAACATTGCGTTAAACTGGTTTGAGTGGCGGTTTTCGAGTATGTAGCTCGATCCTTTCTTGTTCGCTTCACTCAATGTCTCGTTTTGCACATTGTTCAAGTAGTTGATTTGGTACAGGTTGTCCCAATTGATTTGTGTTGTTGTCGGATCTTGGCTTCTCCATAGATTCGTGTACAAATCATACTGCTCATCGTTGCCTTCATAGTATGACGGCAGGTAGCGATAGTAGGTCGGGTTCGGATCGTTTGCTTTGTAATATTGCAATGCTGATTGGCTGTAGTTTACCCAGCGCATTGCTGCCGACGTGTTCAATGTCGTCTTTTGTCCTTTATACAACCATGTTAACATCGCTGTCGGGTCAAATGTCTCCGTGATGCGCGATGCTCGCTTTTTGCCATCTTGCCATCCCCAGTTCGGGTTATATAGATTCGACCCTACAAGATCATACACTTCTTGATATGTTGCTGAGGCTGTAGCTCGTTGTGTCGGGCCGCCAAATGCTGTCAATGTCAACGAGTGTGTCGCACTCAACGCTTTCTGTATTGCTAAAAATAAACCGGCTGAATTGTAGAATGTGCCTTCTACTACGCCCTCTTTTGAGTAGCGACCTATGGCACTTACTGTGTATGCCCAACCATGCTTATTCATGCCGCTTGAGTAGCTTGCCATGCCTCTAAACATATAGTTCGAGTTGGTATATGCTAGTGATCCGTTGAAGCCCGGTGCGTATGTGTCTGCTATTGTATTGTAGTTCACTGCACCTCCGAGATCTCCAAAACCAAACGATGCTGCATCTATGCCTACCGCTGTGGTCTTGTTGCGGAATGCTCGACTCGTCATTCCCAATAGGCTTGAAAAGTTGAAGTTTCCGCGAATAGGATCATTCATGTCAATACCGTTCAAGTACACGCTTTGGTATTGATTCTGGTATCCGCGAAACTTAAAGTACATAGGACCGAAGTTATAGCTGGCGGTGTTGTAATACAAGTTGTCGTTGGCTCCTGTGAGAGCTGCGATGCCTTGCGAATTCCCTTCTTCGTCTTCTAGCATTGCTTCGTCGTACACCATGTCGCTGGCGTCTCCGTAATACTCATCCTCGATGTTGTCGGGATTAAGGCGAATTTGACCCAGGCTAATCGTTTTCCCGATTAGGGCTACCTCTCGGCTATAAGCTTCGTAACCTTCACATACCACGATCAAAAGGTCTGAGCCCCCGGTCTTGGCATTCAGGCTGAAGTCTCCTGAAAAATTAGTGTTGGCTTTGGCTCCACTTGTTCGTAGAGTTACCGTGGCTCCGTTTACGGGCGCTCCGGTTGAGCCGTTCACAACAACTCCGACTAGATTCGAAGTCTGCGCTACCATCGGCAATATTGCCGCGATACACGCTAACAGGAACAGTTTTAGTCTCATAAAAATTTTGTGTTATTGTATAATAATTTTAGATTTCGTTTTTTCGGACGATTTTATCCGTCAAAATTACAACAAATTTTCTAATTATTATTCTTTTTAACACATATTTTACACGCACGCACGCGATGTCTACCACTATTTAACAAAATTGCAACATCGCTGTGATAATTTTCCGGTCGTTGCTCAATCGTGGCACTTTCCGTTGGCCGCCCAACTTGCCCGTCGATAATAGCCATTCGTCAAATAATCCGGCTCGCGCTGTCGTTATGCTCAGCTGCTCTAGAAATATATCGCCGGTGCGCTTGGCTTGATAGTCGCTGTTCTCGTTTTGCAATGCTTTGTCTAATATCGCTGCAAACCCATTTATATCTTCCGGCTCGTGTTGCCACTCTATCAACCACTGGTGGCGCCCACGCTTCCCGCCCTCGGCAAATACCGGCGCCACGGTGTAATTCGCTACTGACGCGCCGGTTTGGTTGCACGCTTTCGCTATGGCTGCATCGGTGTTATACACCATTACCTCTTCGCCGAAAGCATTGATATAGTGTTTTGTGCGGCCTGCTATGACTATGCGCAACGGGTCTGCGCTCACCACGCGTACGGTGTCGCCAATCGGGTATCTAAACAGCCCGTTGGGCGCGCTGATGACGAGTGCGTACGTCTTGCCTTCTTCTACTTGCCATGCCGGCACGGCGTGCTCCGGATATGCCTCTTCCGACTCGTCTAGGGGCACAAATTCGTAGAAAACTCCCGTGTCAAGCAACAAAAGCATTGCCTCGCTGTTATCCTCATCTTGCACCGCAAAAAATCCTTCTGACGCATTGTAGGTCTCGTAATAGTGCATTCGCGACGTGTCGGTCAATCTTGCATATTCGTTGCGGTACGGCTTCATTGATATGCCCCCGTGAAAAAACACCTCCAAGTTGGGCCAAACATCGTGTATCGTCTCTGCTCCTTCAGCTCTTATAACTTCTTTTATCACGGTCAAAAACCACGACGGTACGCCCGATATGTTCGTCACATCAACATGTCGCGATGCTTCTACTAATGCCGGTAGTTTCTTGCGCCAATCTGCCATGAGGGCAATCTCTTTTGATGGCACGCGCACTAGATTCACCAACGGATTTATGTTGTCTATAAGATTAGCCGACAAGTCACCAACTTTCACTCCCGCGGGTAGCTTTAGCTCATTTGCAAAGCTCCCTCCCAAGATAAATCCTTTCCCCGAAAAAATCCGGCTCTCTGCATGATTATGTAGATAGTGCGCAACAACATCAAAGGCTCCGGCATAGTGATTTAGTTTTAGCGAATCGTCAGTGACGGGTATATATTTGCTCTTGCCGTCGCTCGTACCCGACGACTGCGCATACCGACGCGTTACTCCGGGCCATAGCACATCACTTTCGCCGTTTACCATGCGCATAACATAGTCGCGTATTGATGGATAGCCGCTTACGGGCAACATCCTCCGATATTCGTCGTAGTTGTCCGTCTCTCGTAAACCTTGGTCAGCACCATACTTTGTCTTTGCCCCGTTCTTCGTTAGTCGCTCGAGTTGATTGGTCTGTATGGCTTCTATTGCTGCACCGTGCCATTTCTGCACCACGTGCACTCGGTGTTCCATTATGTGCCGAGCTGTTGTCGTTAAGTTTATCATGATGTTACAAACTTACAAAAAATCACTGTACGTACCAAATATTTTCGCTATATCACTATATTTGGGTTATATTTTGCAAATATTCTAAAAATCAAATTAAATTTTTTTCAATCTCCATATAATAAATTTTAGTGCCAATACGTTTACAATATGATTGCAATCGACAATATTGTAACATCTTATCGCTACTTTTGCGCCGTATGTAATCAAAAATCCTTTTTATCCGTGACTGTGGACTCCTCTATCGGAATAATTTTGCTTGTCGATGACGAAACGTACATTACCAACTTGTTAAAGTTTAACCTTGAGGCAGAACGCTTTTCCGTGATCGTTGTAGCTAAAGCTGTTGACGTTACAACGATGAATTTAGACTCAGTGCATCTTGTCATTTTTGATGCTATGAACCAAAAATACTCCGGTCTAGATTTATTACACGATCTTAAAGCTAACCCTGCCACACAACACATCCCGGTGATTTGCCTTTCGCACGACGATAGCGAAGACTGCATCCTGCGAGCTTTTAACGCAGGTGTAGATGACTATGTGCTTAAACCTTTCTCTCTCAGAGAACTTATTGCACGTATCCGTTCGGTTTTGCGCCGTTACACCCCGCAAAACATCCGCGCTCTCAACGCAACTACTCTCCAGTTCCGCACGCTCGAAGTTAATTTACTTACCCGTCAGGCGCGTAACGATGGCGAACTGTTGCACCTCACCAAAACGGAGTACGCTATCCTCGTACTCTTGCTCAAAAACCGTAACCGATTCTACAATCGCGCTCTTATCTACGACGAGGTTTGGCGCGATGCAAACACTGCTGGCAACGACCGCATCGTCGACACAAACATCTCCCGTTTGCGCAAAAAACTCGGTTCTGTCGGTTCCGGTTTAGTTAATAAAACCGGCCAAGGCTATGCCTTTGTCGACTAATCTCTTGTATGACTGAAACTAAACTCCCTAATTGCTACATCGCCGGCCGCCTCGAAGCCGGATGCGATGAGGCCGGACGCGGTTGTCTTGCCGGCCCGGTTTTCGCTGCTGCTGTAATTTTGCCCGATGATTTCCATCATCCGTTGCTCAACGATTCTAAACAACTTACCGAAGCCCGTCGCGAAAAACTTCGCCCTATCATTGAGGCTGAAGCTATTGCCTGGGCGGTTGGCGTTGTTGACAATCACGAAATTGACAAAATTAACATCCTGCGCGCTTCGATTCTCGCTATGCACCGCGCCCTCGATGCCCTCAAAATCCTCCCAAAAGCTGTCATCGTTGACGGCAACCGTTTCACTCAATGGCGCGACGTCCCCTTTGAAACATTCGTTAAAGGCGATGGCCGATTCGGTAATATCGCCGCAGCTTCCATTCTCGCTAAAACACACCGCGACCAATTCATGCGCGACGCTGCCCTAAAATTCCCTCAATATCATTGGGACGTCAATAAGGGCTATCCAACCAAAGATCACCGCGCAGCTATTGCGCAATATGGACCCTGCGACCTCCACCGTTCTTCGTTTAAGTTGCTACCCCCTCCAACATTATTTGACCTTTAAACTTGATTTTTTTCGCGATAAATGCTAATTTTGCATCAATATGGAAATTGACGACTATATCGCTCTACACATTGATGCCGAACCGGCTCACCTTCATCGCTTGTTCCGTCTTACGCATTTGCGACACCTTTATCCGCGCATGTGCTCCGGTCACGTGCAAGGTCGTTTGCTCAAAATGATCACTGCAATGATTCGCCCACACCGCATCCTCGAACTTGGTGCTTACACCGGTTACTCTACACTCTGTTTCGCCGAAGGAATGCCTCAAGGTTGCTCCATCGACACTGTCGAAATCGACGACGAAATGGAGCCGGAACTCCTCCAGCTCTTTGCCGACGACGCCCGTGCCAACGACATCCATCTGCACATCGGCGACGCTCTCGACGTGGTGCCAACCCTCCCCGGTGAGTGGGATATGGTCTTTATCGACGCTAACAAACGCCTATATCAGCAATATTTCGAAATGGTTATTTCACGTGTCCCCGTTGGCGGATTCATTATCGCCGACAACACTCTCTGGGATGGACACGTGCTTAATGCCGAAAATTGTAAAGACGCTCAAAGCATCGCTATTGCCAATTTTAATGATGCAATTGCCGCTGATGACCGCATCGAAAAAGTTATTCTCCCCGTTCGCGATGGCATGACAATCATGCGTCGCGTAAAATAGTTATTTTGTAAATTGTTTAAAACCTCATATTTATGGAGACAACACGACAAGCCAAAATCGCTCGCTTGCTGCAAAAGGAGCTTAGCGAGATTTTCCGCCAACAAACTGCCAAAACTCGCGGCGTTATTGTTAGCGTTAGTACTGTTCGAGTGAGCCCTGACCTCTCTATCGCTCGCGCTTATCTTTCGGTTTTCCCCTCTGATAAAGCTCAAGATCTTATCGAGAGCATTAACGCTTCTGCTAAAACAATTCGTTACGAGTTAGCTCAAAAAGTGCGCTACCAGTTGCGTAAAACACCTGAGCTCGCTTTCTATATCGACGACTCTCTCGACTACATCGAAAATATCGACAATCTACTCAAATAGCGTACTGCGTTTTATGCCTTAAAATTTCCCCTAAACCAATGCTCGCTTTCCGTATCGCTTTCCGCTATCTCTTGGCTAAAAAAAGCCATAATGCTGTCAATGTCATTGCCATTATTGCTGTACTCGGTGTCGCCGTAGCTGCTGCTGCAATGGTCGTCGTCCTCAGCGTCTTCAATGGCTTCACCGATTTAGCAATCTCGCATATCTCTAAATATGATGCCGAGATTCAAGTCACCCGAGCTGATGCCCGGGTCATTGCCGATGCCGATAGTCTGGCTGCCTCGCTGCAGGCTTTGCCTCAAGTCGCTTCTGCTGTCCCCACGCTTAGCGAAAGAGCATTGATTAGCACCTATACCGCTCAGGCTCCGGTGCAATTTAAAGGCGTACCCCCTCACTATGAGTCTATCAACGGCCTCGACAAAGCCATCGTCGACGGCATGTTTGCCGTTTGCACTTCTGATAGCTTCCCCGCAATACAAATCTCTGTCGGCGTTGCTAACGCCGTGATGTTGCGCCCAAATGCCGATTCTCACGTCGAATTATATGTCCCCCGACGCGAAGGTCGCATCAATCCGGCTAATCCCGCTGCCGCTTTCTCCTCTGTTTCTGTTGCCGTGAGCGGCGTGTTTCAAGTCAGCCAGTCTGATATTGATGCCGATGCCGTTATTATCCCGCTTTCGGCTGCTCGCTCTCTGCTCGACTACACCACCGAGGCTACAGCGGTTGAAGTTACCCCGGCAAAAAACATTGACGTCGAAACTCTCAAAGCGTCTCTTGCGCAAAAGCTCGGCACTGACTATCTCGTCAAAAACAGACTCGAGCAGCGACAGGAGTCATTCCGCATGATTGCCATCGAAAAATGGGTCACTTTTATGATGCTCATTTTCGTTCTCGTCATCGCGCTGTTCAACATCGTTTCCACTCTGTCACTTCTCGTTATCGAGAAACGCGACAATATGGCTACATTGCGTGCCTTTGGCGCTACCAACTCGCTCGTGCGCCGCATTTTCATCCTCGAAGGCTGGCTCATCACCGCTATTGGAGGCATCTTAGGCATCGCTTTAGGCGTAGGCTTAACGCTCCTACAACAACATTTCCACCTCATAACCATTGGCGGCGATTCGTCTACGCTTACCATTAATTACTATCCCGTGCATCTACTCCCTTCTGACTTGCTTGTAGTCTTTGCTGCCGTACTTGCTACCGGTTTGCTCACCGCGCAAATCACTCGTTTTTTCCTAAAATCATCCGAACATACCAATCTTTAACGTCATGCAAACTGTACTTTTTCACGAAACCGTTTTTGG
>CAZJEA010000056.1:0-1577 GCA_964544895.1 uncultured Bacteroides sp. | reverse complement strand
GACACACTCGCTTTGCGCGATAAGTATTTTCCCAATGTTAAGGTTAGTGTGCTCACTAATTCCACACAGTTGCATCGCCCCGACGTTGTCGCTGCCTTGCGTAAGGTTGATAACAATATTCTAAAACTCGATTCGGCTATCGAAGAAACTATGCGTGCTCTCGATCGTCCTACTATGCCCTCTTTTACCGTTGACAAGGTTATTGAGCAATTGAGCGCTTTCGGCAGCAGCGCCATCATTCAAACAATGATCACTCGCGGTTCCCACAACGGCTGTTTTATTGACAATTCTACCGACACCGAGATTGACGCTCTTATTCGTGCTTATAACATCATCAAACCCGGAGAAGTTATGCTTTATTCTATCGACCGCAAAACTCCCGAAGAAAGTCTCCAAAAGGTCGACGCTACTCAACTTCGCAGCATCGCTGACAAAATTTCTGCCGCTACTTCCATCAAAGTCGTCACCGCTTGATTGCTGAAATAATATCAATAAAGCTTAATTTTTCGCCCAATAAGTTTAATAACATACAAAAACATGAAAAAGTTGTTGCAAAAAAGTTGCAAAACCGTTACCAATTTAGTAGTCGTTAACATTACAGACCTATAACAACCTAATTACAAAAATGTTGATTAAAAGCAGATTGTAACAAATTGTTCCGTCAAATGTAACAATAATGTAACAATATTAAGAATTCATAAACCATTGAAAATCACACGATTAACTTCTTAAAATCTTAAAATATCCCGTTTTAACTTAAATTAACGGCGCGAATCTTGACATCCGATTTTTCTGAAATATTTTTGCGGAACAAAAGTCGAAAAAACACAACTTTTAACAGAGTTTATGAAAACACTTTTATTAATCTGCTTAAACTATAAACACAATGGGAACACCCAAATTTCTTACAAATCTCATGAGCCTCCAGGGAAATCTTCTTAATTTTGCCTACATGCTCACTTCAAATCGCGATGATGCGTACGATTTGCTGCAAGACACTACCCTTAAGGCCCTTGACAATGAAGACAAGTATGCCGATAATACTAACTTCAAAGGTTGGGTTTTCACTATCATGCGCAACATCTTTATCAACAATTATCGTCGTGCCGGTCGTGCCGCTACGGTCGTCGACACCACTGATAACCTCTACCATCTTAACCTCAGCCAAGATTCGGGTATCGAATCGCCCGAAGATACATATGGGGCTAGTGAAATTTCTGATGCTATAAACGCTTTCCCCGAAGAATACCGCATCCCATTCTCTATGCACGTCGCCGGTTACAAATACAACGAGATTGCCGAATACATGAATCTCCCTCTTGGCACCGTCAAGAGCCGCATTTTCTTCGCTAGAAAAAAATTACAGCAATGCTTTGCTGACTACCGTTAACCGTTCCTTTTTCTCTTCTCTTATATAAAATCTTTTTACTTGCCACCTCTTAATGTGGTTATCACTGAATTTTCCGTAGTTTAAGCATTATCATACTTAACCTTTCTCTATAACTTCCTTTTGACGCAAGCACTACTTTTTTATAATTACATTGCCGACTCGCTACACCCTAGCGAGTCGCTTTTTT
>CAZJEA010000055.1:0-14824 GCA_964544895.1 uncultured Bacteroides sp. | reverse complement strand
CGACCAAACCGATGGCAAGAGCACATTGACATTTTTACCATAAATTTTCCACACCGCTTCACCGCGTTTAAACCCGCGTTAGCCATTGCTGTGCACATTCGTATTACGAAGTCTACCACTGCAACCACGCTAAATTAAACCGATAATGTAGGCGGCTTGATAATATGTGGATTGTTCCATCGGGCGATTGCACTCCTGCCAAATATCCTTTTGGCTCCGCGTGCGTGGCATCCATGGTGAAATCTCCCGTCCATGCTCCTCCGTTGAGCTCGCGCGTGATTCCATCCGTCATCAACTTTCTTACAGGCCAGGTCTTCCCTTCGTCGTATGAGATTGCTGCATACATGCCATATCCTGTCTCTCCGTGAAAATCCATACCTCGTTCTTCAGGCGCTGTCCGCTCCGGATGGTCGGTAAACGATACAACTAGTAGAGGACCTTCTTTGAGGCGAAGAAGGACTAGGCGTTGACCTCCATCTATCGGCGGTAGTTCTGATGCGTGGTATGTCCATGTTTTTCCGTGGTCTCTTGATATGCTCATTGGCATTCGCTTTTTGCCATTCGCATCTGTTATGCTATTTCCGCGACCTAATGCCATCCACGACCCATCGCTCAATTCAACTATTCCGGCGTGTATTCCTGCTATGGTGCTTCCCGTGCCACCTTCTTTAAATTCCGGCAACGGCGCTCCGTCCCAGGGATCTTCCCATGTAAATCCACCATCTCGGCTTACGTGTACTGCCGCACCATCGTGGCTGCCCGGACCTGCATCGCATGTCTGTAGCATCCATCCGTTGGCGGTAGTCGCACTACCGGCTATCACCTGATGTCGCTTTGTGTGCGACGGAGCTATTATGCGTGGTGCACTCCAATGCTCGCCATTGTCGGTGCTCACTCGCTCCACCATCATAAGGTTTTGCCAGTCGCCTGCCGCTTCAACACCGTTTATATGTATGAGCATGCCGTGTCCGTCATTGCGTAGTGACGTGCCTGTCAAATTGCGATCTGCTACTTGAAAAAACAACTCCGCCGGTTCCCAGGCTGTTGCCCCTTTCTTGAGGCGAGAGGAGAGTACTGCCATTCCGCGCCCGTTTTCTTCATTCGCACTAAACCATGCTGCAAGCACATCTCCATTGTCGCACACGGTTACTGCCGGCTGATGATTATGCTTATAAAACGGCACACTATCATCCTTCGGCTCTTGCACATAAACTATCGGCGCCATAAAAAACGGCTCTGACGCTGTCTCCGCTTTGGTTATATAATCGGCTTCGACAACGCGAAAACCCGTGAGCGAGTGCTTATCGGCCGGCAACATTGCCATCCTGTTTGCACTACGCAAATATTTCACAGGTGTGTGGTGGCTTCCTCCTCGGGTCACTCGGTAGGTGCCGTTACTCGGCCCAACCGGGTCGGTTTGTTTCCCGTCGCTGTAGTTGCCATACCAATCTTCGCACCATTCTTCTACATTGCCGTGCATATCATATAGCCCAAATGCATTAGCTTTGGTCTTGCCTACTGCCAACGACACGTTAGCATAGTCGCGTGCCACAATCTGATTGCGATACATACCGGCATCGAGGGTGTCGCCGGTAAAGTATGCTGTCCTTGTGCCCGCGCGACAGGCATATTCCCATTCTGCCTCTGTCGGCAGTCTATATGTCTTGCCCTCGCGCTCGCTTAGCCAACGACAAAAAGCCTTGGCTTCATACCACGACACGTTGACTACGGCATCGTCGTCACCTGTCGATACGCCATCTTTGCCGCGTAGAGCTCTATGCTCGGGACAAAATTCTTCATATTGAGCATTTGTTACTTCTGTGACGCCCATCTTAAATGAATGACTTATCGTCACGGCGTGCGCCGGCGTCTCGTCTCGGTCTTCACGATTATCTGTCGTGCTGCCCATGACAAAAGTCCCTGCCGGTATCGTTACTGTGTTTATTAGTGAATCTTTCGCTGTGACTGTCATTGTTGTCACGAGCCCTAGTGTTAATAGTAATGTGCGGTTAAGCATATTTTCGTATATGTTAGTAGTTTCGTTGTAGTCCTAAAATCAAGCACATTCGATTTTCTTTTACTATCTTTTGTGCCTTGTCAAGCAAATCGTCAGGGTGGGGCATATCAAAACCTAGCTTCTCAAACAGCGACTCCGTATTGTTCCATGACAATATCTTGTTCGCTAATTTGGCTGCTTTTCTCTTCCCTTTTATCGGATTTGCCATCACTGCCGCTATCGTGCGCGATAAGGAGTTGGTTAACCCTTGCGCTACCAGCGAGGCGGTGTATTCGGTTAGCTCATCGTTTCCCTTCAGTATCTTTATCACTCGTTGCGACAACTCTATATCCTGATGACATCTGTGCTTGGGCTTATGGGCGTGCAGTCGCTCTCGCTGAGTGTTTATATATCCATAAGCATCGGTCTCCGCTATTATCGGCCGTGCCATCAATATGTTGAGCATGGTCAGATACCCGCTGCCATAGCGCACGCCGCGCTCACACAGCATATCCGACGTGATAAACTTGCGGCTGAGTGCTACTGCGCGTAGACTCGCATTCAAATATCCTCGCTCTAACAACGTGTAAAATATCTCGTCTATACCCGATTTTAGCACCGTGCTTCGCGAGGGCACAAAGTAGTTGCGCTTAAATGGAAATGGCCACAACTGTCGCTTTATTGTGAAGTACGCCAATTCTGCCCCGTTGTCTATAAGTAGCGCCGCATTAAAAACTCCGTCGCGCATCACCTTGTCGCCGGCATCAACAAAAAACACCGCATTGCCCTTGGCTATGTTCAATCCCGTGCGTCGCGATTGGGCTATGCCAAAGCGTGTCGGGTGCCGATGCAAGATTATTCGCGGGTATCTTATCGCTATGTGCGATAACGACACTGACGTCTTGTGGTTGCTCGCATCGTCTACTACTATTATCTCGATATTACGCAATCCCGTCGCGATTATCGACTTCACTGTGCGCAAAAGCTTGCGCGGATTGTTGTATACCGGCACTATAAAACTTATGTGCGGCGTATTGATAGTAAGCTCGCCCTGCGACACATTCGCGCGGGCATTGCTCGTGCGCAATCGCTTCGATCCAAGCAACTGCACTATCTTCTTGTGGTGCGCACTCAGCTGCAAATGCTTCGCCCGCTCTCGCAACTCTACCACCGGTGTGTAGTCATTGCTAAACGGATAGCCTCGCTGCAACAGCGTGCTATCTATGATATCCAAGCCCCATTGCGTGAGCTCTTTCGATGGCAACGGCAAATTGTGCACGCTATTCCATGCTCGCTCTATACCTTCTAGATGTAGCGCGAACATCGACGACATCGAGTTATGCCGCCCTATGTGGTTGTAAACGATCGCCCTTGGCGCTATTATCACCTTGTTAGCTGTGCATGCCAAATGCAGCAAATGCACACTCTGATACAATAGCCCTAGCGTTTCGTCGGTATCCCACTCGTTAACGTCAAATAGGTAGCGCGCAAATTTCTTCCCCACCATCGACGAGTATAGCCCTTCCGATAGAGTACGTATCGCAAACTGGGTGCCGCTGATGTGTTCCATTGACCCCGACAATGTCAACTGCTTTTTCCCGTGTATGCCGTGTAGCACTACATTGCCACATACAATATCACTTTCCGGCGTCGACGATGCCCTAAATTCTGCTATCGAATTCGGCGGCAACGTGTCATCGCAGTCCACAAAAATCACGGAGTCTCCACTGCAATTCTCTACCCCAAATTTCCGCGCTGCCGAAAGCCCTCCATGCTTTATTGCATAGCTCGCTATTCGGTCATCGCGATCTTCATACTCCGACGCTATCTCCGCCGATTGGTCTTCCGACCCATCATCAACGACTATTATCTCACAACTGTCATCGGCAGCGGCAATTACGCTGTCTAGACAACGTGACAACCATTGTTGTGCGTTGTATGAGGTAATAATTATTGAGATATATTCGTCCATAGCGGTAAGATGTCTGAACTCTGTATTATACTGCTTGTACTAAGCTCCGAAGATAAAAGCCTGATTGTCGCAAAGTTAGTTAATTTTTTCTACACTATCAAATAAAAAAGTATTAAAAAATCAATACTCTCTTCTGCTATTTTGATACTCTTTTTAACGCCTCTATGCTCCTTTTATCTCTGTTTATTAGTCGTTTAACTCTATTCACTTGTGAAAAATTGTCAAAATGTTAAATGTTAATTGAGTTATATATAGTGTGTTTTTAAATTTTTATTCATAAATTTGTGAACTAGAATAATCTGAATAAGAGAAATCCATCATATATATTGTCTTAACAAACTAAGAACATGGCAAAAATAAATGGAGCTATCACCGTTGACACTGTGCGCTGTAAAGGTTGCAATCTCTGCGCTGTAGCTTGTCCCGCTGACGTTATCGCTTTACAGCCTAAAGAAGTCAACGATCGTGGTTATCACTTCGCCTACATGGCTTCTCCCGATAAGTGCATTGGCTGCGCCTCTTGCGCTTTGGTTTGCCCCGACGCTTGCATCGAGGTGTATCGTGTAGTTGAAAAATAACAGTACAAAATTCAGTTGATCTCAAAAACGCAATGCAAGACGAAATTAAATTGATGAAAGGCAACGAAGCTATTGCTCACGCTGCCATACGATATGGATTCGATGGCTATTTCGGCTATCCTATCACCCCACAAAGCGAGGTCCTCGAAACCCTTGAAGCTGAGATGCCTTGGAACTCTACAGGTATGGTTATCCTACAAGCCGAAAGTGAAGTCGCTGCTATTAACATGGTGTATGCCGGCGCCAGTGCCGGTAAGGCTGTTATGACTTCTTCTTCAAGCCCCGGTGTCAGCCTCAAACAAGAAGGTATCAGCTACATCGCTGCTGCCGAATTACCTGCCCTAATCGTTAACGTTATGCGTGGTGGACCCGGTCTCGGCACTATCCAACCTTCTCAAGCTGACTACTTCCAAGCTACTAAAGGTGGCGGCCATGGTGACTATCACCTCATCGTTCTCGCTCCGGCTACTGTGCAAGAAATGGTTGACTTTGTCGGTCTCGGCATGGAGCTCGCTTTCAAATATCGCACTCCTTCTATGCTTCTTGCCGATGGCATCGTCGGTCAAATGATGGAAAAAGTCGTGCTCCCTCCATTCAAACCTCGTCGCACCGACGAGCAAGTTCGCGAACAATGCCCCTGGGCTGCTACCGGTAAACACGGCCGCGATCATCACAACGTTATCACTTCTCTCGAACTCGAGTCGCAAATAATGGAGAAAAACAACGAGCGTCTCCAAAACAAATATGCCGAAATCCAAAAAAATGAAGTCCGTTTCAAAACTTACTTCACCGACGACGCTGAATATCTCATCGTCGCATTCGGCTCCGTCGCTCGTATTTGCCTGAAAGCTATCGAAGAAGCTAGAAAAGTCGGCATTAAAATCGGTCTCGTTCGCCCAATAACTCTGTGGCCTTTCCCGACCGAAGTCATTAGCAACCTCTCTAAACAAGTTAAAGGCATTTTGACTGTCGAACTTAACGCCGGTCAAATGATTGAAGACGTTAAATTAGCTGCCGAAGGTAGAACCCCCGTCGTTCACTTTGGTCGCATGGGTGGCATGATTCCTACTCCTGCCGAAATCCTCGACGCTTTCAATTCTAATTTCTCTGTATCTAAATAACTCGGTAAACTTGACCAATCATGACAACCGAAGAAATTATAAAACCCGAAAATAAAGTTGTAGCTCGCCCTCGTTTGCTACTCGACACCAACACTCACTACTGCCCGGGTTGCAGCCATGGTGTTGTGCATAAACTCGTTGCCGAAGTTATCGACGAGCTGGGCCTCGAAGACAACACTGTCGGCATCGCTCCTGTGGGTTGTGCCGTCTTCGCTTATAACTATATCGACATCGACTGGGTTGAAGCTGCTCACGGTCGCGCCCCTGCTGTCGCTACCGCTATTAGCCGCCTTAATCCTAACAACGTCGTCTTCACTTATCAAGGCGACGGCGATTTAGCTGCTATCGGCACCGCCGAAACTATTCACGCTGCTAACCGTGGCGAAAACATTGTTATCATTTTCATTAACAATGCTATCTACGGCATGACAGGCGGTCAAATGGCTCCAACTACTCTCATCGGTCAAAAAACTTCCACTACTCCTTACGGCCGTAGAGTTGACTTGAACGGCTATCCCATCAAAATCAGCGACATCCTTGCCGGTCTCGATGGCACTTGCTACGTAACGCGTCAAACTGTCCACACTCCCGCTGCCGTGCGTAAAACAAAAGCTGCTCTCAAAAAAGCTTTCGAAAACGCTCGCGACAAACGCGGCACTTCTGTCGTTGAAGTCGTCTCTACTTGCAACTCAGGTTGGAAAATGTCACCTGAAAAAGCTAACGAGTGGATGGCTAAATACATGACTGAAAAATATCCTCTCGGCGATCTTAAAAACATTTAAGCCCCCTGTATCATCATTATCCAATAAAAAATCATGAAAGAAGAAATCATCATTGCAGGTTTTGGCGGTCAGGGTGTCCTCTCTATGGGCAAAATCCTGGCTTATGCCGGTCTTATGGATAATCGCGAAGTTACCTGGATGCCTGCTTATGGCCCAGAACAACGCGGCGGCACTGCCAACGTCACTGTTATTATCAGCGACCAAGAAATATCTTCTCCTATTGTCGATAGCTACGATACGGCTGTTATTCTCAACCAACAAAGTTTAGATAAATTCGAAAGCAAAGTCAAACCCGGAGGAGTCCTCATTTACGACCCTTACGGCATCCACCACGCTCCTACTCGTACCGATATTAAAATTTACGCCGCTAACGCTACTGAAGCTGCTATCGAAATGGGCAACTCTAAAACTTACAATATGCTCCTCCTCGGTGCGTTGTTGCAAGTGCGTAAACTAATGCCTGACGATGCTGTGATTCGTGGCCTCAAGAAAACCCTTCCTGAACGCCATCACCACCTTATCCCGCTCAACGAGCAAGCCATCGCTAAAGGCAAAACTCTCGTGTAAATCCATTTTTGATATTTATAGGTGTGGAGCGTCGGCATTTTGTCGACGCTCTTACGTTTGCACATATTTCATTATTTTTGTATTTTTGTCAAATCAATACAAATTTTGCTTCTTTACCGCACCATGACTAAAAAATTGCCTATCATTTTTATATCACTTCTCCCTTGCGCAGCCGCAAATGCTTCGGTTGTCATTAACGAAATTATGCAATCTAATGTCGACTGCTTCTTTACCGACCATGATTTCCCCGACTCTTGGGTTGAGCTCTATAACGACAGCAACTCGCCTGTAAGCTTGGCGGGTTGGAAAATCGGTGACTCTGACAACGCTTCGTCGGCATGGTCGTTAAGTAGTAATACGAAAATTGCTGCTAAAGGCTATCTACTCATTTATTGCGATAAGGAAGCTTCCGGATTACATACCGACTTCCGCTTAGACTCTGGTAAGGCTTCGATATATTTGTTTGATGCTGCCGGTAATGTCATTGACAATATCAGCTTTAAAAAACAACCCGCTCCGAATGTTGCTTATGGCCGCACTTCTGACGGCGCTGGCAAATGGGCTTACTTCATTAACGCAACCCCCGGCGCTACCAATACAGGTACCACCATTAAAGACAACTCAACTATATTGCCGGAGCCGATTTTCAGCCGCGATGGTTTTGTCACAGTTGCCGGAAAAGATGCTTTCACTCTTATGGTTCGCATCCCTGACGATGCACCCGACGATGCTAAGTTGTGCATCACCACTAACAGCAGTGAGCCCACTTCTGCCGATGCTGTCGTCGGCAAAACATGGACGAAAGCCATCAACGGCACTACCATAGTGCGCGCTAAGCTAATTTCTGATAAAGCTTTGCCTATTCGCTCTGTCACCCAGTCATATATCTATCACGCTGCGGCTACTGACTTGCCGGTTTTCTCTATCGTTGGCAATGCAGACTATTTCTACAGCGATGACGAGGGCATCCTCATGGGTGAGTGGGACGACAACGATGCTTCTAAACAAAATCCAAATTGGAACCATGATTGGCGTCGCCCGGTTAACATTGAGTATTTCCAGGGGGCTGAGCACACACAGATTATTAACCAACTCGGTGAAACTCGTGTGCAAGGTGGATATTCGCGTCGTAATGCCCAAAAGTCGCTGGCTGTCTATGCCAACAAACGTTTCGGCACTAAACGATTCTACGGCAATCTTTGGCATGAAAAACCTAATGTCACCGAAGTTAAATCGTTCATACTACGTAACGGTGGCAACTGTTTCGACTCCGGCCGCATCAACGACCAAGTCGGGCAGTCAATAATTGGTCGCTATCGCCCAAATATGGATTGGCAAGCTTATGAGCCCGCTATATACTACATCAACGGCAAATACATGGGGCTTGCTGATTTGCGCGAACGCAGCAACGAAGACAACATCGCTGCTAACCTCGGCATCGAAGATCTCGATATGATCGAAAACTGGTGGGACCTCAAAGAAGGTTCTTTCGACGAGTTTAACTCCTTTGTCGATTACTATAATAGCGCTAATGTTACTTTCGAGGGCCTTAAGGAACGTATGGACGTTGACAACTTCCTCGATATGTTCATTATAAAATCATTCGGTATGGATACCGACTTCCCCGATAACAATATCGTCATATGGCGTGCTAAAGAAGCCGGGAGCAAATGGCGATTCATCCTTAAAGATATCGACCGTATGGGCTTGCAATGGATGGATGGCGAAATTGGTAACGACTTGTGTTCTTTCATTGACGATATGATTTCGTCTCGCCAATATTCAAATCCCACGCTGTCTCGCCAATTGCGCTTGTTCAAACTGTTCTACTCTGAGCTCCCCGAAGCCAAAGAGCTATATATCGACCGCATGGCTATATATTTAGGCGATTTCTTACGCACTGCAAATGGTCAAGAGCTTATTGATGCTTATGTCGCTGACATTGAGCCTGAATATTTGCGCCACCTTCAAGTCTATTACAACGATGTGCCCAACACTTCGGCTTATCGTTATAGCGGTGGTTGGGGCTGGAAAGGATACCTGAAATATTTCCGCGATACGTGGTGGAGTAAGCGCAAAAGCAATATGTTCAACTTGCTGCGATCACGCTTTAACCTTGGCGCTGTTATAACGCTCAATATGGAGCGAAATAATGTGCCGGTTACCTTCAACGATATAGACTTGCAGCTCGATAAATACTACGGCAAATGGTTTGTCGGCAGAAAGATGAATCTCTCAACCCAAAAAGGTTACGGCTGGCGTGTTACTGTCACTACTTCGTCAAACAAAACATCTGTAAGCGAAGTGCTCAATAGAGAGTTCTCTTACACTCCTGCAAGCGATGTCTCAACCATCAAAGTTGAGGTCATTGAAAATCCTAATGACGGCGTTAACGACATCACTGTCGACGATGCGAATATCTCTGTCACACGTTCTGATAACACTATCTTTGTTAACTCTGACAAAGGCTTGCAACGTGTTGCTGTTTATGGCTCTGATGGCCGTATGTTCAACTCCATTAGCAACCTTAACGGTGCTAATCAATGTACTGTCGAAAATGTTAGCAATGTGTTAATAAATATTGTAGTTGTGACGCTACATGATGGTACAACAAAAACTTTGAAACTCTGAGCACACCTCATTCTCTGTCTATAAAAACAATTTGCTAGCGAACTCTTTGTGTTTTATTTTTTTTATGTGTAACTTCGCATTTGCAAATCGAATTTTAGCATAATGAAGAAACTATTGTTATGCGTCGGAGCACTGGGTGCTGCCGCCGTAATATATAATTTTGCCGAAGCACGCAGCACTAAAACTGATGTCGCTCGCAACATCACTGTTTTTACTGAGGTTTACAAGGAGCTGCAAACTAGCTATGTCGACACTCTCGATGCTACAAAAACAATGCGTACCGCTATTGATGCTTTGCTGGCTCAAACTGACCCATACACCGAATACTATTCTGCTGAAGAGCAAGATAAAATAACATCGGTATCTTCTGGTGAGTATGCCGGCGTCGGTTCTCTGATTATGCGTCGCGACACTCTTATTGAGATGACCGAACCTCAATGGAACTCTCCTGCGCGTAAAGCCGGTGTGCGTCATGGCGATAAACTGTTGGCTATTGACGGTCAATCGTTAGATCGCAATTTTACCACCGAGCAAGCTAGCTCGCGTCTAAAAGGACAGCCCGGCACTGAAGTGTCAATTAAAGTGTTGCGCCCATGGATCGTAAACGGTGACTCAATTTTTGATTTCACTATCACTCGTGGCACAATAACTATTGACCCCATCCCATATTACGGCTATTTAGGCGACGGCGTTGGTTATATCGGCATCTCTACTTTCAATGAAAAGACTGCCTCTCAGTTTAAAAATGCTCTCAATGATCTACGCCGTAATCCTGACTTTAAAAGCTTGATTATAGATTTGCGCGAAAATGGTGGTGGCTTGCTCGAAAGTGCTGTGCAAGTCGCTTCTAACTTTGTTCCAAAAGGAACAACTATCGTTACTACTAGAGGTCGCGATATTAAAGCCGAAAAAACATATAAGACTACTCAAAATCCCGTAGACTTAAATTTGCCCCTGGTTGTTCTCATTAACGATGGCACAGCCTCTGCTTCTGAAATATTGAGCGGATCGCTCCAAGATCTTGACCGCGCTGTGATTGTTGGTCAGCGTTCTTTCGGTAAAGGCTTGGTTCAAAATGTCAGACCTTTGCCTTACGATGGTTATATGAAGGTTACCACCGGACGCTATTACATCCCTAGTGGCCGCTTGATTCAAGCTATTGATTATAGCCACCGCAACTCTGATGGAACTGTCGCACGCATCCCCGATTCGCTAACAAACGAATACACCACTCGTGTTGGCCGTATCGTTAGAGATGGCGGCGGCATTACTCCCGACATCAAGGTCGAGCTAACCGAAGGCAATCGATTGCTATACAACATTGTCAATGATTTGTGGCTTTACGATTTTGCTAACAAGGTGGCTAACCGCACAAAAGTTATTCCCGATCCTAAAACCTGGACTGTTAGCGATTCGCTCTTCAATGAGTTTAAGGCGTTTATTGACCCCAATAAATTCAAATATGATCGCGCTACTGAAAGCGGAATGACATACTTGCGTGAGGCTGCTGAGCGTGAAGGTTATATGAACGATGAGGTGCGTGCCCAAATTGATGTGCTCGATAGCCTTATGCATCACGACCTAAACCGCGATCTCGATTTTAATCGCAAAGATATTGTTGAGCTACTCGATAATGAAATTTCTCAACGTTGGTTTAGCAATGCCGAACTTGTGCGTCGCCAAATTGAACAAGGCGATAAATATATCGATGAAGCTAAATTGGTGTTGACAGACAAACGTCGTTATGGCGTAATTCTCTCAAAGCCGACAAAATAGACACACGCATTGTCGGACTGATTGTTCTTCTTCTGTCCGACAATATTTAATTTTTATGGATAACGAGATTATAAAATTGTTTTTGAGCGAGGAGCGCAGCAAACGTCTCGACGCTATGTTGCGCGCTCAGCACAGTTTCGCCGCCGGGTTGGCTGGCTCTGCAGCTGCCATGTTGCTCGCTGCTATGCGCTCTCGCAAGGTGCCGGCGCTCATTATTGCCGATGATGCTGACGATGCCGGATATTTATATCACGACTTGTCGCGTTTGTGCGGCGAAGAAAATGTCGCTATTTTGCCCTCCGGTTATCGCAGAGCTATAAAATACGGCCAAATTGATGAACCTAGCCGCATACTTCGCACTGAGGCGCTTGGCAGACTTGGCGCAGACAATTGTAAACTCAAATATGTTATAACTTCGCCTGAAGCTTTAGCTGAATGTGTCGCTACTCGTGATAATCTCAGCGAACACACTTTGCATTTGGCTGTAAACACTAAGGTCGATCTCGTTGAAACTCAAAAGTGGTTGCGCACAAATGGTTTCTCTGAGGTTGATTACGTTTACGAACCCGGACAGTTTGCCGTGCGTGGCTCTATTCTCGATATCTTTGGCTATTCGTATGAAATGCCAATGCGTGTCGACTTCTTTGGCGATGACATAGACTCTATTCGTACTTTCAATGTTGAGACTCAGCTTTCTGAGGAGCGTCTCGATAGTGTCAATATCGCTGCCGATGCTGTGCGCAACACCAAGGGCGAATCTCTTCTTCGCTTTGTTGATGCATCCACACTGATTATTGTCAGAGCAAATGCTAATCCGGTTGAGCGTATACGCGCCATTGCGGCTGAAGGTTTTTCGCAATCAGCAGCAATTGCTGACGAAGGTAATGCTCATGCTTTAGATGAAATTGTTGACGCTGATCAATTTGAAGCCGACTATGCCAAATTTCGCACTCTCACTATTAGTGCTTCTCCGTTACCTGAAAACACCAAGAGCGGCACTGATTTTAAGTGCTCACCTCAAGGCATATATCACAAAAACTTTGAACTTATAAGCAGCTCGTTCACTAAGTTCCTCGCCGATGGATATAAGTTGTATATCCTTAGCGACTCAGAGAAACAAATTGACCGCCTGCACGCAATTTTCGCCGATAGGGGAGATGAAATTGAATTTACTCCGATAATTGGCACATTGCATGCCGGCTTTGTTGATCATGACCAAAAAGTTTGCGTATTTACAGACCACCAGATATTCGACCGCTTCCATAAATACACTCTTAAAAGTGATAGAGCTCGCTCCGGTAAATTGGCTATGTCGCTAAAAGAACTTAGTCAAATTGAAGTGGGAGACTACATAGTGCATATTGACCATGGCGTAGGCCGTTTTGCCGGCTTGCTGCGCACCAAGGTCGGAAACAATATGCAAGAGATGATTAAACTTGTCTATCAAAACGATGACATAGTTTTTGTCTCTATTCATGCCTTGCACAAGTTGGCAAAATATCGCGGCAAAGAAGGTGTGCCTCCAAAGATAAACAAACTTGGCACCGGTGCTTGGAATAAAATTAAGGAGCGCACTAAGTCGAAACTTAAAGACATAGCCCGCGACCTTATAAAGTTGTATGCCGCTCGCAAGGAGGAAAAAGGTTTTGCTTTTTCTCCCGACTCTTATCTGCAACACGAGTTGGAGGCTTCGTTCGTTTACGAAGATACTCCCGATCAATTGTCGGCAACTCAGGCTGTAAAAGCCGATATGGAGTCAAACCGTCCTATGGATCGTCTCGTTTGCGGTGATGTCGGATTCGGAAAAACGGAGGTCGCTATAAGAGCTGCGTTTAAGGCTGCTACCGACAGCAAACAAGTTGCTGTTTTAGTACCTACGACGGTGTTGGCATATCAGCATTTTAATACTTTCTCTGAACGTCTCAAAGACTTTCCGGTGCGTGTGGAGTATTTATCTCGCGCTCGCACTCCAAAACAAGTTAAAGAAATACTTGCCGACTTAGCCGAAGGAAAAATTGACATCATTATCGGCACACATAAGCTTATAGGTAAGACTGTCAAGTTTAAGGACCTCGGATTACTTATAATTGACGAAGAGCAAAAATTTGGTGTTGCCGTAAAAGAAAAGCTCAAGCAGATGAAGGTGAATGTCGATACTCTCACTATGAGTGCGACTCCAATACCGCGCACATTGCAATTCTCTCTGATGGGGGCACGCGACCTCTCGGCTATAAACACTCCTCCGGCGAACAGATATCCCATAGTGACAACTGTCACTTCTCTGACTGACGAAGTGCTGTCTGAAGCTATAAACTTTGAGCTTTCGCGCAATGGTCAGGTGTTCTTTATAAATAACCGTATTGAAGGCTTATATCAACTCGAAAATATGGTGAAGCGCCTTGTGCCTGACGCCAGGACTATTGTGGCGCACGGTCAGATGCCTCCCGAAAAGTTGGAAAAATCGATTGTAGATTTTGCCAATCACGATTACGATGTTCTTTTGGCTACAACCATTGTTGAAAGCGGCATTGATATGCCAAATGTCAATACCATTATCGTGAATAATGCTCAAAACTTTGGCTTAAGTGAACTCCACCAGTTGCGCGGTCGTGTTGGCCGTTCCAGCCGTAAAGCGTTCTGCTATTTGACTGTTCCGCCCGGAAATGCTCTTACTCCTGTCGCTCGACGTCGTTTACAAGCCATTGAGAGTTTTAGCGATCTTGGCGCCGGCATACATATTGCTATGCAAGACTTGGATATACGTGGTGCCGGTAATCTTTTAGGCGCTGAGCAAAGCGGATTTATCGCTGATCTCGGTTACGAAACTTATCAAAAGATTCTTAAAGAAGCGGTGATTGAACTCCGTACCGAAGAATTTGCCGACACGAATATTGCTCAAGACGATATTAACAATGCTGATGAAGACTTTGTTGCCGACACTACCGTTGAAAGCGATCTCGAGCTCTTACTCCCGTCGTGGTATGTGCCGCAAGAGGGAGAACGTATAAACTTGTATCGAGAGCTTGATTCGATTGAACGCGATGCCGATATCGATGCTTTTGCTTCGCGACTTGAAGACCGCTTTGGCAAAATACCTGATGTGACTGTTGAGTTGTTAAAAGTGCCCAAATTGCGCCGTTTAGCTCGCCGTTTAGGCATAGAGAAAGTTGTGCTTAAAGGCGGACTGATGTATCTATATTTTGTCGGTGCCGAAAACAAAGCCTACTATCAATCTCCAATGTTTGGTCGCTTGTTAAGCTATTTGCAGCTTAATCCGCGTCGCGTAAAAATACGCGAAAATGGAGAAAAACGTTCGTTCAGCATCTATAAAGTTGCATCTGTTGCTGAAGCCGTCAACGTCCTCGAAACAGTCCTATCATTGCCGGTAAGCTAAAGCGGTG
>CAZJEA010000054.1:2904-14832 GCA_964544895.1 uncultured Bacteroides sp. | reverse complement strand
TCTTGTCGATGTTTTTGAGTTCTTTAAACTCGGCAAACTGTTCGACCATGTTAGGAGTTTCCTCTTTTTTTGCCATTTTACAGTATGTATGTGTTATTAATTGTCTTTATTAAAATTTTATCTCGTAGCAGATGCTTTTTATATTGTCGATTTGTAGCTCGTGTTCTACTTCTACTACTTTCGGACGTTTGCTCCCTGCTTCTTTTACTTTTTCGGGTGCACTTACTGTGATTGTGCTAAAATCTTCACTTACGCCTTTGAGCGTGGCGTGTAGCTTTCGCCCGTCTTTTGTAAGTATCTCAACCGGATTTCCGATGTTCATCTCATATTGTTGTTTGACTTTAAACGGTGCGGTAACTCCGGCTGAGCCTACCTCAAGCTCGTAGTCTTCTACTTCGCGGTCAAACTTTTCTTCGATGGTGCGAGTGAGGTTAACGCATTGTTCTATGTCCACGCCTTTGGCTGAGTCTACGGTCACTACTATCTTGTTGTCTGTTGAGACTGTTACTTCTACCAAAAATAGTTCTGTGCTTTCTATTGCGGCTTGAACGGTGTTGATAAGTTCTTGTTTGTCAATCATTATGAGAATTATAAATTTAAAAAAGCCTTAAAATAGCGCGGAGGAAGCCGCCGGGCCTCCTCCGTCTCAATCGAAGTTGTGCAAAGTTACTAAATAATGTGTACTCGCGCAAACGAATTTCACAATTTACCATTGCAAAAGTACAATTATAAACACTAATTAACTATAAATATATATAATTAACTGCATATCCGCCCATTTCACTCCCTATTTCTCTCCGTTTTTAATCGTTGCTTACGTTGCCCCATTCGTTTTTTGTTTGAATGGTGTGAAAATCTGCCAAATAAGTTGTAACTTTGCGTAATATAAACCATTAACCTTATTTTTTTAGACGTTCATGAATAAGACAATTTTCACCGGCGCCATTCTCGGCCTCGCTCTTTTGAGTGCCCCGACTGCAGACGCTTGTACTAGCCTTATCGCGGCAGCCGGAGCTACAGCTAACGGAAGCACAATGATAACTTATGCTGCAGATAGTCACGTGCTTTTTGGTGAGTTATATAATCAGCCTGCTGCTGACCACGCTGCCGGTAGCATGCGCAAGATTATTGACTGGGATTCTCAACGTTATCTTGGTGAGATTCCCGAAGTTGCTCACACTTATGCTACTATTGGTAATATGAATGAGCACGGTCTTACTATTGCCGAAAGCACTTGGGGCGGTCGTCCTGAGTTGGAAGGTTCCGGATTAGTTGACTACGGCTCGTTGATTTACATCACTTTGCAACGCGCTAAGACTGCTCGCGAAGCTATTTCGGTCATGACTTCTCTTGTCGATAAATACGGATATGCTTCGTCTGGTGAAAGTTTCTCTATTGCTGACCCTTCTGAGGTCTGGATTATGGAACTTATTGGTAAAGGTAAAACCGACAAAGGCGCTGTTTGGGTAGCTCGTCGCGTTCCCGACAACTGCATCAGCGGTCACGCTAACCACTCTCGCATTCACACTTTCCCGCTTAAAGACAAAGAAACCCTATACGCTAAAGACGTTATTTCTTTCGCTCGTAAGATGGGTTACTTCAACGGTAAAGACCAAGACTTTGATTTCTCTCGCGCTTATGCCGAATATGATATGTCTGCTTTGCGCGGTTGCGACGGCCGTGTTTGGTCTTACTTCAATAAATTTGGAGCTGAAGGTTCCATGGATAAGTACATCAGCTGGATCACTAAAGGCGAAGGCGACGTTATGCCTTTGTGGATTGAGCCCGCTAAAAAGCTCACTTCTACCGACTTGAAATGGATGATGCGCGACCACTTCGAAGGCACTCCTCTCGACATGACTAAAGATATTGGTGCCGGCCCGTTCGACGTGCCTTACAGATGGCGCCCCATGACTTACAAAGTCGATGGTAACGAATATATGAACGAGCGCGCTATTGCTACTCAACAAACCGGATTCTCTTTCGTTGCCGAAATGAATAAAAATCGTCACGATGCTATGAAGGGCATTTTGTGGTTCGGCACTGACGACGCTAACACTTGCGTTTATCTACCCGTATTTAGCTCTACTCCTAATGCTCCTTACGAACTCAGCCACGGCAACGGCGATATGCTAACCCTCTCTTGGGATGCTAACTTCTGGGTTAATAACTATGTCGCTAACCAAGCTTACAACCGCTATTCACAAATGATTGGCGACATCCGCAAGGTGCAAAGTAGCTTGGAAGACGGCATCGTTGCTGCTGTTGCTAATGCTGAAACTTCTATCGCTTCTATGGGTTACGCCGAAGCTCAAACTTTGCTCGAAGGCATTACCGATAGCTGGGCTACTAAAGCAACGCGCGATTATAAGAACCTTGGCGACATGTTGTTTGTTAAGTATCTTGATGGTAACATCAAAAAACAAAAAGAGGACGGCACCTTTGAACGTACCGAAACCGGCGTGGCTGTAACTCCTACTTTTGGCGGTTACAACGAGCGCTACTATCGTTCTATTGTCACCGAACAAGGCGATCGTTTGAAAGTTATTGATGTAAAACAATAAAGCCAAGTTAGTTTTGGAGAACAAACAAACATCGGGCGTGCGTAAATTTTTAGGCTATCTCTTAAAATATGGCCTGCCGCTCTTAATCACTGTCTTGTTGTGCCGTCTTCTCTTTAAAGGCGTAAACTTTCATGAGATGATGACCATCATTCGCGAACAATGCGATTTTAGATGGATTGGCTTGGCTATGGTTGTTAGCATCTTTTCGCACGTCTTTCGGGCTATGCGCTGGCGCATTCAGCTTAATGCTCTTGGCGTTAAAGCTCCTCTTTTTCCGCTCACTCTGAGCATATTTGGTACGTATGCCGTTAATTTAGTGTTGCCACGTCTTGGCGAAGTCTGGCGCACCGGCTATATTGCCAAACGTCAAAATGCACCGTTTTCTACGGTCTTCGGCTCTATGGTTGCTGACCGTCTCGCCGACACCGTCACTGTGCTATTGCTTACTGTAATTACATTTTTACTCGCTACTCGCGAACTTGGCACATACTTGGGCAGCAATGCTGCTACATATCAAAAATGGATAGACTTGGTGCAATCGCCATGGCTTTGGCTCGCCATTGTGGCTTGCTTGGCCGCTTTATGGTGGTTTTTCGCACGCAAGACTTCCAATAAGTTTGTTTGCAAAATACAAGAGTTTGCAAAAGGCCTGTGGAGCGGCTTTGCTGTGATTACAAAGATGAAAGGCAAAGGTAAATGGTTGTTACTAACCTTTGCTATTTGGGGCTGCTATTTCGGCCAGCTCTTCTTGCAGTTCTTCGCTTTCGATTTTACTGCAGACATCGTTTCTAACTACGGCGTTTTGGCTGTGTTGGTAACTTTTGTACTATCAAGCATCTCTATGGGTGTGCCTTCTAACGGCGGCATCGGTCCCTGGCAATGGTCTGTAATTTTTGCTCTCGCCCTTTATGGCTTGGCTAAAGAGCCTGCTACAGCTTTTGCTAACTTGGTGATGGGTTGTCAGACTTTGCTTCTCATTGCTTTAGGCATTTTCACCTTCGTGTGTATCGCTATTCAAAATAAAAAATCAAAACAATAATTTAACATATTAATTATAGGCAACTATGGCAAAAGTAATAATCATTGGTGCCGGCGGTGTTGGCACTGTTGTTGCACACAAATGTGCACAAAACCACGACGTTTTTACTGAGATTGTCCTCGCTTCTCGCACCAAAAGCAAATGCGACGCTATCGCAGCTCAAATCAACAAACCTTGGGTCTCTACTGACCGCGTTGACGCTGACTCGGTTGATGAATTGGTTGATCTTTTCAATCGCCATAAACCTCAATTGGTGATTAATGTAGCTCTTCCTTATCAAGACCTCACTATAATGGACGCTTGCTTGAAAACTGGCGTTAACTACCTCGACACCGCTAACTATGAGCCTAAAGATGTAGCTCACTTCGAATATTCTTGGCAATGGGCTTATCGCGAACGCTTCGAAAAAGCCGGCCTTACTGCCATACTCGGCTGTGGTTTCGACCCGGGCGTTTCTGGAGTTTTCACCGCTTACGCTGCTAAACACCACTTTAGCGCTATGGAGCACCTCGACATCGTTGACTGCAACGCCGGCGACCACGGCAAAGCTTTCGCCACTAACTTCAACCCCGAAATCAACATTCGCGAGATCACTCAAAACGGCCGTTACTACGAAAACGGTCAGTGGATTACCACTAAACCTCTCGAACACCACAAAGTGCTCACCTACCCCAACATCGGCGGTCGCGATTCATACCTCCTCTATCACGAAGAGTTGGAATCGTTGGTGCTTAACTTCCCCACAATCAAACGTGCTCGTTTCTGGATGACTTTCGGCCAAGAATACCTCACTCACCTTCGTGTTATTCAAAATATTGGTATGGCTCGCATTGACGAAGTTGAATACAATGGCCAAAAAATTGTCCCTTTGCAATTCCTCAAAGCAGTGCTTCCAAACCCTCAAGACCTCGGCGAAAACTACCACGGCGAAACATCTATCGGTTGCCGCATCTCAGGTAAAGACAAAGAAGGAAAAGACCTCACATACTACGTCTACAACAACTGCAGCCACGAAGCAGCTTTCAAAGAAACCGGCATGCAAGCTGTCAGCTACACAACCGGTGTGCCTGCTATGATTGGCGCCAAAATGTTCCTCACCGGCAAATGGAACAAGCCCGGCGTTCATAATGTTGAAGAATTTGATCCCGATCCATTTATGGAGCAACTTAATGTGCAAGGCCTACCCTGGCACGAAGTCCTTAACGGTGACCTCGAGCTCTAATCAGCTCCCTCTTATTTTCCGCAAAGTTACATTTTGATATTCAAAAAAATAATGTAACTTTGCGGAAAACTAATACTTTATGCACTTAATTACAGAAAACTTAGTGAATCTTCGTGCGTTATGTGCTAAATATAACGTGTGCAAGTTGTATGTCTTTGGATCGGTGCTCACATCCCGATTTAACGACAACAGCGACATTGACCTTTCTGTAATTTTTAACGACGCCGATATAGATGATATGTTTATCCATTTTTTCGACTTTGTTGAAGAACTTCAAACTCTTTTTAAACGCAAAGTAGATTTAGTGGACGAAACGGCAATCTCTAATAAGATATTCCACCAACAACTTAATGCCACAAAAAAACTTATTTATGGATGATAAAGTCCTCAAATATCTATTTGATATACAGCATTCTATAAATAACATAAATTTATTTCTAGAAACCAGACCTAGACAATTCCAAACATTCTGCGACGACTTGTGCTTTAGAAGTGCTGTTCAATGGGAAATTGCCGTAATTGGCGAGGCTATGAACCATGTTCTTAAAATCGAACCGGATATTCAGATATCCTCTGCACGCAAAATTGTAAACACTAGAAATTACATAATTCATGGTTACGATAGCCTACGACTGGATATTTTGTGGAGTATCGTCATAAATCATCTTCCTTTACTCGAAAAAGAAATCTCTTCGATTATAGGTCTATTTGGCGATCAAATTTAAAACAAAAACGTAAAGCAAATAAGTCCCCCTTCCCCAACAAATTTTGCACGAAAAAATACCACAGACGACTAAATTGTGCTCTCTGTGGTATTTTTTCGTGCAAAAATCCACTTTTCTCTCTATTTTACTCTTTCTTTTCTCATCCCCCAATTCTGTTTCTCGCTCTTACAATTTTAAGCCTATTTTTTGGAAAAAACGGGGGAATAGTGTAACTTTGTACCTTGATTGGAATATAATGTATAAACGCAATATAAAAGGCATGAATATACTAGAACTCAGCGAACAAGAAATAATTCGTCGCGGCAATATGGAGAGCTTGCGCTCTATGGGCATCGAACCCTATCCCGCTGCCGAATACGTAGTAACCGGTTACACCGATGAAATTCGTGACAATTTCGACGACAATCTCGAGCCTAAGCGACAAGTTAGCATCGCCGGCCGCATCATGAGTCGCCGCATTATGGGTAAAGCTTCTTTCGTAGAGCTACAAGATTCTCACGGCCGTATTCAGGTTTATGTATCTCGCGATGAGATTTGCCCTGATGAGAATAAAGACTTGTACAACGTAGTTTTCAAAAAATTACTCGATATCGGTGATTTCGTTGGCGTTGAGGGATATGTATTCCGCACTCAAACCGGTGAAATTACCGTGCATGCTCAACAATTGAAAGTTTTGAGCAAGTCTCTGCGTCCGTTGCCCATCGTCAAAGTTAAAGACGGCGTAACTTACGACGCTTTCGAAGACCCCGAATTGCGTTACCGTCGCCGCTACGTTGACCTCATTGTTAACGATCAAGTCAAAGACATTTTCATCAAGCGCACAAAGATTCTTAACTCTATGCGCCAATTCTTCAACGACCATGGATACATGGAAGTTGAAACCCCAATCCTTCAAGCTATCGCCGGAGGTGCCAGCGCTCGCCCGTTCATCACCCACCACAACTCGCTAAACGTTGACATGTACATGCGCATCGCTACCGAGTTGTACCTCAAACGCCTCATCGTCGGCGGTTTCGACGGCGTCTACGAAATCGGCAAAAACTTCCGCAACGAAGGTATGGACCGCACTCACAATCCTGAGTTCACATGCATGGAGATCTATGTCGCTTACAAAGACTACAACTGGATGATGTGCTTCACCGAACAACTCCTCGAAAAAATCTGCTTGGATGTCAATGGCACAACCGACGTAAAAGTTGGCGACAACATAATCTCATTTAAAGCTCCTTTCCGTCGTGTCACAATGATTGACGCTATCAAAGAAAACACTGGCATCGACATCACTGGCATGGACGAAGTGCAACTCCGCGAAGTCGCTTCCAAACTTGGCATCGAAGTTGATGACTCTATGGGTAAAGGAAAACTCATTGACGAGCTCTTTGGCGAAACTTCTGAAAGCAAATACATTCAACCTACATTCATCATCGACTATCCAATTGAGATGTCGCCGCTCACAAAACGTCACCGCGACAACCCGGAGCTCACTGAGCGCTTCGAACTCATGGTCAACGGCAAAGAATTGGCTAACGCATACTCTGAGCTAAACGACCCAATTGACCAATACGAGCGTTTCGTCGAACAAATGCGACTCGCTGAAAAAGGCGATGACGAAGCTATGGTTATCGACCACGATTTCGTTCGTGCTCTCGAATACGGCATGCCTCCAACATCAGGACTCGGCATCGGTATTGACCGCCTCGTTATGTTGATGACCGGTCAAGTTGCTATCCAAGAAGTTTTATTCTTCCCAACTATGCGTCCCGAAAAAGTTGAAAAACGTGACGGCGAAGCTGCTTACTCTGCTTTAGGCATTGATGCTGCTTGGGTGCCTGCTATCCAAAAAGCCGGTTATCTTACCGTTGCCGCTTTGGCTAACGCTGTCGCTGGTAAGCTACATCAAGAGCTATGTGGCTTAAACAAAAAATATAAACTGGAGTTAACCAACCCTACACTCGACCAAGTCGCTAATTGGATCGCTTCAGCTTCAGACGTTGCCGGCAACGCCGACACCGCCAATGTCTAACACAAACAAAAAATCATGAATTTCCCGGGAACAATAGGATTGTTGGGTGGAGGTAGCTGGGCTACTGCGTTAGCTAAGTTACTCTTAAACAACTGTGAGACGATTCATTGGTACATGCGACGCGATGATCGCATCGAAGATTTTATTCGCCTCGGACACAATCCTGCCTACCTCACCGACGTCAACTTCGACGTTAATAGAATCTACTTTTCTAGCGATATCAACGAAGTGTGCACCACCTGCGACACTTTGTTGCTCGCTACCCCTTCGCCATACTTCAAAGACCACATGGCGAAACTCTCCGTCGACATCAGCGAGAAAGCTATTGTCTCTGCCGTTAAAGGTATTGTGCCTGATGAAAATGAACTTATAAGCGATTATATGGTTCACAAATTTGGCATCTCGCGTGAGAAAATGCTAGTCATCTCCGGCCCTTGCCATGCCGAAGAAGTCGCCTTGTCGCGTACCAGCTATCTGACTATCGGTTGCCAAAACGTTGAGTTGGCTGCTCAATTCGCTAAATGCATTGAAGGCAAAACAACTCACACAATCACCTCTAGCGATGTCGACGGCATTGAATATGCTGCTGTGCTTAAAAATGTCTATGCCATCGCCGCCGGCATTGTGCACGGCCTAAAAATGGGCGATAACTTTGTCGCTATGCTCGTCAGCAATGCTATCCGCGAAATGGAGCGTTTCCTCGAAGCAGTTAACCCTCGCCCTCGCCAAATCTGCGACTCTGTATATCTTGGCGACCTCCTCGTTACTGCTTACTCTCGTTTCTCCCGCAACCATAACTTTGGCGCTATGATTGGTAGAGGATACTCTGTCCCCGCTGCCAAGATGGAGATGGAGCAAGTTGCCGAAGGTTACTACGGCACTAAGTGTGTGCACGATATCAATAAAAAATATGAAGTATCTATGCCCATCCTCGATGCTGTCTACGACATTATCTATCGTCGCCTTAATCCCGCCAAAGCTATGCGCAAAATGGGCGAAAAACTAGTTTAATGCACCAACTATATGCTGGTCCTTACATCTATAAATTCCAATTAAGTACTATACAACTATGAGTAAAATTCAAATCAAAATCGAAAATGCGTTTAATGCTATTAGCAGCGCTGACGTCGATGCTCTTTCAGCCGAAGTTTCTGATGCTTTGAATAAAGTAAACAATGGTACCGGTGCCGGAAATGACTTCCTCGGTTGGACCGACCTCCCCACACGCACTGACGATGCCCTAATCAACGACATCAACAGTGTCGCTTCTACTCTTCGCAACGACTGTGAAGTTGTCGTTTGCATCGGTATTGGTGGTAGCTACTTAGGTGCTAAAGCCGTTATCGAAGCCCTCAGCAATTCTTTCGCTGCTTATCAAAACAACACCCCGCACGTCCTCTTCGCCGGCCAAAACATCGGTGAAGACTATCTATATGAATTGCAACAATATCTCCAAGGCAAAAAATTTGGTATCATCGTTATTTCTAAATCTGGTACAACTACCGAGCCCGCTATCGCTTTCCGTTTGCTCAAAGAACAATTGGAAAAAGCCGAAGGCAAAGCTCAAGCTGCCAAACATATCGTTGCTATCACCGATGCTAAACGTGGCGCTCTTCGTCAACTAGCTACTGAAGAAGGCTACAAAACTTTCGTTATTGAAGACTCTGTTGGTGGTCGTTTCTCTGTGCTTTCTCCAGTAGGTTTGCTCCCTATCGCTGTCGCCGGTTTCGATATCAAAGCCCTTTTAGATGGCGCTCGCACCATGCAAGCCGAAACTATGACTCCCGGCAATGACAACCTCGCTTGCGTTTATGCTGCTACTCGCAACGCTCTCTATCGCGCAGGCAAAAAAATTGAAATCCTAGTTAACTACAACCCCAAATTGCACTTCCTCGCCGAATGGTGGAAACAACTATATGGTGAGAGCGAAGGTAAAGAGCACAAAGGCATTTTCCCCGCTGCTGTCGACAACTCTACCGATCTCCACTCTATGGGGCAATGGATTCAAGACGGCGAACGCACAATCTTCGAAACTGTTATCTCTGTCGCTGCTTCTGACAACGAAGTGCGCATCCCTACCGATGCCGATAACCTCGACGGACTTAACTACCTCGCCGGCAAACGTGTAGACGAAGTTAACAAGATGGCTGAACTCGGCACTCGCATTGCTCACGTTGACGGTGGTGTGCCAAACTTGCAAATCGTCATCCCTTCTATCACTGAAAACACACTTGGCCAACTCATCTACTTCTTTGAGAAAGCTTGTGGCATCAGCGGTTATGTGCTTGGCGTTAACCCATTCAACCAACCCGGCGTTGAAGATTACAAACGAAACATGTTTGCTCTTCTCGAAAAACCCGGTTACGAAAAAGAAACCGAAGCTATTAAAGCTCGCTTGTAATCATTTCATGTCCTCAAGCGATAAAAATATTAGCAAGTCTCTCGGCCCCATCGGCGTTTTCGATTCGGGGTACGGGGGACTTACTATTTTAAGAAGTTTGCGTGAACATCTCCCGCAATTCGATTACCTCTATTTGGGTGATAATGCTCGCGCTCCGTATGGCACTCGCTCATACGACATTGTCTATGATTTTACTCTTCAAGCCGTAAAATACCTCTTCTCCAAAGGCTGTCCTCTGGTTATTCTTGCCTGCAATACAGCCTCGGCTAAGGCTTTACGCACCATTCAACAACGTTGGTTGCCATTCTGCGACGATCCCTCTCGCCGCGTCTTAGGCGTCATCCGCCCAACTGCCGAATTCATTGGCTCAGCTAGCCGCAACGGCCATATCGGCGTCTTCGCCACCCCGGGCACCATTGCCTCTGAAAGCTACAACATCGAAATATCTAAACTAAATCCTCACTTTACTACCACTGGTCATGCTTGCCCTATGTGGGTGCCATTAGTTGAAAATGGCGATGCTAATTGCGAGGGCGCTGACTTTTTCGTGAATCGCGACGTCAACGCTTTGTTGGCTGCCGACCCTCTTATTGATACTATCGTATTGGGTTGCACTCACTACCCCCTACTCTACGATAAAATCAGAGCTGCCGTGCCTCAACACATATCTTTGCTTAGACAAGGCGACATCGTTGCTCGTAGCTTACAAGATTATTTGCTACGTCACCCCGAAATGCTGCAACGCCTGTCTCAAAACGCCAACGCCGGCTTCCTTACTACCGAAAACCCCGACCGTTTTGCCGATTTAGCTACCCTATTTTTGGGCCACGAAATCAAGGCTAAACACGTCTCTCTATATAGCGAATAATACACGTAAAACACTCACCATACCTATAATGCTTAAAAAATTACTCTTCTCTCTTGCCGGTATATGCGTCTCTTTCTCCGCATTCTCTACCGAACCTTCTGGCTACTATTCTTCTTGTGAAAACTTGAATGGTGCAGCCTTGCTCTCAGCTTTGTGTAAAACTGTTAGCTCTCACACCAATGTCGGTTATGACGGGCTTTGGGCTGTCTATGCTAAGTCTGACATAACTGCCAATGGCAAATTATGGGATATGTACTCTACTAAAGAGTGGCCTACCGATAAAAGCCAACGTTGTGGCTCTTATCAGCTCGTTGGCGACTGTGTTAACAGAGAGCACTCTTTCCCTAAAAGTTGGTTCAGCAGTAGCTCCCCCATGTATTCCGACGCTTTCCACATCTATCCAACCGATGGCAAAGTTAACGGTCAGCGTTCTAATTATCCCTATGGTGAGTGTGCTAATGGCTCTTCTTTGCCTTCTAACGGCGATGTTAAGCCCCTTGGCAAACTTGGTCTGTCTACTTTCGATGGCTATTCCGGCACTGTTTTCGAACCCGACGACCAATATAAAGGCGATTTCGCTCGCAGCTACTTCTATATGGCTGCTGCTTATAACAACATCATTTCCGGTTGGAATAGCGTCATGCTTGCTAATAACGCCTATCCCGCCTTTTCGCAGTGGGCCTTAAACTTGCTCCTCAAATGGCACCGACAAGACCCGGTTAGCCAAAAAGAACTTGACCGAAATGAGGCTATCTACGATGCACAAAAAAATAGAAATCCTTTCATTGACCACCCTGAATTGGCTGAATATATCTGGGGCACGAAAACCACAGAACTCTGGTCGAGCACTCTAGGTTTAGATCCGTCAATCTCTCTACCCGTTAATAATTCGGTTATTGACCTCGGCGCCGTGGGCGTGGGCGTTGCGCACTCTACCCAGATTGTTGTTAAAGGTATCGCAATCAAAGATGCAGCCCAAATTAGCGTCTCTGGCAGCGGTTTCACCGTCAATGCTACAACTTTATCAGCTGCGTCTCTAAATGCCTCAGAGGGCACGAAAATAACCGTTACGCTCACTGCTCCGGC
>CAZJEA010000054.1:0-2804 GCA_964544895.1 uncultured Bacteroides sp. | reverse complement strand
GCTCTATCGTTGCTAAAGATGAGCAAGCTCTTGTCGATGCTCTCGAGCCGGAGACTACTTATATCTACTATATCACTAATGGCGAATTAACTTCAAACGTCATTGAAGTAACTACCGGTCCGCTTATCCCAAATATTGACATCTATCACGACGGCGATTTAATCTTATACACTGCTACCGGTGTGCCTTCTGATGCCGCTGAACTTTTACTCGATGCTGAAAATATCGACTCTGATATTACTCTATCGGTTAAAGCTCCTTTCGAGTTAAGTTCTGATAAGTCTCAATGGTCTTCTTCAATTACTATCTCTGCTGAAGAAGACAGATTCTACCTACGCATTAACGGCGACACTGACGGCGTTTATCAATCTGAAATTATTGCCTCTTCCGGCAATTACTCTACTGATAATGCTGTTGTTACAGGCACTATTTCTTCTACTCCAAATTTCATCGAAGATTTTGAAGCTTCTGTTTCTACTACTTACAACACTCAGTCTATAACTGGCACTGCTGCTACCTGGAATTGCAGTAACGCCGGTGTGTGGAATGATTCTTCACGTGCTTATCAAGGCATAAATTATGCTCGTTTTGGCACCAACTCTGATAGCTACATACAAATGGCTACTGACAAAGAAAATGGCGCCGGTATCGTCACCCTTTACGCCTCTGGCTGGGCTCCCGGCGACGGCGACTCGAAGTTCGATGTCGAGTATTCTACTGATGGCGGTGAATCTTGGACTGTTGCCGGATCTGTTGATCTCCCTGCTCCTAAAACAGCGGCTAAGTCATACGCTCCCTACTCTTTCAATGTCAATAAAGCCGGTAAGGTCCGCATTAAAGTGCAGCAAAAATCCGGTCAGCGCATGTGTGTCGACAATATCTCTATCACTGACTATTTTGGCTCTGACGGTATAGACGGTGTCCTTTCCGATTATAAGTCGTGGGATGCTTATTGTCGTCTTGGTCAATTGTGCATTGAGTTATCGAGCCCTCAAAAAGTAGCCGTATATGGTGTTGATGGTGTTACATATCTCGACGGAACTCTCTCTGCCGGAACTTCTACATTGTCTCTCGCTAAAGGTCTTTACATTGTCGTCGTCGACGACTTTTCGCGCCGTGTCCTTGTAAAGTAACCCGCGTCAGCCTCGAAAAAATCCATCCATAAATTTTGATTATATGCTATTTGTAACTAATTTTGTTGCATATATCATACCTTAATACCAATGTTAGTCAAAACCTATGGTGGAGCCTTGCAAGGCATTGATGCGATTACGGTGACAATTGAAGTTGCCGCTAGCCGCGGCTCCGTTTTCGTTATTGTCGGTTTACCCGACACTGCTATTAGAGAGTCGGCAGAGCGTGTCCGTTCTGCTATTGTTGAGTGCGGTTATGAATTCCCGCGTAGTAGCATCATCGTCAATTTAGCCCCTGCTGACGTTAAGAAAGAAGGCTCCGCTTACGACCTCCCTATTGCTCTGGCTACGTTAGCGGCTAATGGCACTATCCAAGCTCCTTATATCGACAAATATTACATTATGGGCGAACTCGGCTTAGATGGCTCGGTTTTGCCTATTCGTGGCGCTTTACCTATGGCTATCGCTGCACGTGCTGCCGGTTTTAAAGGCATGATTTTACCATCTGCTAACGCTCACGAAGCTGCAGTAGTTAATAATTTGGAAGTTTTCGGTGTTGATAACCTTTCTCAAGTTATAAACTTTTTTGCCGGCTTGCAACAGCTTCAGCCTACAATTGTCGACACGCGACGCGAATTTGCCGCTGCTCAAGCCGATTTCGAATATGATTTCGCCGATGTCAAAGGTCAAGAAAATGTCAAGCGTGCTCTTGAAGTGGCTTGCGCCGGTGGTCACAACATTTTGCTCGTTGGTCCTCCCGGTGCCGGAAAATCTATGATGGCGAAGAGACTCCCTTCTATAATGCCTCCATTAACCCTCTCAGAGGCTCTTGAAACTACCAAAATACATTCCGTGGCTGGTAAGCTAGGTCGCGGCTCTCGCTTGCTCACACAGCGCCCTTTCCGCTCTCCGCATCACACCATCTCTCCTGTCGCTTTAGTCGGTGGCGGCTCTAATCCTATGCCCGGTGAAATTTCTTTAGCTCACAACGGTATTTTATTCCTCGACGAATTCCCCGAATTTTCGCGCGGCGTTCTCGAGGTTATGCGTCAACCCCTCGAAGATAGACACATCACCGTTTCGCGTGCTAAATATAGCATTGATTATCCTGCTGCTTTCATGCTCGTTGCATCTATGAACCCCTGCCCTTGCGGATATTATAACCATCCGACTAAAGAGTGTACTTGCTCAGCAGGCGCAGTTGCTAAGTATAAAAGCCGCATCTCCGGACCACTACTCGACCGTATTGACATACAGTGCGAAATCCTCCCCGTACCATTTGATAAACTTTCTTCTATGGCTCAAGGCGAAAGTTCTGCTACCATACGCGAACGTGTAGTTAAAGCTAGAGCCATTCAATCCGTGCGTTACAAAGACGTCCGTGGTGTCTATTGCAATGCCCAAATCAACAGCAAACTTATGCGCCAATATTGTGCTCTCGACGACAAATGCATGCAAATTGTGAAAGATGCTATGGACCTTTACGATATGTCTGCGCGAGCATACGACAGAATATTGCGCGTCGCTCGTACAATTGCCGACCTCGCTGCTAGTCCCGACATCAAGCCCGAACATGTGCGCGAAGCTGTCGGCTATCGCAAATTAGACCGCTCCTCTTGGGGCGCTACAGCCCAATCCCTCCCCTTCATCAAAAAATAGCCCACCGCCTCA
>CAZJEA010000053.1:12517-15230 GCA_964544895.1 uncultured Bacteroides sp. | reverse complement strand
CTAACAAACTAATTATTCTTACTTGAGTATTATCTTATAAGATTTACCACCTTGGCGAGCGATGTAAAGGCCGTTAGACGGATTCAAAACACGTACACCTTGGAGGTTGTAATATTCAACAGGAGCATTGTCGGTGTTGTCGACAGCGATATTGCTAACAGCCGTAGGATCGCTACCGAGAACAACATTTAGCGTGCTGAGGCGAGAGTTTGCAGTTAAAGTGAAAGTAACTGAAGTTGCAGCTACAGGTTTGCCATCGGCATCTTTAGCTTCCCACTTATTATTTGCATAAGTACCTTTGTCGACAGTAGCAGCGAATGAACTTGAGGTAGTCAACTCCATAGAGTTGATGTATTCACCATCGTTGTTTGCACTGATTGTAAGTGTAGCACTTTTGTAAATGCGAAGCTCAGTTGTGCCATTGTAGTTGAAGATACGGGTTGTTGTACCGGGAGTGCCACCAAATGTCATTTTAGCAGCGGCAGTTGTGGGAGACAACTTAGGAATCTCTACATAAGAACTAGCACTTGCGAGTTTTGTTTGGTCAATGTCGCCGGCGATGCTGAGAGAGCAGACGTCCGTGAAGTTGAACTGTGCTAAAGAAGTATTAGCAGGGAGGACTGTGTATGTAGCAGAAGCTACGGCGCTGTTGTAGTAATTTTCTTTAGCAGCAATAGCTTTGATAGTGACGTCTTCGGTGAGAGCGATAGGCTCGGTGTATTGTGTAGAGTTGATGTCGGGCTCTGTGCCGTCGAGGGTGTAGAAGATTGTAGCATCTTCGGTTTCGGTAGAGATTTCAACTGTGGTACCTGAAACAACCAATCCGGGAACAACGCTGAAAGTCGGTGTTTCGCAAGCTATTGTAGCAGCGCTTTGGTCGATGAACACAGGATAAAGTTGTGCACCCGAGTTATAGCGGCCTGTAATACCGTAGACGGTAAGGTTGTCACCAACAGGAATGTCAATGCTGAATTGGTTATAGAGTGTAGCAGAACTGTTGTTAGCATCGGTGATGGTGAACGATTTGGCACTGCTTGTAGCAGCGATTTTAGCTCCGGCAACTTTTACGTAGAGGTTGCATTTTTCGGGGTCAATGTTTGCGAGATCGAAATCTTCTTGCGGCTCTATTGGGTCAACAGTTGTGGTGAGTTTTTCGATAGCAGCGCTCGGCACGAATTGAGTGAGAGAATTGTAAGACGAGAGCTTGCCATAGAAAGCGCCAATTTGCTCGCCGTTAACGAGTGATTGCGGAACAAGACTGGTAGTTGAATAAATGAGAGCTATGCTTTCGCTAGCGTCTTTAACGTATGTGTAAGAACCTGATTGGTAAACAACGGTTAAAGGACCATTAACAACAAACGGGTTTGTATCGGCTGATTTTTCGGCAGTAGCGAAGTCATCATAGATGGTGTAAAGCTGCACAGACTTAGAAGCTACGCTACTTGAGGCATCGCCTTTAACTGCGATAGCTTTAACAGTGCCGTTTGCGGTAACTTCGAACGGCTCGGTGTAAGCTGTAGATTCGGCAGTAGGGTCGGTGAGGTCGAGGGTATAGTATATTGCAGCACCTTCGGTTGTTGTTGTAATAGTAACCTTGTTGTCATAGCCCAAAGTGATAACGGGAGTAGCGACAACAGGAACAATGTATGAAGCAGTAGCGACTTCACTGTCAAGGAACCCTTCTTTAACTGCGATAGCTTTGATTGTTAGCGACTCGTTGACAGCAATCGGAGCTTCGTAGAGTGTAGAAGCAGATGTGGGCTCTGTGCCGTCGAGGGTGTAATAGATAGAAGCGCCTTCGGTAGCAGAAGTGAGAGTCACTGTAGTACCGGCTACAAGAGTAGAGCCTGAAGCTTTGCTGAACGTAGGAGCAAAGCAAGCCAATGTAGCGTTAGTAGCGTCGATAACTGTTGGCAATATTTGGAAAGTGCCGTCTGCAGCAACGCCAGTGAAACCTGTTACGGTGAAACCTGTGCCGGGAGTGATTGTGAGGCCGAATTGGTTGTAAGCGTGGATTTCTTTTGTTTCGTCAGAGAAGGTGAAATTATTGGCATCGGCACCTGCTGCAATAGTAACGTCGGTAATTTGAACAAATTGGTTATAGGTTGTAGTATTAATTTCTTCAATAGGAGATTCCGATGGTTCGATAGGCGAAGTAGCCTCGATTTTTTCGAGAACAGCAGAAGGAGCTATTTCGGGAAGACCGTTATAGGGGGTGTATTTACCAATGAATCTGCCTAATTGGTCGCCATTAACAAGCGACTGCGGTACGAGACCGGCATTAGCGTAGCTGAAAATTAGCATCCAATCGTCGGCAGCATCTTTAACATATGTGTAACGATCGTTTTGATAAGCTACAGTTAACGGACCACTGATGATAAAGTCGGTAGTCTTGGCGGGGTTAGCTTTGAGCATTGCGTCAAAGCCGTCGTAAGTAACATAGGGAGTAACATCTTTTGAAGCGACAGCACTTTTATCGCTGCCTTTAGTAGCAATAGCTTTAATGGTAGCGGCTTCGGTGACTTCGAAAGGCTCGGTGTAGAGTTGAGACTCTGTTGTGGGAGTATCGCCGTTTGTGGTGTAGTAGATAGCAACGTCAGCATCTGTGTGAGAGATGGTGACTTTGTTGTCATAATCGAAAGATATGGTTGGAAGAGAAACGGCGGGAGCGTCGGCAGTGTAAGTAATCTCTATTGAAGTGAGATAGATAGCG
>CAZJEA010000053.1:0-12417 GCA_964544895.1 uncultured Bacteroides sp. | reverse complement strand
CATAAGTGATTTTAACAGATTTGAGTATGCCTCCTGAAGTTGTTGAGACAACGCCCGAATTGCTATTGCTAGAGCGGAACTGCAGAATATCAGTAGGAGCTGCACATTGCAAAACGTAAGAGGCACCGGAGTTTGTGCTGGACACCGTGTGCTCGGCGTAACTAGTACTCTGGGCTTTCAACCCAAGGCTGGCGAAGTTGAGAACATCAACAACGTCGGCAGAGGCTGAAGATGCGAGCCCTAGGACTAACGCCAAAGAGAGTAAAAATTTTTTCATAAAGGATAATATTTGAAAATTATAAAATCATGTAAGAATAAATAAGGAAGAGAGTCGGGCGACGAAGAATCGCCAAGGGGCATAATTGCGATGAATGTTAATCATAGCATTCGACGCTGCAAATATATGAAATAAAATGGAGAAATTAATGTTTTTATGTTAAAATTATAAGACAATTCAATATCAGCATTTTAGCCTTAGTGTGGTATGCGAAATTTAAGTAGCAGATGTTTGAAAGAGTCTTGGGCGGAGAGGCAAGTATCGGTAAGAAACTCTTTGATTTTTGGCCAATTACGCAGCCCGTTGTAGTAAAACATTTTGAGGTCGTCGGTAATGATAAACGGAACGATATTGTTGCGCAGACATTCGCGAAACATTATAAGTCGACCTACCCTTCCGTTACCGTCTTGAAAAGGGTGAATAGACTCAAATTGGTGATGGAAATTGAGAATATCATCGAGCGAAATTTTGCCAAGCGAGTTATAATGTTTAAGGAGAGCCTTCATTGCCGTGTGGACATCTTCGGGGAGAGTTGTATCCATACCACCAACCTCATTTGGAAGTTTCTTGTAATCTCCGACATTAAACCAACTTTTTTCGGCATCGGAAGTACCCGATTTAAGCAATAAGTGTAAGTGTTTGATATAGTTTTCAGACAGGTTTGTCTCAGCCGTGTCAATAATAAAGTCAAAGGCACGGAAGTGATTAGTTGCTTCGATAATGTCATCAACATTTATGGCAGCATCAGTGATGCCGATGGTGTTAGTTTCAAAGATATATCGAGTTTGGTCGTGAGTTAACTTACTGCCTTCAATGTGGTTAGAGTTGTAAGTTAAATCGATTTGAATGCGATGATAAATGCCGCCTTTGAGTTTAGCGTTTTTTTGTTCGCGCAAAATAGCCAAAAGCGGAGAAACGGGCACATGCTTTTTACGAAGAGGCAATTGGGCATCTTCGGGGATGCTCCAGGTTTTTCCTACGAGGAAAGCGCCGGGAATTTTGCCTGAGACGCAATAATTGCGGGCTGTGCGTTGAGATACGCCCATCCTTTCAGCCCAAATTTTTACAGAGATAAAGTTCATTATCGGCAAGATTAGGGGAGTGAGAATGAGCAAAAGTAGCAATTTTTGCCGATATCGGCAAGAAAAAAATACAAATTATAGTGAAGGAACAGCTATGAAAAGGTAACGATGGCAAGGGTTATTTTTTTTGAAAAATGCGAGAATATTGAGATAAATAGTTAACTTTGCAAGTTAATAAAACTGTAAACTCTAATCACACAAAGGTTAGTGTAAAAATAGGAGCGAGTAAAATGACCAAAAACTCGCGGCAAAAAAAGAAAAAAATATCATAAACATGAGACGTTATAACATTATTAACAACTCGCTGGGATGGCTGTGTTTTGTGATAGCAGCAGTCACATATCTGCTCACAATAGAGCCGACAGCAAGTTTTTGGGACTGTCCCGAATTTATATCACAAGGCTACAAGCTAGAAGTAGGTCACCCGCCAGGCAACCCGATATTTATGTTGACGGCACGCTTTTTTGTGACGCTATTTGGCGGAGGAGCACAGACAGCAGCCGTAGCAGTAAACTCCATGTCGGCGTTGTTGTCGGCAGGAACGATATTGCTATTGTTCTGGACAATCACTCACTTAATAAAAAAGCTAACAGTCAAAGATGACGCCACAGAAATATCGTGGTTGAAGACAGCGCTGATAATGGGCGGTGGCATATGTGGAGCTTTGGCATACACATGGAGCGACACGTTTTGGTTTTCGGCAGTAGAAGGCGAAGTATATGCGTTTTCATCATTCTGCACAGCGTTAGTATTCTGGCTGATATTGAAGTGGGAAAACCGTGCTGAGATGCCACATAGCGACCGCTATTTGGTGTTGATAGCATACGTGATAGGCGTATCAATCGCGGTGCACTTGCTTAACTTGCTGTGCATACCGGCAATAGGCTTGATATTCTACTACAAGAAATTCAGCAAGCCAACGGCAAAAGGCTCTTTGCTTGCGTTGGTAGTGTCGGCAGCGATAGTGGGTTTGATACTCTACGGTTTGGTGCCGGGCTTCATCGCCGTAGCACAACGCTTTGAGCTATTGTTTGTTAACAGCTTTGGCATGGGCTACAACACAGGCGTAGTATTTTATGCAGCGCTGACCGTGGCAGTGTTCATTTGGACAATAAAACAGCTATACGCGCAACAGAGCGCCACAAAAATCAAGATAGGCGTTTTGGCAAGCATCATCATCTCAGGACTGCCGTTCATAGGCCACGGAGCAATCATACCGTGCATCTTGATAGCCGCTTTGGTGATATACTTGTGGGGCTGGTGCAAACAAGTGCCCGTGCGAGTATTTAATGTGCTTGTGCAAAGCATATTTGTGATATTCATAGGCTACTCATCGTACGCATTGCTGCTCATCAGAGCAAGCTCTGACACGCCGATGAACCAAAATGCACCCGACAACGTATTTTCGTTGGCATCGTACTTGAACCGCGAGCAATATGGTGACAACCCGTTGCTATACGGTCAAACCATAGCCGAAGAATTGAATTTGGTGGCTTTGGGTTATGATGACGAACAGAATCCGATATACGGAGTGGAAGTTGACTCACAAGGCTACCCTGAAACACAGCCCTTGAAAGGCATAGTGTATGACAACAGCGAGCCCGTAGACGTTGGCACAACCACCTACACCAAGGTAGTGAAAAAGAGTGCTGACGAGCCCGACAAGTACGTGCTTGAGTCGCACAAACCCGACTACGTTTACTCTTCGGACATCACAATGTTGTTTCCGCGTATGTACAGCCAGATGCCGGAGCACTTCCGCAGCTACAAGAGCTGGGCTGAATACACCAATCCGGACTTTGAAAACATACCCGTGTCAGTGCGTCAAAAATGGGCAGACCAAGGCTATGTTACCGAAAACGAGCTACGCCCGTATTTGAATAACATCAAAGAATTTGACCAAGGC
Source organism: uncultured Bacteroides sp. (assembly GCA_964544895.1). Lineage (GTDB taxonomy): Bacteria > Bacteroidota > Bacteroidia > Bacteroidales > Muribaculaceae > CAG-873. The sequence continues at coordinate 9,152 of CAZJEA010000053.1, read as the reverse complement.
ACAATAGCCGGACAATATGGTGAAGAGCCCTACACCGCCCAAGGTTGGAAAATGGGTGCGCTTGTAAACTTGCGCTACTTCCTAAACTATCAGCTCAACCACATGTATTGGCGCTACTTTATGTGGAACTTTGCAGGACGCCAAAACGACATAGCCGGCAACGGCGAGCCACATCTTGGCAACTGGATTTCAGGTATACCTGCTATCGACAACTTGCGTTTGGGCGACCAATCATTGCTGCCTGATGAATTTGGCAAAGGCAATAAAGGTCACAACGTGTTCTACATGTTGCCGTTGTTGCTTGGCTTGATAGGCTTGTTGTGGCAAGCATTGTCAACGCGCCACACTACCGCAAACCGCGGCATAGAGCAATTTTGGGTAGTATTCTTCTTGTTCTTCATGACAGGCATAGCAATTGTGTTGTACTTGAATCAGCCGCCATGTCAGCCGCGTGAGCGTGACTATGCATTTGCCGGTTCATTCTACGCCTTTGCTATTTGGATAGGTTTGGGCGTGCCCGCATTGGCATCGCTACTAAACAGCGGCATACGGAAGCTGACAAAAGCTAAAGGCGAACTCTCGGAGAAAAAGCAGTGGATAACCGCCGCAGTAGCCATAGTGATAGGCATAGCAGTGCCATTGCAAATGGTATCACAAACCTGGGACGACCACGACCGCTCGGGCCGTTACACCTGCCGCGACTTCGGTATGAACTACTTGAATTCGTTGGATGAAAACGCTATAATATTCACAAACGGAGATAACGACACCTTCCCTCTCTGGTATGCCCAAGAAGTAGAAGGCTGCCGCACCGATGTGAGAGTAGTAAACTTGTCGTATTTGGCAACAGAATGGTATGCAAACCAAGTGCGCAAGACTGCCTACACAGCAGAAGGCGTGCCTATGTATGCTCGTCCCCAAGACTACGAATACGATAAATTCTGGTTGCAACGCTACACCGACACCACCGACTCGCTGTCGGGTGTGCCTGTGACAGCAGAAGAATCGCTAACAACATTCTATAACGGCACGTCGGCATCGTCGAACCGCATGCGTGCTAAATACGGATTGACAGAAGATGATGTGCGCATGGTCTATGCCGACCGCAATGTTTATGCACCGCTCGACAGTGCGTCAACCTACAAAGCATTTGGTCGCTACCCGAGCACAGCAGACAGCTTGCACGGCGGAGCGTATATGGATTTGCGAGCAGACGCAATACCCCGTTCAAGCGGATTGACAACGATGTTGACATTCGACATTATCGCCAACAGCGCAAGCAACGGATGGAAACGTCCGGTGTACTTTGCTACTACCGTACCGTCGAAATATTATCTCGGATTTGAGAAATATATGTACAACACCGGTATGGCAAAAGAAGTGACACCGTTCTATGACGAGTATGTGTCGCCCGTAGCCGACAAAGCTTATGAGAACATAATGTCGCGCTTCAAGTGGGGCAATCTCGATTCAGGCAAAGACTTGTACTTGGATGAGACCGTGCGCCGCATGGTATCGTCAACACGCTTGGCAGTGCTTGAGGTTGTAGAGAGCTTGCTCGCCGACGCAGATGCCCCTGCATCAACATGGGCGAAAGAGTACGCACGCAAACACAAGAGCGCTGTTCCGGCAACCCGCGCTGACATGGCACGCAACCTATTGCAAACCATAGACGAGAAGATGCCGGGCAAAGTAGCAGGCTATGAGTCGATGCTCGATTTGCAAATGGCAGAATTGTACGGACGCTTATGGGCAATAAGCGGCAAAGATGCAGACTTGCAAGCAGCAAAACGCTTCAACACGTCGTGCATAAACCGCTACGGACAATTGGTGCGCTACGCAACAAAACTGAGCGCCGGACAACGTTCACGCTTGGGACAATCAGAGAGAACCGCACTCAACTACTTGAGCATAGCCATAGGCTTTGACAACTACTACAAGTTGCGCGAAGCGATGCTTAAAGATAAGAGTTTAGACAAAGAAGTATTGAATATGCTTGACAACACAATGTCAATAAGCGACAGCTACGAGGCTTACGATTGGGTATATCTGCGCAACCTCACAGACGAACAATTGGAAAGCCTGAACAGCGGCAACGGATATTACGACCGCACCGTAGCCGTGGCACAAGCATTGAAGATGCTACACAGCCAATATGCTATCGACCCGATGGCCATGAGCACAAAAGTGAGCCGAGAATTCGGATTTAGCTTGAGCGACTGGCGCAGAGTTGTTGGCAGATAAAACCAGAAAAGAGCAATGTTCATAGAACAGCCACCACTAACGTACAGGCTGCTGTTTCCGGAGGCGATATGGCGCATAAAAAGCCGTGATGTAAAAACAGTTTATATCACGTTTGACGATGGGCCTGTGCCTGAGGTAACGCCGAAGGTGCTAGACATACTCGATGAATATGATGTGAAAGCAACATTCTTCATGGTCGGCGACAATGTGCGCCGCCATGGGGAATTGCTGGAAGAAGTGCGCCGCCGAGGCCACTCCGTAGGCAATCACACTATGCACCACATACAAGGCATACACTGTGCTTGGCGCACGTATTTGCGCGATATTGCGGAAGCAGATGCGCTGATAGGGAGCAACTTGTTCAGACCGCCACACGGGCTGATGAAGCGCAACCAGATAAGGGCAGTAAATGCGCGGTACAATGTGGTGATGTATGACGTTGTTACCCGCGACTACTCTAATAAGCTGAATCCGGAGCAAGTGTTTAAAAATGTGACACGCTACGTGCGCAACGGCTCAATAGTTGTTTTTCACGACTCACTAAAAGCCGCGCCGAATATGCTTGTAGCATTGCCCAAAGCACTGCGATGGCTTAAGCGCAAAGGATACGAATTTAAAACCTTATAGCAATGAAAGAGCAATTGCGACAAATGGCACTCAATGCAGGCGCCGAACACTGTCGCTTTGCGGAAATAAGCGACGTTGACGCCCGCGCAATAACCATTTATGACGAATGGTTATCGAGCGGGCGCCACGGCACTATGGGCTATATGGAGCGGTATGGCGATGTGCGCAAGAATCCGGAGTTGCTGCTCGAAGGGGCACGCTCACTGATGATATGCTTGTTTAATTATAACGCCGGGGCAGAGCGCCATGCCGGCTATCCGCGAGTGGCTGACTATGCGCTTGGCAGCGACTATCACGAGGTGCTGCGTGCGAGGCTAAAGCCGGTGGTGGAGCGCATGGCAGAAGAGTATGGGGCGAGTAGCCGCATCTGCATAGACACTGCTCCGCTGCGCGAACGCTATTGGGCAGCGAAGGCCGGACTCGGATTTATAGGGCGCAACAACCAGCTTATTGTGCCCGGCGAAGGCAGCGCATTTTTCATAGCCACAATAGTGACAACGCTGGCAATAGATGGCGACGAGGCACTGCAAGGCGTGGGATGCGGCACGTGCCATGCGTGCATAGACGCGTGTCCGACGAAAGCACTGGTTGGCGACGGCAGCTGCGACACATCGCGTTGTCTATCGTACTTGACAATAGAAAATAGAGATGAATTGCCCGACGGGATAAACTTGGCGGGTAACATATACGGGTGCGACGCATGCCGATTGGCTTGCCCGCACAACAAGAAGGCGAAAGTGACGGAGATAGACGAATTTAAGCCGCGTGAGGCAGTGTTAGAGCTATCGCTAGAGCGGTGGCTGAGCATGAGCGACGACGAATTTAGGGCTATATTTAAGGGCAGTGCAGTGAAGCGCGCCAAGCTAAAGCACCTGCAGGAATTGGCGAAAAGGCTGTAAAGAGGAATTTTTGGGCGTTAAATTGGGATAAGTCAAGGTTTTTGAGTAACTTTGCAAAAGCAAATAAACTTTGACTTAATGGAACACGACTTTAAAATGGTGGCTAAGACCCTGAAGGGGCTCGAAGCCGTGCTAGCCGACGAATTGCGCAACTTAGGCGCACGCAACGTAGAACCCGGACGCCGCATGGTGTCGTTTGAAGGAGACATGGAGATGCTGTACAAGGCGAACTTGTGCTGCCGCACGGCCTTGCGAATATTGAAACCCTTCTATAGCTTTGCCGCCGCTGACCCCGAAGTGCTATATGAGCGCGTGAAAGAATATGATTGGGGCACGCTATTGTCGCTGGACAAAACCTTTGCAATCGATACTGTAGTAAATAGTGACACATTCACACACTCTCGATTTGTAACATATCGCGTAAAAGACGCCATAGTAGACTGGTTTCGCGATCGCTACGGAGATAAACGTCCGGGCGTGCGCTTGACCGATGCTGACGTGTTGATAAACGTACACATAAATGGAGGCGAGGTAACTCTTAGCCTTGACTCGTCAGGCGAATCGTTGCACAAACGCGGCTATCGCGTGGCACAAACCGAAGCGCCGATAAATGAAGTATTGGCAGCGGGCATAATAATGCTAAGCGGCTACAAGGGCGATTGTCCGTTTGTAGACCCTATGTGCGGTTCAGGCACATTTGCAATAGAAGCAGCGCTGATAGCAGCAAACATCAACCCCGGAGTATTCCGCCGAGGGTTCGCATTTGAACATTGGCAAGACTTCGACCAAGAGCTGTTCGAGAAGTTGTACAACGACGACAGCCAAGAGCGCGAGGTTAAATATCCTATAATTGGCTGCGATATATCGCCGGTGGCAGTAGAGATAGCACGTCGCAATGTGAAAGGTGCCGGTGTGTCGAAATATGTAGACATACAAGTTAAGCCATTGTCGGCATGGGAAGAAGCACCCGTACCGGCAGGATATGTGGTTACTAACCCACCCTACGGCGAACGCATATCAGCGCCCGACATGGATGCTCTTTATGAGCTTATCGGCACAAAGTTGAAACGTGTGTTCCCGGGCTGGCAAGCATGGATCATTGGCTACAGAGAAGAATACTTCCAAAAGATAGGTTTGGCACCAAGTGAGAAGGTGAGCATGCTTAACGGCTCACTTGACTGCGAACTGCGTCAATACATAATGTTCGAAGGCAACAAGCGCGACTTCCGCGCTGCCGGAGGCAAGCTAAAAAGCGAGAAACGCGTGGAGAAAAAAGGCGGTAAAGGCGCAGCAAAAGGTGGCAAGCCCTTTGGGCGCAAAGACGACCGTAAGCCTTTTGGCGGCAAAGACGAGAAGAAAGGATTTGGCCGCAAGGACGACCGTAAGCCCTCACGTTTCGACAGAAAAGACAATGCTCAAGAAGCACCGGAAACAGACAATCCGTTGGCAAAGCGCCGCAATCCCGAAGCGCTGAAGAGCATCACCGGACGCAAGCCTCAATTGCCGCCTAGCCAAGGCCCATTGATGCGCCCGCGCGGATGGAAAAAGAAAGAATAAAAGCGACGAAACGGCCATAACGTGCTAAAAGAGGGAAAAAAAGTCGTAAAATTGGTTGTTATATAAAATTTATTTATAACTTTGCACATTGGTATCATACCAATTGCAAAGACAATAACCATCACTTATCGGCTCAAAAGCAACCCAAAACAAAAATAACACAGGCAATCCTCAAAAAAAATAATGAGAGTAAAGATACACCACGAAGGCACAAATATACTGATAGTTTTGCTATTGGTAGTGCTAATTATAAACGTTCCCCTATGGTTGTGCTCAAGTAATTACACGCTGCCCATCATCTCGACAGTGATATGGGGTGTGCTATATGCGCTTGTAGCGAACTTTTTCAGATCGCCACGCCGCAACTACATTGGAGAACGGAAAAACGCGATAGTATCGAGTGCCGACGGAAAGGTTGTGGCTGTAGAAGAAGTTTACGAGCCGGAATATCTGAAATGTCAATGCATACAAGTGTCAGTGTTCATGAGTGTATTGAATGTGCACGCCAACTGGTTTCCGGTTGACGGCGAGGTGACATACACAAAGCACCACTCGGGTCGCTTTATGGCAGCATGGTTGCCTAAATCGAGCAGCGAGAATGAACGTTCGACGGTAGTTATAAAAACCACAGGCGGACAACAAGTGTTGATGCGTCAGGTTGCCGGAGCTATGGCACGCCGCATAGTGACATACGCTCACCCCGGAGTAGAAGCGTCAATAGAAGACCACATGGGCTTTATAAAATTTGGCTCGCGCATAGATTTGTATCTGCCGCTGGGATCGGAGATTTTTGTGAACGTTGGCGACAAGACAACCGGAGGCGTGACACAAATTGGTGTGTTGCATCCTGAAAAATAATAAAACAGGCAAGTAATGAAAAAAATAATATCTCAAATACCGAACACCATAACATGCATGAACTTGCTATCGGGCTGTTTGGCATGCATTATGGCATTTAAGTGCTACGAAAATGTTGGCTGTTTGCAAGGCTGGCATTGGACCTGTATATTTATAGGCGCAGCAGCGATATTTGATTTCTGCGATGGAGCAGCTGCACGCTTGCTGAAGGCATATAGCAAGATCGGAGCAGAACTCGACTCTTTGGCTGACTTGGTTAGTTTTGGAGTTGCACCATCGTTTTTGATATATAACATAATGAATCATTACGGAGCCGGCATATTTAGCTTTGCAGCATTGCTTGTGGCAGTGTTTGGAGCATTGCGCTTGGCACGATTTAACGTGTACGACACGGGCTCAACAACCTTCAGAGGATTGCCCATACCGTCAGCTGCTATATTTTTGATGGGCTTGGCAGGTTGGGTAGCTCAACAAGGATATCCCGGCACCTTTGCCATGATTATATTGGTATTGCTGACCTCGTTTGCAATGGTGGGACGTTTCAGCATGTTCTCGTTGAAGTTCAAAAACTTTAATATCAATGAGAATTTCCGTCGCTACGTGCTATTGTTTGCAGGCTTGATGTTTATCGTAGGCTATGGCATCACCGGTTTGGGCTGGACTATAGTATTCTATGTGCTATTGTCGCTTGTAGCTCGCAAAAACGACCTTTAAAATAATCACACACAAGATTAAACAAAGACACAGACTATGTTGTCATTGATACTCCTCATACTTTTTTTGCTATTTATGTATGTGATATTGTCACCGATAATACGCGTGGCAAGAGCAGTGCATAAGGCAAAAAAGCAAATGCAAAATATGTATGACTCGATGGGAGGCAGACAGAATGAAAGCCAAGAAGACGAGCCATATAGACGTGCGGAGAAAAAGATAGACCCGAATGTTGGCGAATATGTTGAATTTGAAGAAATAGCCGACGACTCTGATTTTAATGCCGCCAACACGGAGAATATGCACGAGGAATACACCACCGAGGCACAGATAGAAGATGCCGAGTGGGAAGACGTGAAAGACTAAGACCGAGGATTTTACTCTAAAATAGAGCAAATAAACATTAATGATAGTTAAGCGGTTAGGTATAATCGCGATAAGTGTTTATATTTGCGTACAACAAGATAATAGAACGGCATACCACAAGGTTGCCGCGTAAAAAAGTTCTTCAACCTACAAAAACTAAAACCGCTATGATTCACACTACAAAAAGCATCCTTCTTAATCAATCAATTAATATCAATCTCCGTAAAACATGCTAACATTGATAGCATAGGCTATCAATGCGCACGGTCATGTCTGCGTTTGTTGACTATCGGAACAATACAGAAAATCTATAAACTAATGAAAAATATGCACTATGAAAGTAAAAGCTCTTAATACTCATTGATGTTTGAATGTGACGGGCCGCAGCGATGCGCGACTCGGCATCAGGTTATTTATCTATCTACTGCAAAGCAATATAAGTTATAGTGATTGAGGCACATCGGCCAGTGATGGTAGATGTGCCTTTTAAGCGCCAAAATGCAAATTATATTTTGCATTCGCGCAAATTTCGAGGATTTACAAAGTATATTTTGCATTTTTGCTATTTTTGTATAAAATGCAAAGTATATTTTGTATATTTGCGAAAAATTAAAGAATATGAAACTCATCAGTCGTCCAATTTATCTAAATCATATCATCTCTCTATTGGATAGAGGGACGATGATAATTCTTGTCGGGCAAAGACGTGTAGGCAAAAGTTTTATGCTGAAACAAGTTCACGAATGGCTATCAACAAACGTTGAGGGCGCAAACGTACTCTATATCAGCAAAGAGCTCTATGCATTCAGCGATATCACGAACTCCGACGAGCTCTACAACTATGTAAACAAACACCTTCCGGTGCATGGGCGAAATTACTTGCTCATAGATGAAGTGCAAGACATAAGAGACTATGAAAATGCGCTGCGAAGTCTACAAGCAGAAGAAAGATGCCAGATTATTGCCACCGGGAGCAATGCGTATATATTCTCGTCGGAGTTGAGCACACGTTTGGCGGGGAGATATGTTGAGATACCGATATACAGCCTCACTTACAGCGAGTTTTTGCAATTTCACAAGTTGAAAGATACGGATAAGAGCCTACAAAGTTATCTAAAAGTTGGCGGGTTGCCGGGGTTATGTCTCTATGAAATAGATGACGAGATACAAGTACACGATTACCTTCAGGCAGTTTATAACACTGTAATGCTGCGCGATGTCGTTAGTCGCGAAGAAATACGCAATGTGACATTTATAGAAAATCTAGCCCATTATATAGCTGACACAACCGGCAAACTCGTTTCCATTCGCAACATAGCTAATGCTATGGTTTCACAAGGCTCAAAAGTGTCAGATGTTATGACATCGACATATCTGAAATACCTTTGTAATGCCTATATAGTTAGCGCAGTGCAACGTTACGATATTCATGGAAAGAAACTTTTTGAGCAGAACAATAAATATTACTTTGCAGACCATGGATTGCGCAATTTACTCTGCGGATTTAATGTGCGTGGCAGCATAGAAAAGATAATAGAGAACGTAATCTACCTTCATCTTTTAGCACAAGGTTTCAAAGTTACGGTTGGCATATTTCGCTCGACAGAAATAGATTTTGTAGCCAAAAGAGGCGATAAGACCATATACATACAAGCGACATATCTACTCGGATCAGAAGAAACTATAAAAAGAGAATTTGGAAATTTGCAAGCGATAAAAGATAACTTTCCGAAGTATGTAATATCCATGGATCCGGTTGGTGGCGATCTGCCGCAATATCCCGGTATACGCCACATGCATTTGCGTGAATTTCTGAAAAAGGAATTACAAGGTGAGGAGGGGTTGTGAATAGCAAAAGGAAAGAGAGAAAACATGTTTAAGAACATA
>CAZJEA010000052.1:0-15341 GCA_964544895.1 uncultured Bacteroides sp. | reverse complement strand
ATTGTTAGTCTGCTAAATGTTCCCATAATTGATTCGCTTCTGTTTGATAAATACCGGGCTGATAGCGATAGTATTGAAGTATCGTTATTGCCTCATTCTTTTTCTCTAAAGCGAGCAAGACGTTAATCTTTCTCCAAACAATGCTGTATAATTCATCTTCAGCGAGAGATTTCTCATACTCTTGTTCTTCTGTTGCGACTTCAACAACTGCGATATTCGAGATGATCGAAGCATAGTCATTTTCAGCTTCTTCGATTTTTGCTAGAGCATTGTGATATTGCTTGGCGTTAATCAGTGAATCAATATCATTGATTACAGTAGAGCCACCACGATAAGCTTGTTCACCTTCGAACTCCGGCATAGAATATGGGCTACTTGTCGTGACATATTGATCACTTGTTGGATAAGTTATAAATATGCCAATAGCAATACAAGCAGCAACACCAATACCTGTCACCCAATACCACACTTTATGGTTACGTGCCTTAGTCTGTGTTGGTGCTGCGCAATATTTAGGCTCAGTCGTATTTCGCTCCTTGACATCATATTCGAAAATTTGAGAGGAATATTCCAATTCAGACTCTTCATCTATTGCTCCTTGCCAATTTTGAATGCATTCAAGTTTATGCTTTCTATCTTCCAATGCTGATATAATATCATTGGTGAGCAGAAGTTCATCGAATGCATTTGCATCGTTTTTTAGTTTCTCCTCAAATTTACGGCGTTCTGCCTCGGACATTTCACCACGGAGATATGCATCGATTTTGTCTTGATTATCCATGTTGGTATGGTTTGAGGTGATACTTATTAAATTCGACAAGTATTTTAGACTTTAGCTGAGTCATACACTTTGACTTGCCACTTTTTAGTCCATCCTTGCTCGTATTTTCCTCTCTGATAGCAAGAATTTCATCTAGGGTCTTTTGCTCATAATAGAAGAGTGTAAGAATCTCTTTGCATCTTTGAGGTAATGAATTTACCATTAAAGCGACAATGCCTTCTGCCGAAATCTCTGGAGGTTCTTCTTCAAAATCGGTTTCATTAGTTGAGGGTTCATCAGTTCCAAAGAGTTCCGTTTCTCGAAGTATCTCAAAGTTTTTATACTTCGCTATTGACATAAGATATGTATGCAAGTTAGCTGACATACGACGAGAATGACCTTCCATATCAAAACGGCATGGGTAATTATCCCGTATATGAATTTTCTTGCTTTGTATCTCAGTCCATAATATAATAAAGGAATCTTGAAACAAGTCTTGCAACTCAACTACATTGGATTTAAACGACAGGACTCCCGATCGTTTTTCCATATAATATCGATGACAACTTCGGTAGAAGTTCTCACATATATGTTCATCATTGCGCTGAATGCCTTCAATGATCTCTATATCTGACATATTAAACATTTTACGAAACGTCATTTAATATAGCTGTTATCTGTTGAATACAAATTTATGTTGACAGTAGATTTTCTAAGGTTAATCAATCATTATAAATCCTGCCCAATAGAACGGTTCGGGATATCGCTGTTGAATCTCGGCTTTTGCCTGTTCAAAAGCCTTACGTTTGTTCCAATGAGATGAGGCTAAATGCTTATAGAAATCAACCATAAATTCCTGAGTAACCATATCACTGACTTGCCATAGGCTCATCACGATAGTTTGCACGCCGGCTTTTTTGAATGCGCGTTGCAATCCGAACAAACCTTCATTAGTTGCTTCGCCACGCCCTGTGTCACACGCCGAAAGAACGACAAGGTTTGTTTTGCTTAAATCCGTGTGGGAGATATCTTCAGATGTGAGCAATCCGCCAAGAACGCCGTCGGGCAATTTTTTTCCTTGCCATTCGGCATTTCCTCCGGACATAACGACACCGGTTAAATACATTATATCGTCATAACCGGAAAGCGCTCGTGCTTTATGTGCATCAGTTGGCGTATAATAAAATCCGTGCGTCGCAAGATGCAGAATATCAGGTGAGTTGCCACTCATACTTATAAAGGATTCCTCGGTGCCTTTTTGCTTTGTATACGGAATCACGCTTAGCCCTTCTGCGGATAAAATGCGATTAATTTCAGAGACTTCCTTAAGTGTTGAAGCCAGTTTCGTAAAAATGGTATCTCCACGCACTACATCAGCACCGCGCATGGCATATAGTGATGGCAATTCGTAACGTGTGTGCATCTGCTCCATATCGGTAGAAGACATATCATAATCCAAATCGCCGTACAAAACTGCCGTGGTAACGTTCTGCATTTTCGGCGCTAAATTATGCTTCACAATTTCTTTAGCGGATGACAGCCTCATTAAATGGCATTGCTCTGCGCCGGGAATAGCTTCCAATGCCATTGTATGCAACATTCCGGATGGAATAAAATAAGTAGTCCCTGTTCCGATATATCGGCGCAGTGGTGACAAAATAAATTGCGATAACTTTAAAGCGGCATTCCCTTTATATAATTTATCCGCGTTACCTCCTACAGTCGCTAATAATGAATCAATTTGTTCAGCGGAGCAGACAGGCACCAATTTAGGATGTTGCCAATTGGCTTTTGTAATGTATGCAACATATTGATGAATACTATCTTTATCAATAAAGTCGGTGAAATCAACCACCGTTTCTTCGGTGGCGATTGATGAACGAAGTTTTTGATATGTTATGTCATCTTGCAAATTTAGTCCGCCCAAGGCATTCAGCTGTTGCGATATTTGATTGTCTAAAGTGTGCAGCTCTGTGCTAACATTTGTCGCCGTGGCAATATCATTCTTTGCCTCTGCATCGGTTTTTTGCTGTTTTAATATTATCCAGCGATTATAATCCCGAATCAGCTCTGTATCATTACTTGATTTAACTAATTGATCCATTGTCCGCTCAGACGCCAACATCAAACCTTTAGAGAATAGTAGGGTATTATATGCGGTTTCTGTAAACTCATTTTGCTCCAGACCACAAGCTAATCCATAAGCCGACATAGACCAAAGAAGTGATGATACGTTGTCCCAATATTGTTTGCGCGAAGACGATGGCAGATAACGTAAATCAGCGTTTGCAATATCAAGCATTAAGTTAGCTGCCTCTTGGTAATGTTGGCTACCGGCGTCATACTCGGCATTATAGCCTTCAATATTCGCTATATATCCTAACGATATGGCATAATTTGATGATCGTTGCCCATACAACGATGACATATATTGTGCGTACTGCCGATATTCATGTTTGGACTGCTCGTATTGCTTGTTTTTATAGTACGCTCCGGCACGTAGTGCGATGTTACTCAAAAATAAATCCATCGCGGCTGATCGGATGCTATCAGTCAGTAGAGACTCAGCAATGTTATAGTCCGATATGGCTGAATCGTAGTCTTGAAAGGCGGCTTTAATACGTCCGCGCTGACAATATTGACGAGCCTTCACTATATTATTAACTCCATATTGCTGACTCACAAACAACGAATCCAAGCAACGCATGGAATTATTCTTATCGCCAAGCATCCGATAAATATCTGCTTGTATGGCGTAGGCTTGATATTTTTGTGCCGGATCATCTCTAAATTCTTTTGCAAAACTTTGGATGCAGCGTTCTCCATATTTTAGCGCGTCGTCATACTTTTCTTCATCAATAGCCAATCCGCGCAATTTGTTGTATAGAATGTATTCATTGCCGGTGTAGCCTTCATTAAGAACTTGCTGAAAATAAGAGTTTGCCAACTTGTAATCTTTGCTCATTCGGGCTTGTTCGCCTAAGTACAATAGCATCTCATGTCGAAGGTCAACATCATTCGTAGAATTTGCCAAACTATCCAGCCGGAGAGAATACTCAATCTTTTTGCGCCATAATTTTTGGTTGTCATAAGCATCAACTAAGGATGATAGGGCGGAAAATTGAGCCTTTACTAAGTTATATTTGCGAGCCACATCAAACGCGTAACGATATTGTTCGGTGGCAAGGTCGTAGAACCCGTATATACGATTGTTGATATCACCCATCACTTGCGATGTGGAGCATATATCCTTGTAAGCTGTTGTTCGTATGAAATATTTGAGAGCTTCACCGAAATTTGCGTAAGCTGACTTATATTCGGCGGTAGCATACTGATTAGCAGCCTCAAAATAATACGAAATACCTTTGTAATACGCACATTTAGTCTTGAGTTGCCCCGACGCTAAGGAGTAACCTTTATCAAGGACATTGCGTGCCTCCGGATAGTTACCTTCCTGAATAAGCTGGATGCCATTCGTGCAGCATATCGTTGCCTCATCTTGATCAGTCTGCGCATATATGTTTGCAGCACTGAGCATCATTAGGATTAATATGACGCTATACCGGATCATTTTGCAAAGGCGGCTTTTACAGAGTACGTAGAAGTATTCCCGGTTAGGATGGGGGACTGTGGTCTCATTCCACGTGAGCGCGTGTCATCCATGTACGTTTCGATAAGTTGCAATAACTCATCGTTAGTTAGTGTGGCAAGTTTCCGGCGATTCTCATACAAAGCGTATGTCAGTCGCCCATAGTGTGATGGTAATTCGCTATTTAGCTGATAGCTCTTACAAGCACTTAACGTCAACCAATTTTCTGCCACTTGAGCTGATTTACGCATTGCAGTTGGTTGTGGAATAACAAAATCATTGAACACGCCACGCACACAAATACTATCCAAACCCCTTGAAGAATCACCGCTATGACAAGCATCCACAACGAGCAAGATTTGTCCGGAGGCTCCGACTTTGCTGCGTAACTTCGTCATCCACATACCGATTTCATCATCAGATAAATGCTTTTCACCATGATAAGTCTTACTATATTCCATCATTGCATCATACGGAATCCAAGCCTCATCCCAGCCGTCATCTTCGTCACCATTCACGTCAGTCATTCTCTGCCCATGCCCGGAAAAATGGATATAGACAACGTCACCGACGGCACTTTTATTCACCAGCCGTTGAAACTGTCGGATAATTGCGTTCTTTGTGGCTTGTTCATTTACCAGCGTGGTAATGTCTGTATAGCCCACGTCCGTCAGCATCTTCTTGACGATGGGAACATCTCTGTCGCCGTGAATCTTGCTCCATGCTTTATCCTGATATTTCCCGAGCCCAATCACAAGCCCATGACGAGTAATTCCGCATGCCTGCACATACGTGAAGCAAACTACTATTGCGACAACAATATGTTTGAATAATATTCCTAGCAAGCGATTCTCTTTCTTTAAATTACGACGTTTTATAATTGCCAAAGTGAGATGTTTAATCGCTTCAGACATTTACCTCGATTTTTCAGTTGAACTGCTCTTTTATCGCTTTAGTGTCTGTCACCGCCGATAATTGTATTACCTATAGATAAAACAAATGAATACCATTTGCCACCATTTAATCGACCTGCGTAAATGGATTCATGCCCAGCTCCGTTGTATACATAAATATTTTCGGTTCGCACATAGGAATATCCATCTTCATTATATGTTCTTATTGTAATGGCAATAGATTCTTCTTTAAAACTATAATAGTCAAATGATAAATAACCACTATTCCAATTGATTGATGTTCCAGTTATAATTATAGGCTGACGAGTATTTATTACAGAAGTTATGTTATCCAATTTGCCTTCAGCCTCATTACACCTATCTTGTAAGTTGCGTTTTTCAGATATTAGAGACGTAATAGTTTGATTATCTCTTTTAATTGTATCTTGTTGATTTGCAATTTCTAATAATTGTTCGCTAATTGTAGAATTAGCTTCATCTAATTGACCTTGTGTATTTACTAAATTATCGTTTAGGAAATATATGCCAACTCCGCAGCATAGAATTAAAAAGAATAAACATAATACGACCTTATATTGTTTTTTAGTTTTATTCAATTTATTTATTTCTAGCGAGAGCTCGTTTATCCTATTCTGTGAGTTTTCATTTTGAGTTCTCAACCCAACTATAACCGTATCAATATAATTCTGTTTTTTTGGACCAGTACTTTCAATAAATAGGGTATTGTATTTGGACATTTCTGATACAATCTCTGCATCAGAGGCAGAAGTATCTAAAGTACCAGTTTTCTTTATGCCGTTATATGTCGAGGCTAATTGTTCTAAACATAATGCGGATTTATTCTTCTCAAGATAGGAATTTATATACGATTTGACCTTCTCGTATTCGCTTAATCGGTCGCTTATTCTAATGACATTATACTGCAGATCTCCTTTAGATGTATAACGTATTATTTCACCAGATTGAATTAACACGTTGTCGATGACAGATCTAAAAAGTGATATCAATCCATGCGGTTTTTTTATGTATGCTTTATTGAACAGGATGCCCATTCCAATGTAATTGTTATCATCAAGTGGCTCAATGTAAATATAATGCATTATATCCATATCTCGATGAATTACAAGACGGCTGTACTTGACATCAGTTCTGACTATGTTGAGAATTGAGGCAGTATAATCATCTGGATACTGATTATACTGCCCTTGAGGATTGCCAAACAAATAGTAATTAAAGTTCATTACTGTTTATCAAAATCTATTGTTTCATTAGAATCATTAAATGAATGCTTTGGCAGCTCTGAAATAATGTTCTGCCCGATAAGCAATGGTGCGTCTTCGTTTGAAGATACAGAAACTAAGACATCTTTCAAAACGAGAGATTCATTATCCATCCCTTGGATGTAAACTTCCTTAATCCTGAATAGTGCATCTTGAACTTGTGATCCGTCTGCTAGTGAAGATACAGAATTACCTTCATAATCTTCTAGTGCTACTTTTCCTTCTTTCGCGAGCTTTTGTAGCTCCAAAAAGGAGATGCATGTAATTGATGCACCGGTATCCCACCACATGTTAAACGGTACACCATTGAGGGATACTTGTACCTCAGCAAGTCCATTGGAAAGTCTTTTGAATGGAACTTTTACGTGTTCACCGCTGACTGATATTTCACCAACGTAAGTTGTGTCAGAATCCTCTGCCCACACGTTTACGCGAGGTGACGCTTTCTGCCCACCTTGACAAGAAATCAAGCAAGCGCACAAGGTTGCCGCTAAGGCAAATAATAAGTTTTTCATCATTCGAAGTATGTTTTAATAAATTTATTATACTTAGTTGTTAGTCCTGGCTTTAGATATTCTTTTTGTGCCGTAGAAAGTGAAGATAAATCCATTGATAGAGCATCACTAATTTGTTGCTCAAGACGATAAATATCAGATTCAATTTCGAGACGAATTGTTTCTTTTACATTTACAGAAGTTACGTCAGATAATTTTTCGTTGAGCCGTTGTATCTTACGCTCAATAGAATCAGATAGAGACTCAATACTCTGAATTTTTCTTATAACTTCAATATGAGTAGATAGACAATATGGAATTTTGTCATTCTTTGGTATTGTCCATTTAAAAACGTCAATATCTGACGAAGTCATATGTTGTAGAGTCGATAATTGATTCTCTAATGATAAGATCGACACTTCTTGACGGTCGTTTAAAGTTGTAATGATATCTAATGCGTCTTGATAGTCATCTATTTGAGCGTATAAAGAGTCTACCAATGCACCCTTTTTGAGGTTTGGCATAACAGAATCTCTGTTATCAATACGATTATAGATGACTTGTAAATGTTCATACTCATCACTATTATCGTTTTTCAAGTCTTCATTTTGGGCATATACCTGGGATATACCCAAAATGATAAATGATAATTTAATAAACTGTCTCATGTGGCTAGAAAGTTTTGGGTCGCTTTTGTTTAGCATTAATAGTGATTTTAATCCGACCGATGGTATATGAATTAGAACCGACTTTTTTTAGCTCGATTTTAACAGAATTGTTCTCACGAGAATGAGAGAACGGCCCATCTTGGAATCCTATTTTTTCATCGGAATTTACTTGAATAACCACAAAGCTACCAACAGTAAAGTCATAATTTTCACTTTTATTAGTTTGCAAAGGATTACCGATCTGCTGATTTTGTTTGTCAAAATTTGTAATTGTAACGGATGTGGAAGTTACATTTTCATTCAACTCTCTTGATTGAACTAACGATAATGATGCTTTGTACCTATCTACGATGCTTTGTGCTAAATCCGATATAGTGTTATTTTCAGGATATTTACTTAAAATACCATTACACTTTATAACATCGCTTTCTGACAAGTTCTTTCGAGTGCTTAAGTTCATTAGCGTAACATAATCGGACGCGAAAGATATCCAATATTTGTCATCTATTAAACCATTATCAATGTACGACTTATGTACAATAAAATATTCAGTAACATTATCATTAATTTTTTTGATATCGGATTGTTCGATTTCGGCTAATACTTCTTCCTCAACTCCTCGTTTAATTTGTGAGAGATAAAGCTCAGAATTGTTTGGAGTCGAATCTTTAATGTACTGCAATGCATTATCAAAGTCTTTTTGCTCTAAGTACTGTCTGAATATATCCTCACTGAATGATTCATCGAGTGGTGATTCTTCAACAGCTACTTCACTATCATCATGAGACTCATCTTCTTTATGCCCTCCCAAGAAGAACCAACAACCAAGAGTTATAATCAAAACTGTAAATAATGAAGCACACAATTTTGGCGTAAAAATTTTATTCCAATCAATGATTACCCGACTTGAATTGCAAGATTTACAAATATGACTATCATTAGTAAATTCTGACAATGGCTTTTGTTTATGACATTTTGTACAGAGTCTTGTCTTGATAGGTGGTGATTTCCGTTCACATGCTATACACTTTGTCGCATCTTTGGAGGAGAACTCTGACAATGGTTTGTACTGTTTACAAGCGAAGCAATATTGAGTATTCTGCTCACGTACTATTGAAGGAGTACTTTTTAGTGCTGATGAAATCATACTAGCCAAAAGCTCATACTTTTTTAAAAGCTCCTTAAAAGAACTTTTTTCCTCAGAATCGTCTAAATTGCTTATGAACTTAATTATGTTTGATGTTATGTCTTGTACGTCTGAATCTGCATTCTTTATTAAATCTGAAGAATTTTTCTTATCTCCATAAGCAAATTGAACTAGCTTCTCGTTAATTTCGTTATATTTGCTATCTAATTCAGTATAACTAAGTTCAATACATTCTGGCGAAATAGATTCTCCTTGTGAGCTTTCTTGAATCTTATTAAATTCAGATGAAATACAAACCCAATGATATTTCTTTAATACGTTTAAGATGCATTCGTTTGACTCTTGGTCTGACAAACATGCAATTTGACCTGTATTGCCAAGTTGAAAGCTGCCATCATAAGTCAATATATTTGCATCTGCATTTTTTGAGAAGATATTTGGCAAATTCTTTTTTAACCACTCAATTTCGTCAGCAGCATCCGAGAATTTTTCCACAGAGTATTGAATCTTTTCAGAATCTGTATACTGAAATATTTTACCACGTTTACAAACTATATCGAAAAGATATTCAAAGAATTGGAAAACGTTCTTAGGATCATCACTATATTGATGATTACTCAATACTACAGACATTCCAAAAAAAGAATGAGGACGACTGTGAGCTTCTATCAAATCATAACGAAGAAACGTATAAATCGTATCTCCGTTATGATTTCTATTTATCATCATACGGCTCCCTTTTCGCGTTGAGATATAGAAACTCTTAAAGTATGCATCATACTGTGGTTCCTTATCGTACTCGAAATAATTGAAGCCATATGGCGTCCCAAAGACGTAAGTTTGAATCATTAGATGAATTCTTTAGAATTGATTATTTCATTATTGCATTCCAGAAGTCCTGGCAATAAGAATCATTTTCGGGTGTCCAGACTTCTTTGTCATCATTAGTGGAATTAAAAATTCCAGATGAAAAGCAAATCGCTTTGAAGTTATATTGACCATAGAGCAACTTAAGTAGCCCATGGTTCTCATACCGGCTAAAAATACCTGGATATTGTTGCGCTATATTCTTGAAGAATACTTTTATATTAGGCCGTTGGCCAGCATACTGATGACGAAGCTTGTCAGACTTATTAAACAAGAATACAACCTTATCATTGTCAGAAATCAGGCCTTGCATTTCTTTGATTTTTTGTGCGTACAAGTCTCTTTCTTGTTGATTATGCCCCCAATTTTGCTCCACGAAGAACACCCATACCTTACGGTTAGGCGCAGTCCTAATGGCATTAATATATGTTGGGAAAGTCAGATTAGCTGACCCATCAAAATAGTGTTCACCGGGTGCTTCCAAGATTTGGCAAACCGGATTTCCAACACTATCCAAGACTTTTACAAGCATAAAGCTTATGACATCGGTACCACCAGGAGCATATGAACTATATGCCATCGTCTTTAATCCTGCACACATTTTTGTATAATGTTTATCGCTCTGTGGACGGAATACTTCTTCTGGAACTACTTGATATTCATTTGATTCAAGGAATCTAATCATACGAAGCAGCGCAAGAGTTTTACCTGATGCTTGTGAGCCAAACAAGACAACGATGGGTATAGTCGTATCAGGAATCGTGACAGTAATGGCATTTACATCGCGAATTTCTTCGTCGGTGTAAGTCTCCAATTCGATTTGTTTCGCATCATCACTCGTATCTTGCTTAGAGTGAGTTGCCGGTTTAACGACATTGGTGTCGTCATCAACCAATTTGCTGAAATCTTTTTCCATTTGATTTATTTAAATGGCATTATTGTTTTGTTTACTAAAAGCAATATTAAAGAATATAAATGCTGCAAGGTCTACCAAAAGTGATATTAATACCCACCAGATAAAACCATGCCCATCGTACTTGTCTGTAGTTAGAAAGTCTTTCCATACATCTGGGACACTCAACATTTGTCGAGCTTCAGGTATGGCACCATCACGTGTGTAATTTTCTTTATCTTTATCCTTAAACTCGATATACTGTGAATTTGACTTTATATATGAATAGCCATTGTCAAGGTCTTCAAGGGCACCATTTATAATATCATTATTGACGCTTTTCATCTTAGTTACGTCAGATAATGCTATTCCACAGTTCTTTATCAAGCTATTCAGTTCCTTCGAGCCCATCATCTGCTTGATTTCGTCAATTTTTTTGTCGCAACGTGCTCTGTATAATTTCAGTTGCTCGTATGCTTGTGCTTGATAATAGTTAATGGCGGTCAGCCACTGAGCACGAGTTGTGCCAACACTGGCAACGCGTTGTAACTTTTTGTTTCCTTGATCTCCTTCAAAAAGAGTTTGATCAAGCTCGACTAAAATCTTTTCAAAACGCGAACCGATTCCTACTGCACTCGGATTATCTATTTCTGCGATTAATCGCAATATTAAAGCATCTACAGCATCTTTTTTACTGCTATACTTATTCTCAATTTTTTTTATTTCCACATTATTATCCTTTAATCCTTGCAAGTAGCCTTGGGTTCTTGTCAAGTCTGTAGTTACAATACTTCGGATTGAAGCTCGATATAACAATGTGTGAGTATTGGTCGGAAGACTAACCATAAGCCAAAAGACAATTAATCCCACCAAACCAAGAAGGAACGATCCAGTTCGCCCAAAAAGTTTTCCATGGAAGTCTTCCGCTTTGTCCAAAGACTTAAATACTTTGGAAAAACAAAGTGATGCAACAATGTAGAATACTATGGCAATTAGCCATGCACCTACAAGCGTAATTGATGGTTGCCATATGAACAGAGATTCTGCTGTCCAAAAGCAACTAAATCCTGCAAGGGCAATAAATGCCAACACTGAGATAATTTGCTTGTAATTAATACGATTCATTGTTTTTATTATTAATTGATTGTATTCTTAGTTTATTCTTAATGCAAGAAGCCGATAAATGTAACCCCTCAATATTTAATAATTTGAATATTTGAGCGTAAAAGTGTTACCTTTGCGCATCCAAGAACATTCAAATTAATAACTATTTCAGAATGACTTTTTGTCGAAGTAAGAACATTGCCTTCTAGACCTCGAAGTTTTCCACTAATAACTCTGACTTTATCACCAAACTTAATGGGCCTAGGTTCGATTGAAACCGGAGAATCTGAATGCAAGAGCATGAATCGAAGAGTTTCTATATCTCTATCTGGAATTGGAGCTGGTTTGGTATCATGGCGATTATTTCCAACAAATCCATAAAAGTAGGGGGTTCTATGAACATTTTTTGTATCATTTGTGTTCATCTTAACGAACAATATCATAGGAATGACAACACGTTGAATTTTTTTCTTGCGGTCACTCCATATATGGATTTCTTCTTGTGTAGGAAGATATGTTTCTATTGCGATACCTTTAAACTCTTTTTCGGCTTTACGTTCACAATTCATCTGTGTGCGAGCAGCATACCAACAAAAAGGGCGCGCTTCGCGGCCGTCTGTCCCATTGACAGGCGAATTCATTGCATTGATGTCGGCTCTCGTTTCCATGTTCGTAAGGTAGAGCAGTTTTTCTGTATAAAATGATGAATTATACACTATGTAGTTATGTCGCACTCTTACTAAGAGAGCGATATTTGTATGCAAAGGTATATAAAATCCAAATACAAAACAACTTTTAGGAAATTTTATTGATAAAAAATTTGCTATTCTCAGATTTTATAATCCAAATGTTTTGCGGAGTTTGGATTATTACATTTGTAACTATTGATATATGAACAATTTAGCAAACACGCCGTTCTCTTAGTAAGAGAGCGACGTGTTTGCTAAACAAATTCCACTATAATTTCTTTAGGATTTTGGCGTTGGCTTGGTCGATGACGGAGGTGTCGAGCGAGGCAAGGTAAATTTGCGTGGTTGTCTCGTTGTCGTGGCCCATCGACTCGCTGATTACCGATATCGGGATGTTGCTGGTCTTGGCTGCGCTGCCCCAGCTGTGGCGACCAACGTAAGTGGTGAGTTTGATCGGTGTGCCAATCATTCTACCGATTTCCTTCAACCTGACATTAATCAATTTCAGCGCGTTCTTGTATTCACGATACTCTCTGCCAACGGTTTTGATGATAGGGAAAACATAATCGGAATCAGGGTTGTGATAGCGATTGATTATTTCTTGAGTACACTTTTCAATCTTGATGTTCAGTAGCTGTCCAGTTTTTTGACGGAGATAAGTAATGCAGCCGCATTGCACATCTTTGCAGCGAAGATTCGCCATATCAACGAAGGTCATGCCACGTGTGTAAAAGCTGAATAAAAATAGATCTCTGGCGAGTGATAACGACGTGTTTGCCGGCAATTCTAATGCTTTTACACGCTTGATGTCATTGAGTGAAATTGCGCGTTTTATGGTTTTACTGATACCTGTGTAAACATGCTTGAACGGGTATTTCTGCTCCGTGATACCTTTCTCCACGGCCTTGTTGTAAACCGCGCGCAAGATGCGCATATAGAAGGATGTGGTGTTCGGGCAAAGTCCGCGAGCGGTCATCGAACCCTCGTACAACTGCATCTCATCGGATGTGATGGCATCCAACATGATGTCCTCACCGTTGCGATAATTTCGGTAGCTGTTCAGCGTAGTTTGGTAAGTCTCGCTCGTGCGAATCTTGCCACGTTGCTGTAGCTGCGCAATCTCGCGCTGCATGAAGTTGAACAGCGTATGCTCCTGCGATATGCGCTGAAACTCGGCAATCACTTCATCCGGCGTGTAAGCGTAGCCACGTTTATCGAAGTCGTTGATGATGCGGTTAAGGCGTTCGATGTCCCAACGGATGCTGTCGCGGATGCCGACCAAAATTTGATTGCGAGTGGCATCGCTGCCACACACAATCATAGATTTTGCGCTGTTCCATTCATCGTCGAAGATTTTATAACCGGTAGCCAATTGGCGCACAACGCGATCATGAATTATCTGGAAGTAGAGCGTTCCCTCTCGGTCAGCGACCGATGAGGAACGGAATTTGAGTTTGATGGATGTCTTTGTCATAAGCAAATTACAATTGGTTTATGCATCTTAGACGGATTAGCGGCGGCGACCGGAACGACGGTCGGTGAACTTCATGGGGTAGAAGCGTTGGTATGACTGCATCAGACAGCGGTTTGCAAAGGCGAGTTCATCCTCATCCTTGCGACGTCGCCAGTCATCATCAGAACCGCCTCCGCCACCATTGGTATTCTCGGCAAAGGTGGTCGCTCCATCGACATATGTGACGAACATCCGGAATGCATAATCAAGTATCTCTTGCGAAGTTTTTGGGTTGTGAATCTCACCGAATTTGATGTGATTTTGCATCCAAATATGATCCTCATAGCTCTCGCAACTGTCATAGAGATTTTTGATTTCAGCATGATAAAGACTCCCCAACGCAGCCTGCCACACGATGTTGTACTTCTTGGCAACTTTTTCGGTGACATTCTGCAACTTATCCTCCATCGCATCAACCTGTTCCTTAGCATCTTTATACTGCTGCTCGGCAATACTCAACTTAAACTGCTTATCCTTCAACGCATCAACAACTGCCTGCTTTTGCGTTTTAAGGTCGGCAATCTTCTTCTCAAGTTGCTCGGCATCACCCTGATTAGACTTTAGCTGCTTCTCCAACTCATCAATTTGACGGGTAAGGTCGCGCTTGGCGGATGCAAGGTTCGTAACCATCGTCAATAGTGCTTTCCGGCGTTTTTCGCACTCTTTGATATTGCGACTAAGCTCACGATAATACTCAGCCTTGTCAACATGATGCGCGTTGGTGACATGGCAGTCCTCGCCGCGCTCCAATCCGAATTTACTGCTCACCTCCTCGTACAAATCATCGTGCAACTGCGTCATTATTTTGCTCGCCTCCCACTTATTCTTGCCGAAGAAATGTTTGAACGACAATTTGCCGTTAGGGGCTATCGGAATGATGGTGACATGGGCGTGAGGCGTACTCTCGTCAAGATGCACGTCAAAACCGACGATGTTGTCCTTGCCGTAGCGTTTCACCATAAAATCATAGATGGCCAATGCCCAGTCCTCGATAGGCTGCTCTCGCCTTAGTTGGCTGTTGTCCACCTGAGGGCCTTTGGAGAAGTCTACCTTTTGCTGTCCAAAAGCCAACTTCCGCATGGTCTCCGGCGAACCGCTAATCACAAACTTATTCACGAGGTTGACGGGCACCTTCCAATACTCATTCGGATTACGTCTGCCAAGAGCCTCAAAACGCTTCTGAATGCGCTCGTCAATGCCGATGGATGTGGCACAAGGCTTTATCTCGCGATTGGCTGTAATCTCAAAATTCAGATGGCGACGAGTGATGTCATAGTTGTTCTTCTCGTCAGAGTTGGCGCGCTGCCATTTATCATCGTTCCAGCGACGCTGGTTCTCGTTGCTCTCGGCTGCGGTGAACGACTTCGCCGCCTGACTATTCATAACCTGATATTGGGTGGCCATAGCTTAAGCGATAAAATTGG